>JBQCEN010000151.1:0-33244 GCA_051960215.1 Pararhizobium sp.
CCGCGACGTCGCAAGGGTGGAGCTTGGGGCAGAGACCTACTCCTCCTCATCCAAGCTCGACGGAAAGCCCACGGCAACGCTCGTCATCTCCCAGTCGCCCGACGCCAACGCTCTTCAGGTCGCCCAGGAGGTGCGCAGCGAGTTGAAGACGCTCTCGGCGCAGTTTCCCAATGACATCAGCTATTCGATCCTCTTCGACACGACGCAATTCGTGACGGCGACGATCCACGAGATCCTGACGACGCTCGCCATCACCTTCGTCATCGTCATCGCCGTCATCTTCATCTTCCTGCAGGACTGGCGCGCGACGCTGATCCCGACGATCGCGGTCCCGGTGTCGCTGGTCGGCATCTTTCCCGTCCTCTACCTCGTCGGCTATTCCGCCAACACGATCACCATGTTCGCGATCGTGCTGGCGATCACGCTGGTCGTCGACGACGCGATCGTGGTGGTCGAGAACGTCCAGCGCAACCTCGAGGAGACGCCCGACGAGCCGGTCATCGAGGTGACGCGCCGCGCCATGACCCAGATCACGACGCCGGTCATCGCGACGACGCTGGTGCTCGTGGCCGTCTTCGCGCCGGTGGCGCTGCTTCCCGGCATCACCGGCCAGCTCTACCGGCAGTTCGCCGTCACGATCTGCGTCTCCGTCGTGATCTCCGCCATCAACGCCCTGACGCTCAGCCCGGCGCTGTGCGCCATCCTCCTGCGCAAGCCGCGAAAGCATGGCGGCCTCTTCCGCCTCTTCGACCGCGGCCTCGACAAGACCCGCAACGCCTACGCGGCGACGGCGCACTGGTTTTCCGCGCGCCTCGTCGTGGGGCTTGCTGCCTTCCTCCTCGTCGCCGGGGGGAGCTATGTCCTCCTGACGCTCGTGCCGTCGGGCTTCCTGCCGAGCGAGGACCAGGGCTTCTTCTTCATTGATGCGCAGCTGCCCAACGCGGCGTCGCTGTCGCGCACCGAGGCGGTCATGGCGAACGTGCAGAAGAAGCTGAAGGCGACGCCGGGCGTCGCCGACGTCATCGCGATCGCCGGCTACAGCCTCCTCAGCGGCAGCACCACCAGCGGCGGCCTTGCGATCGTGGTGCTGAAACCCTGGGACGAGCGGACGGCGCCGGGCACCAGCATCGACGGCATCCTCAACCGCGTCAGGCCGCAACTCGCGGCGATCCCGTCGGCCCAGATCAACGCCTTCAACCCGCCGAGCATCCCCGGGCTCGGCGCCACCGGCGGCTTCGACCTCTTCCTCGAGGCGACGCAGAACCAGTCGCTCCAGGACCTGACGTCGGCGACGAACGCGCTGATCTATGCGGCGAACCAGGACAAATCGCTGTCGTCGGTCTTCACCACCTTCACAGCCGACGTGCCGCAGGCCTTCGTCGATCTCGACCGGACGCAGGCGGCGATCTACGGAGTGTCGCCCGCCACCGTCTTCTCGACCCTCCAGGCGAGCCTCGGCTCGCAGTTCGTCAACAACTTCAACATCGGCCCGAACGTCTACCAGGTGCTGATCGAGAACGAGGCCGCGTTCCGCAAGACCATCGACGACATCGGCAACATCTATATCAAGAGCAGCGGCGGCGACATGGTGCCGCTCAGCGCGATCGCCTCGGTGCGCACGGAAGTGGGACCGGCCTCGATCAGCCGCTACAACCTCTTTCCCGCCGTCGAGATCAACGGGAATCCCGCCGCGGGCGTGAGCTCCGGGCAGGCGCTCGCGGCCATGGAGAACGTCGCCGCGAAGACCCTGCCGAAAGGCTACGGCTACGACTGGACGGGCATGTCCTATCAGGAGGTGCAGGCGGGCAACCAGGCGCCCTTCGCCTTCATCCTGGCCGTCGTCTTCGGCTATCTTTTCCTCGTCGGCCAGTACGAGAGCTGGAGCGTCCCGGTGAGCGTCATCCTCTCGGTCATCGTCGCGGCCTTCGGCGCGCTCCTGGCGCTGTTCCTGCGCGGCCACGTCAACGACATCTACGCGCAGATCGGCCTCGTCCTGCTGATCGGGCTTGCGGCCAAGAACGCGATCCTGATCGTGCAGTTCTCCGAGAGCGAGCGGGAGGCCGGCGCGCCGGTCCTGGAAGCGGCGCGGACGGGTCTCCTGCAGCGCTTCCGCGCCGTGGTCATGACCGCGCTCGCCTTCATCTTCGGCGTCGTTCCGCTGGTGATCGCCACCGGGGCCGGGGCGGGCGCGCGCCAGTCGATCGGCACGACCGTCTTCGGCGGCATGATCGCGGCAACCATCATCGGCATGCTGCTCATCCCGCCGCTTTATGTCGCGACCTTCCGCGTCGGGGCGGGCGGATCGTCGCTCTTCCGCAGGCTCTTCGGGCGACGGCGGGCGGCCGAAACAGAATCCTGATCCTACGACCAACGCTGCGCAAGCCGGCGCCCCGTCGGATTTCATCCGCAAGGAATGCGTGCAGGGGTGGCCGCGACGGATACCCACAGGAAAGCCACGGGTTGCGCTTGACGCGGATCGTCCCCGCATCCAGGGTTGTGGGTGTGGGGGAGACAAATGTTTTACGGGCATTCGGCGGAGGGCCGGCCGCGCAGCGAGTGGCAGCTTCTCAGCGAGCATCTGGGCAATGTTTCGTCACGGGCCGCGCAGTTCGGCGCGGCGATTGGGTTTGAACGGGCAGCACGACTTGCAGGGCTGCTCCATGACCTCGGCAAGTACACGCTGCCGTTCCAGGCGCGCCTGGAGGGTGGCGAACCGGTCGATCATTCGACGGCCGGCGCCAAGATGGTCCGCGAGCTCGCGCCGTCAGGTTTCGACGCGGTCATCGCCGAGCTCATCGCCTACGGGAGCGCGGATCGAAACTTCAGCGACTGCGCAAGGTCGCGGTACTTCATCCGTCGCTCCCCCCACGGGAGCGCGGATCGAAACTCGCGCGGCTGACGGCGTAGCGATTGACAATCTTGTCGCTCCCCCGCGGGTCGAAACAATCTCCGACTGACGCCCGAGCTCGAAGCGCTGGTCGCCCCCCCAACGGGAGCGCGGATTGAAAAACCAAGGGGAGCACGTGGCGGATATCGCCGGGCGTCGCTCCCCCTACGCAAGCGCATACGCAGCCCGCGGCGCCCGGCCGCGTCGTCTGCTTCCGCGTCAGATGGCCGGCAGGAACGGGCCTTCCATGGCGACCTTCATCAGGCTTTCGACGAAGTAGTAGTCGCCGAACATGACGGCGCTGTCGGGGCCGATGTTGTGGGGCTTGGAGTAGACGCCGTGCTTGAGGAGGCCGCGGTGGGCAGGCTCGCGGGCGAGGTAGTCCCGGCAGAGCGTGTCGAGGAGGTGGAGGGCGGTGTCGCGCCACTTGGCGGCGGTCGCCGCGTCGCGAGCCGCGGCGGCGATGGTCAGGAAGCCGGAGGCGGCAATCGCCGCGGCGGAGGAATCGCGGAGCGTGTCGGGGGCGGCCGGGTCGTCGTAGTCCCAGGGCGGGACGCCGGTCTCGTCGGTGCGTTCCATGTAGTATTCGGCGAGCCGGATCGCGAGGTCGAGGTATTCCTCCTCGCCGGTCGCCTCGGCCGTTTCGGCGAAGCCGAGGATCGCCCAGGCCTGGCCGCGCGGCCAGCAGGATTCGTCGCCATAGCCCTGGAAGGTATAGCCGCGCGTGCGTGCGCCGCTGTCGAGATCGTATTCGACCGCGTGATAGGTCGACATGTCGTCGCGGATCATGCCGTCGCGCGTCTTCATGGCGTGCGCCTCGCCGGCAAGGCGGAAGCTGCCGTCGTCGCAGGTCGTCGCCGCCCAGTAGAGCAGGCGGAGGTTCGCCATGGTGTCGATCGCCGAGGAGCGACGGCCGCGCAGGTCGTCAAGCGGACCCCAGGACGAGACGAAGGCGCCGGAGCGTGTCGTGATCAGCCGGGCGCGGAGCTTGGAGGCGGCGGCGAGGCCGAGGTCGCGGTATTCGCTCTCGCCCGTCAGGTGATGGAGGAGCGTCGCGCTGCTCTGGAAGATGAAGCCGATGTCGTGGGTGTTGCCGTCCGCCGCGCGCGGGGCGACGAGCTGCATGCGCGCGCGCGCCCAGGAGAGGAAGCGCTCGTCCTTGCTGTGGAGATAGGCGGCGACGAGCAGGCCGACCCAGAAGCCGCCGAACCAGTTGCCATGGCTCCAGCTCTCGCCGCTGTAGCCGGCCGAGAGCGCGGCCGGCATGGTCAGCCACTGCCCGTCCGGCCCGGTGACGTAGGGGAATTCGACGCCGATCGTGCGCTCGTCCTCCTCCAGCTTCACGGTCAGGAGATCGAGCGCCGAGAGATAGGCGGCGCGGCGGGTGTCGGTCAGGCTCGTCGTCATCGGTGTCGCCTCGCAGTGCATCAGCGTGAAAAGTCCGGATTGGGGTCCTTGGCGAGGAAGGCGCGCACGCCTTCCCGGCAGTCCTCGGAGCGGAAGATGTCGCGGCTGCGCTCGAGCACCTGCTGGATCGCCAGCGTCTGGGGAAGGTCGAAGGCCTCGTCGATGCAGCGCTTGCAGGCCGCGAGCGCCTGCCGAGGGCCGCGGGCAAAGGCCGCAGCCAGCGTCAGCGCCTCGGAAAGGGCCTTCCCCTTCGGCACGACGCGATTGACGAGGCCCCATTGGAGCGCAGTCGCGGCGTCGCTCGGGGCGCCGAGGAGCGCCAGTTCCTTGCCGCGGCCTTCACCGATCCGGCGGACGACGCGGATCGTGCCGCCGCTGCCCGGGATGCCGCCGAGCTTGATCTCCGGCAGCGCGAAGCGGGCATGCTCTTCCGCCACGGTCAGGTCGCAGCAGGCCGCCATCTCGAGGCCGCCGCCGAAGGCCAGGCCGTTCAGCGCCGCGATGCTCGGATGCGGGAAGGCGTCAATCAGCGAGAAGGTCTCGTTCTCGAAGGCGAGCTTCCGCTCGACGAAGGTGCCGGTCTCGATCAGCTCCGGGAACTCGTTGATGTCGGAGCCGGCGCAGAAGGCCCGCTCGCCCGTGGCGGTGAGGACGAGGGCGGCGACGCTCTCGTCGGCGGCGAGGCGCCGCAGCGTCTCGGCGAGAGCGCGCGTCAGGTCCATCGAGACGAGGTTGAGCGGCGGATTGTCGAGGGTGACGACGGCGACGCCGTCCTTAACGCTCGATCGCACGAGGTCAGGCATGTTCGGCGGTCTCGGCGCGGGCCGGCATCTGCGGGTTCGGGACCCACTTCAGGATGTGGCGGGCGACGGCGACCGTCTCGTTCGCCTGGTTCGTCGCCGTCACCTCGGCGATCGTCCGCAGCCGTTCCTTGTCGATCTCGGCGATCCGGTAGCGCACGGTCACCGTGTCGCCGATGAAGACCGGCGCGATGAAGCGGACCCGGTCGTAGCCGAGGGAGACCGGCGTCACGTCGCTCGTCTCGCTGATGCAGGCGTCAATCATCAGGCTCGACGTCGTCGACATGAAGCCCATGATGAGCACGCCATGGGCGATCCTCCGGCCGAAGGAGGACTTGCGCATGAACTCCTCGTTGACGTGGTTGCCGGAGAAGTCGCCGGTGATCCCGGCAAAGAGGTAGATGTCGGTCTCGCCGACCGTCTTGGAGAACTTCACCTCCTGGTCGAGCCGGACGTTCATTTCGGGCATGGCATGCGCTCCTTGGCGTGGATCTTCGATGGAATGGGGCCGGCGCCCGGTCCTAGGACGGGCAGATGAAGCCGCCGCCGCGCGGGTTCGGGAAGCAGCCGACGGACTGCGGCAGGAAGTGACGGGGGAGGACGAGGGTGATGTCCGGGAAGATCACCATCAGGAGGATGACGACGAGGAACACCACGTAGATCGGAATCGTCCGCCACAGCGCCTTGGAGAAGGGCACCTCGGCGAAGTTCGCCGCCAGCAGCAGCGACAGGCCGTAGGGCGGCGTGATCAGGCCGAAGGCGAGGGTGACGATCGAGATGACGCCCATCTGCACCGGGTTGATGTCGCCGAGCTTCACCAGGCCCTCGATGATCGGCATGAAGATGACGATCGCGGGGATCGCGTCCATGAAGTTGCCGGCGACGATCAGCGCTGCGACGAGGAGGAGCATGATGATGGTCGGGTTCGTGCCGGCAATGCCCTCGATCCAGCCCGAGATCACCATCGGGCCCTGCAGATAGGCGATCAGCCAGGCGAAGGCCGAGGCGGCGGCGACCGCCATCAGCGGCAGCGAGAAGAGGACGGCCGCCTGCATGAAGTCGTTCGGCAGGTTGCGGAAGTGGCCTCGCGCCACCAGCGGAAGCACGACGACGATCGTGTAGACGACGGCGGCCATGCCGGCTTCGGTCGGCGTGAAGAAGCCGCCGAGGATGCCGCCGAGGATGAGGATCGGGATCATCAGCGGCAGCACGCTGCGGCGCAGCGCCGTGGCGCGCTCGCCCCAGGTGAACCGCCGGGGAATGGTGCCGACGGAGCCGAAGAAGTAGTTGTAGAGCATCAGGCCGAGGCCGATCAGGATGCCGGGGATGATGCCGCCGATGAAGAGGGCGGAGATCGAGACGCCGCCGGTCGCGCCATAGACGATCGCCATGATGCTCGGCGGGATCATGTTGGCGATGGTGGAGGCGGCGGCGACGAGGGCGGCGGAGCGGGCGGGCTCGTAGCCGGCGGCCTTCATCGAGGGCATCAGCACGCGGCTGATCGCGGCGACGTCGGCCGTCGAGGACCCGGAGATGCCGGCGAAGAGCATGCTGAAGAGCGTCACGACCTGTGCCAACCCGCCGCGGATGTGGCCGACGACGGCTTCGGCGAGGTCGATGATGCGCTGGGAGATGTTGGAGGAGGCGAGCAGTTCGCCCGCCAGCATGAAGAACGGGATCGCGAGCAGCGCGATCGAATTCACGCCTTCGAAGAGCTGCCCCATCACCGAGGAGAAGGAGACGGACGTCCACATGGTGCCGAGGAGGACACCGGCGAGGATCGCGAAGGGGACGGGGACGCCGACAAACCCGAAGAACAGGAAGCCGAACGTCATCAGCAGGATAATGTTACCGTTCGACATGAAAGTTCCTCCCTTTCCCGGCCTCTGGCCGGCTGCCGTCGATGTGGTTTCGTTTTGCGAAGGCGCCGCTTGCGGCACCGGCGTGCCGTCGCCGCCCGTCCAAGCGTCGTCGGGGCATCTGATCCGCCAGGCAAGGCCGGTCTCAGATCGTGCCGTTCTCGCTGAATTCGTAGCGACCTTCCGTCTCGGCCTCGGCATGGTCGGCCGAGAGCAGCACCCTCCAGCTGTTGACCAGCCGCTCGATGCTGAAGATGCCGGTCAGGACGCCGAAGACGGGGACCGAGGCGGTGATCACCGAAATCGGCGTGCCTGTCGTCTCCAGGTAGTTGTGGAAGCCCTGGAGGAAGTTCTGGTAGCCGAAGACCGCGATGGCGATCGCGCAGGCGAGCATGACCAGCTGGATGAACGTCTCGAAGGCGAGCCGCCAGTAGCGGGGCAGGGTGTCGACGAAGCTCGCCAGCCGGAAGTGCTCGTTGCGCCTGACGGCGACGGCGCCGCCGAGGAAGATGCCCCAGACGAAGGCGCCGAGGATCAGCTCGTTGATCCAGAGGATCGGCGTGTTCCGCAGCCGGGTGATGACGTTGATCAGCGTCGCGAAGGTAAACAGCGCCAGGATCAGGCCGCAGACGACGATCAGGATGGCTTCCAGCTTGTCGAGGACGCGCCACTTCAGCGTCCTGTCCTTTTGGCTCACAAGTGTCAAAGCGCCGCCTCCCTGCGGAACCGATGTTTCGAAGTCGCGGCTGCGCGAGACCATGACGACGTCCTGCGCAGCCGCGTTGGCTCCCCCTTGCGGCCCGTCAGCCGTTGAGGGTCCCGACGTAGTCGAGGATCTTCACGGCATGGCTGCCGAGCCCCTTGGCGATCTTCGCCTTCAGCGGCTCGGCGATCTTGATGAAGCTTTCCTTGTCGACGTCGTCGTTGAAGAGGATGCCCATCTTCTCGTATTTCTTGCGGATCTTGGCGACGAGGTCGGCGGCTTCCGCCGGCTGCTGGTTGCTGACGGTGATCGCCGCGTCCCTGACCCAGCCGCGCTGCTGGTCGCTCAGCTTGCCGAGTGCCTTGGAACTGATCCACAGAACCTGGAAGTTGCCCTCGTGCTGCGACATCGAAACGACGGGCGCCACCTCATAGAGCTTGAAGCTGCCGTAATAGGTGATCGCGTTCTCGGCCATGCCGATGACGCCGGTCTGCAGCGACGTGTAGACCTCGGTGAAGGGCATGTGGATCGGGATCGCGCCGTAGGCGCTGAAGAACATGTCTTCCGTGTGGGTCGCCTGGACGCGGATCTTGCGGCCCTTCATGTCGGCGACGGTGTGGATCTCCGCTTTCGGCGTGAAGAAGTTGCGCAGCGGAAGCGTGAAGAGCGACAGCGGTTCGGCGCCCTTCACGGCGTCCTTCGCGAGGTCGACGTAGAGCTGGCGGAGCTTCTCGTCCTTCAGCGCCTTGATCACCTGGTCGAAGTTGCTGAAGAGATAGTGCAGGGAGAACACGCCGGACTGCGGCGCGATCTGCGAGGCGTTGGCGGTCGAGGAGATGATCATGTCGACGTCGCCCGACATGACCTTGCGCAGCAGCGTCGGCTCGGCGCCAAGCTGGGCGCCGGGGTACTGCGTGATCGTCATCGCGCCGTTGCTGTTCTTCTCCAGCGTCTTCTGGAAGAGGTTGGCGGCGAGCTCCTGCGCCGTGCCGCGCGGCCCTTCGTAGGCGAACTTCAGCGTCACGTCGGCCGAGGCGGCGCTGGCGCGGCCGGCGACGCCGAGCGCGGTCAGGCCGGCGGCCGCGCCGACGCCCGTCTTCAAGAGCTCGCGCCGGCTGATGCCGGAAATCAGGCTGGACTTGGTCTTGTCGTTCATAACTTCCTCCCGTTCTGAACTTGATGATGAAACCGAAGTGCTAGCCGGCCGGTGCGCCGGCCGGGATGTAGATCGCCGCCTCCTTCTCAAGCGCCGCGATCTCTGCGTCCCGGTAGCCGAGGCCTTCCAGGACTTCCCGCGTGTGCTCGCCGAGCTTCGCCGGGAAGCGGCGCGTGCTGCTGTCCTCGTCGGAGAAGCGGATCGGGCTGCGCAGGAACGTCACGTCGCCGACGACGGCGTCGCGACAGGTCTCGAAGGGATTGAGCGAGCGGATGACAGGATCGCCGACCGCTTCGGCATAGGAGTTCACCCGCTGCGCCCAGACGTCGTTCTCGCGCAGCGTCGTCTCCCACTCGCGCGCCGTCTTCTTCAGCATTTCGGCGCGGACGATCTCGGCGATCTCGTTCTTCAGCGTCCAGACGTCGCGGGCGCCGCAGAAGGCCTCGAGCCGGTCGTTTCCGGTCGCCTTCGCAAGGCGGCTCAGCGGCGACATCGAGATGGCGATATAGCCGTCGGCCGTCTCGTAGATGCCGTAGGGCGCCTGGTGATAGCCGCTGCCGAGGCCGGCGTCGCTGCGGTCCATCTCGTAGCCGTTGAGCTGGTAGGAGATGGATTCGAGCTGCAGATCGAGCGCCGCGCGGGCCATCGTGATCTGGACGTGCTCGCCTTGCCCGGTCCGCTCGCGCCGGAACAGCGCGGCCAGCGCTCCGAGCGCCAGCAGCGCGGCGCCATGCTGGTCGACGACCGCCGACCCGACAGGCGTCGGCGGCGTCTTCGAGGAGCCGGTGACGGCGGCAAGGCCGGTCATCGCCTGCAGAAGCAGGTCCTGGCCCGGCAGGTCGCGGTAGGGGCCGTGCTCTCCGTAGCCGGAGGCCGACACGTAGATGACGCCGGAATTGACGGCCTTGACGGCCTCGTAGCCGAGCCCGAGCCGCTCGGCCACGCCCGGCCGGAAGTTCTGGACGACGACGTCCGCCTCCTTCGCGATCTCGAGCGCCAGGCGCCGGCCCGCCTCGCTCTTCAGGTCGAGGCAGACGCTCTTCGCGTTCCGGTTGCCGAGCATGTAGAACATGCTCTCGCCGTTGACGCGCACCTCGCCGCCGCTCCAGTGCCGCTCATAGGCGCCGCTCGTCGGCTCGATCTTGACGACGTCGGCGCCGAGGTCGGAGAGGTACTGGACGCCCGAGGGGCCGAGGAGGAACTGCGTCAGGCTCAGGACCTTGATGCCTTTCAGCGCTTCGAAGCCGCTCACGAAAGCATCCCCCCGTTCGAGGCCGCCGGGACCAATGGATGTCTGAAGTTCTTCTTCATCTCGGTTTGCCTGCTATCGGACTAGACTGCGAGCTTGTAGCTCTTGTCGACGTTGCCGCGGACGACGTAGTTGCCGATGATCATTCGCTGGATCTGGTTCGTTCCTTCGTAGATCTGCGTCACCTTCGCATCGCGGAAGAAGCGTTCGGCCGGATACTCTTTCGTGTAGCCGGCCCCGCCGAGGATCTGCACCGCGTCGCCTGCGGCCTTCACGGCGACGTCCGAGGCGAGCAGCTTGCCGATCGAGGCGTCGATGAAGAAAAAGGCGCCGCTGTCGCGCTTGGCGGCGGCACGGTGGACGATCTCGCGGGCGGCCTCGAGCCGGGCAAAGTTGTCGGCGAGCATGAAGGAGACGCCCTGGAACCTGCCGATCGCCCGCCCGAAGGCCTGGCGCTCGGCAGCGTAGCGCGCCGAGAGCTCGATGCAGCCGCGGGCGATGCCGAGCGCCAGGGCGGCGATCGCGATGCGGCCGAGATTGAAGGAATACTCGGCGATCTCGAAACCCTTGCCGGCGGCGCCGATGCGGTGCGAGGCGGGGATTTCCACGTCGTCCAGGACGAGGCTGCCGGTCGCCTCGCCGTGCATCCCCATCAGTTGCTCCTTGCGGCCGCGGCCGAAGCCCCTGCGATCCGCTTCGACGAAATAGGCGCTCATCCGGCTCTTGCGGTCGGAGGCGTCTTCGGAAGCGGCGAAGACGATCGCCGCGTCGCAGACGAGGCCGAGCGTGATGAACTGCTTCTCGCCCTTGATGACGAAGCCGCCGTCCGTCTTGCGCGCGGTCGTTCGGATATTGGCGATATCGGAGCCGGCGCCGGGCTCGGTCATCGCGACGCTGATGATCTTCTCGCCGGCGACGATGGCGGGCGCCCATATGCGCTTGATCTCGTCCGAAGCGAACTTGACGAGGAAATCGGCGTAGCAGCTCTGCACCATGTTGATGTTGGCGAGCACCGGACTGACGGCCGCGATCTCCTCCAGCACCTCCGCGAAGAAGGTGGTCGAGGCGCCGAGGCCGCCGAATTCCTCCGGCAGCGTCACGCCGACGAGGCCGAGCGCGTGCATCTCCCTGACGAGATCCCACGGCACCTCGTCTGTCGTATCGATCTCCGCGACTTTCGGGAGCAGCCGCTCGCGCGCGAAGCGCCGCGCCGTCTCGATTGCCATGGCCTCGTGGCTCAGGTCGTCCATCGATCGTCTCTCTTCAGTGGCTCTGGCTTCAGTGGCTCTGGCGTTTGCGGTCATTCTTCGGACGGGCTCGCGAGGATGCCGAGGAGGTTGTCCATGCTGCTCAGCTCGAACTTCTCGAGCGCGGCGACGAGGCGCTGGGCCTTGTCGATATGGGCGGCGGTCTCGCTCTTGGAGGCGGCCGCGGCCGCATAGACCAGGGCATTGACGAGAGCCGTCGTGCCTGCCGTCGTCGAGGAGAACCAGACGGGGTTGCTCGTCACGATGTGGCGATCGGCGTATCTCACGACCGGCGAGCGCTCGCTGTCGGTGATCACGACCACGGGGATCGCGAGCGCGCGGCACGCCTTGGCCGCTTCGACGGTCGTCTTGGTGTAGGGACTGTAGGAGAAGGCGACGAGGCAGTCCTCCGGCCCAAGCGAGGCGAGCTTGTCGGGCAAGTCGTCGCCGCTGTTGTCGAGGCGGAAGACGCGCGGCCGAACATAGCGCATGCCGACCGTGAAATGGACGGCGAGGCTGAGCGAGCCGCGCAGGCCGACGACATAGAGGTTCCGTGCCGCGATCAGCTGCTCCACGATGGCGTTGAACTGGTCCGACGAGACGAAATTCCGCGTCCGCTCGATGTTCTCGATCTCGTTCTGCGCGACGCTCTGGAAAACGTCGAAGCTCGTCTGCGGCTGCTTGAGGCCGAGCTGCTCGTTGACGAACTTGACGCGTTCGATCGACTCGCGGGAGCGCAGCATCCGCTTGACGTGGGCGGCGAGCAGTTCCTGGAGCTCGGCGAGGCCGTTGAAGCCGATGCCCTGCGCGAAGCGTACGACCGTGGAGGCGCTGACGCCGACCGCGGCGCCGATCTCGGCCGCCGTCTGGGTCAGGCCTTCCCACGGGTTCTCGCAGAGATACTCGGCGATTGCCTTCTGGGATTCGCTGAGGCCCTCGTGGTTGAGCAGATACTCCCCCAACGACAGGACATCCTCCCGTTCCTTCGCCATCCGACGCTCGCTCCCGAAGTCCCGTCGACGCCACCTCCAGGAGCATCGACGCAACATCCATCGCATAAGCGGATGCAACAAGCAATGCCCATTGCATAAACTTTGCAACGGCTGTTGCACGAGCAGCGTCGCGATCGCGACGCGCCAGGACTGTGTGGGGTCAAGCCGCGGATTCGGGCCAGAAGCGGTGGACGCCGATGCGGATAGCGTTAAAGTTGTTTCCGGCGCGGATCATGCGCATCCGCCAAGAGGGACTCCGCGACGTCCGGAGCAGGAAAATGTCGTCTCGCGGGGCGGCGGGGGGGGAACGTCGAGATGGACATTGCACCTGAACTGGAGGCGGCGGAGCCTTGCGGACCGCTCGCACGGCACCTCAAGCAGGCGCGCGACCGGCTGATCCAGACCGGCACCCGCAACCGTCTCGTGCACACCGCCCGCTTCGTGAAGCGCGGCAAGGCGATCGACGTCGTCGACGAGCGGTCGGACGACGTGTTCCGCATCCTCGTGCGCGCCGGCACGCGGATGCGCTTCGACCATGATCCGTCGGCGGAGGAGGAGGCCGAAGAGGGCGAGCCGCAGCTTTTCCCGGCGGGGCGGCAGCGTGGCGAGGAGCGCTTCACCGACACCCTGCTCCAGACGCGCTTCGGCCAGGACAAGCTCCAGAAGAAGCTCCTCGGGCTTGCACGCGAGGCGAAGACGCTCGAGGAGGAGCAGGGCATCAACGCCCTCTACCTGGCGCTCGGCTTCCTGCGCTGGTTCGAGGACGAGAAATCGGAGATCGAGCGCCACGCGCCCCTCGTCCTCGTTCCGGTCAGCTTGCGCCGGAACGAGAGGACGTCGGCTTACGAAATCGAGTTCCGCGGCGAGGACATCGCCACCAACGAGCCGTTGAAGCATCGGCTCACCGACGATTTCGGCATCAGCCTGCCGGAGATCGACGACGGGGAGGAATGGCTGCCCGGCGATTATTTCGCGGCCGTCAGGGAGAGCATCGGCGGCAAGCCGCGCTGGACGATCGACGCCGACGGCATACAGCTCGGCTTCTTCTCCTTCGCCAAGCTGCTCATGGTCCGCGACCTCGAAGCGGCGAACTGGCCGGACGCCAGCGTCCTCGGCCATCCGGTCATCGCCGGCCTCCTGACGGACGGCTTCGACGAGGGGCCGGCCGATTTCGAGGGAGGCGCGAAACTCGACGCGCTCTTCGCGCCGGCCGACCTCATCCAGGTCGTCGATGCCGACGCGTCGCAGACCCTCGTCATCGAGAGCGTTCGCAAGGGCCGCAACCTCGTCGTCATGGGACCGCCCGGAACCGGCAAGAGCCAGACGATCACCAACATCATCGCCTCCGCCGTCCATGACGGGAAATCGGTGCTTTTCATGGCCGAGAAGATGGCGGCGCTCAACGTCGTGCATTCGCGGCTGGTGCAAGCGGGGCTGCGGGACGTCTGCCTCGAGCTCCACTCGCGCTCGGCGAACAAGCGGCTCGTCGCGCAGGAACTCGGCCGGACGCTCGCCGCCGCCGGCACTGGCTCTGCCGAGGACGCCGAGGTCGGCGAGCTCCCGCATCTGCGCGACACCTTGAACGGCCTGTCGAACGCCATGCACGGCCCGATCGGCGGGACCGACGTCACCGCGTATCGCGCCGTCTCGACGCTCGTGCGGTTGCGGGAAGCGGGCTTCGCGCCTGCCGACGTGGCGATTGCCGGCGTCGAGACGTGGTCGCGGAAGGATCTGGCGTAGGCTCTCCAGGCGGCGGAGGCGTTGTCGGAGCTGAGCCGCCGAGCTGGCCGGAAGGACGTGCACCCCTTCCTCGGCGTGCGGCGGACGGACCTGCTGCCGACGGATGTGGAACGGCTTCGGGCCCGTCTGTCGGATCTGGTCGGCGCCGTCGAGGAGGCCGGCAAGGCCGCGGGTGCCGTCGCGCGGAGCGTCGGCATTTCCGAGCCCGCCAATCCCAGGATCGCCGACGGGCTCTCGAACGTCCTTGGCCACATCGCGCAGCTCTCGGCGGAAGCCGCGCCCTTCGCGGCGGCGCTCGCCGGCCATGGCGGGCTCGACCGGGCGCGCAGCCTCGCCGAGGCGGGGCTCGCCTATGCGAAGATCGCGGCCGATGCGCGGACCCGGTTCCGTCCTGCGGCGCTCGCCGCCTCGACCAACCATCTCCGGCCGATGCTCGCCGCCGGCCACAGCTTTTTCGGCCGCCTCCGCGGGCCGTACCGCGCCGCCTCGTCGGAACTCCAGTCGCTGCTGCCCGGGCCGCTGCCGAAGGGGCAACCGGAGCGGATGACGCTGCTCGACAGGCTCGTCGAGTGGCAGCAGGCGACGCAGCGTCTCGAGCAGCATTCGGAGACCGGAACCGAGTTGCTCGGCGAACTGTGGCGCGGGGTCGATACGGATTTCGCGGCGCTGTCGGAAGCGATCACGTGGATCGGCAGCCTGCTCGGCATTGCGATCGGGCTCAATGCGGCGCAGGCCGTTCATTTGCGCCGCCACGAGCCGGACAAGCTGCGCGCCGTCGGCCGGAAGGTCGCCCACGATACCAGCGAGGTTCGCGAGCGGGCGGCGGAAATCATCGCTGCGCTGGATCTCGACGTGGAGACGGCTTTCGGCGTCGCCGAAGCGGATGCGGTGCCCTTCGCGGCGCTGGCGGCCAAGCTCCGGCTCTGGCTCGACACCATGCAGCGTCTCGACGAGTGGTCGCAATTGCTCGCGGCCGACCGGCGGCTCTCGGCGATCGTCGGCGACGCGCTCCCTGCCACCGTCGCTGCCGGCCGGATCGCGCCGGACGAGGTCGCAGCAACGATCCGCTTCGCGCACGCCGAGGCGCTCTACCGGCTCTTCGCGGCAGACAAGCCATGGGCGACGCGGATGACGGCGGACGAGAAGACAGCGCTCGTCGGCGCCTTTCGCGAACGCGAGCAACGGCGGCGCGCCGCGATCTCGCGCGCGATCCGCGCCCGGCACGCCGAGCGCATGCCGCGCGGCGGCATGGGCGCGATGGGCTTCATCCGCGGCGAGATCGCCCGCAAGCGCGGCCACAAGCCGATCCGCACCGTGATGAAGAGCGCCGGTCCCGTCGTCCAGCAGATCAAACCGGTCTTCCTGATGAGCCCGATCTCCGTCGCGCAGTATCTGCCCCCGGGAAGCCTGGAGTTCGACCTGCTCGTCGTCGACGAGGCCTCGCAGGTGCGTCCGGAAGAGGCGCTGGGCGCGATCGCCCGGGCGCGCCAGGTCGTGGTCGTCGGCGATCGCAAGCAGTTGCCGCCGACCTCGTTCTTCGACCGCATGGTCGCCGACGAGGAGGACGACGAGCCCGAGGATACGGCCGCGGAGCCCGTGGCGCCCGTCACCGCGGCGGTCGAGATGGAGAGCATCCTGACGCTCTGCGAGGCGAGGGGGCTCGGCACGCGCATGCTCGAGTGGCACTACCGTTCGCGCCATCCCTCGCTGATCGAGGTCTCCAACGCGCACTTCTACGACGGTCGGCTGGTGCTCTTCCCCGCGCCGTCGGCCGGCAAGGATGCAGACGGGCTGAAGGCCCGGCGCGTCGACGGCGCCTACGACCGCGGCGGCAAGCGCCACAACGTCATCGAGGCGGAGGCGGTGGCCCGCGCCGTGGCCGCCCATGCCCGCGACCATCCGGGACGGACGCTCGGCGTCGTCACCTTCTCGACGGCCCAGCGGGACCAGGTGACCTATTGGCTCGACAAGCTGCGCCAGGACGACGAGGCGCTCGACCTCTTCATGCGCGAGGGCAGGGACGAAGAGTTCTTCGTCAAGAACATCGAGAACGTGCAGGGCGACGAGCGCGACGTCATCTTCATCTCCGTCGGCTATGGGCCGCGGATCGCTGGCCAGCGGCTCGACAGCATGTCGTTCGGCCCGGTCTCGACCGAGGGCGGCGAGCGGCGGCTGAACGTGCTCTTCACCCGCGCCCGCTTCAAGACCGAGGTCTTCGTGTCGTTCGATTCGGGCGATATCGACCTGTCGCGGACGCGGAGCGATGGCGCGCGCGTCTTCAAGCATTTCCTGCAGGCGGCGGAAACGGGGCAGGTCGACGAGCCGCGCGTGCTCGACGACGACCCGGATTCCGACTTCGAGGTCTCCGTCGCGAACGCCATCCGCGCGCTCCGCTATGCGGTCGACCATCAGGTCGGGTCGGCCGGCTTCAGGATCGACCTCGCCGTCCGCGACCCCGACCGTGCTGGCCGCTACCTGCTCGCCGTCGAGTGCGACGGCGCGACCTACCATTCGGCGGTCTGGGCGCGCGAGCGCGACCGGCAGCGCCAGGAGGTTCTCGAAGGATTGGGCTGGCGGTTCCATCGGGTATGGAGCACGGACTGGTTCCACCGGCGCGCCGAGGAGTTCCGTCGGCTCGAAGCCGCGATCGAGGCGGCGCGAAGGGAGCCGCCGGCGGCACCGGTAGTCCCCGAGCCTGCCGACGACGAGCCCGACGAACCCGACGTCGAGCCGCAGCCCGAGGCGGCCGCGGGCGACCTACCGGACTATACCGTCGCCGCGTTCGCGGTGCAGGCGCCGGAGGAGCCGCATCTCGTGCCGATTTCCAAGATGGCGGAGATCGTCGAGCGGATCGTGACGATCGAAGGCCCCGTGCATCAGGAGGAGATCGCCCGTCGGGTGGCGGCGCTGTTCGGCAAGCAGAAGGCGGGCTCCCGGATCGTCGAGCGCGTCGAGACCGCGCTTCTCGACGTGGCGCGCCGCGATGGCGCGATCGTGTCGTCGAAAGGATTCTGGCTGACGAAGGTGCAGCAGGGCGAGATGCCGCTGCGCAACCGGTCGCGTGCGCCCTTGAGCCTCAGACGCGCCGCCTTGATCCCGCCGATGGAGATCGCGGCGGCCATCCGCCATGTACTGAAGGAGAACGGGGCGCTTGGGCGCGAGGATGTTCCCCGCGCCGTGGCGCTGCTCTTCGGATTCCAGCGCACCGGACAGGAGTTCAGGCCGGCCGTGGAGCCGGTGGTCGAGGCGCTGCTGCGTGAGGGCACGATCGTGGAAACCGATGCGGGGATCGTCTGGAACCAGGATGCCGCGGACACTTGACGACGGCAGCCATGGACGCGCCTATCCCGCCGCCTGTTCCTCGACCGGTGTCGCTGCAGGCTCGGGCTTTGCGGCTTTTCGGCGGATGGCGCCGCCGCCGGCAAGCGCCAGGACGGTGATGATGACGAGGCCCTGGATCACGTCCTGCGTTCCGGGCGGCAGGCCCGCGATCTGCATCGTCGTGACGATCAGGACGAGGAGCACGCTGCCGAAGAGGGTACCGAAGGCGGTGCCGGCGCCGCCGAAGATCAGCGTGCCGCCGAGCACGACGGCCCCCACCGACTGCAAGAGATAGGGCTGGCCCATCTCGAGGAAGGCGCCGCCGATATAGGCGCCGAGGAGGACGCCGGTGATCGCGGCGATCGTCGAGCTTGCGACGAAGGCGATCGCGACGACGCGGCCGGTGCGCACGCCGGAGAGCCGCGCGGCGCGGATGTTCTGCCCGACGGCGGAAAGCGTGCGGCCGTAGACGGTGGCGTTGAGCACATAGGCCGTCAACACGGTGGCGGCGAGCGCCACGATGGCAATGATCGGCACCGGTCCGAGACGCTCGGTCGCGACGACGTGGAGGGCCGGGGCGATCTTGAAGCCGGGGATGTAGCGGTTGGCGACGACGTAGCCGGTCGCGAGAATGTAGCCGGTGGCGAGCGTCGCGATGATCGCCTGGATGCGGAAGAGGACGACGAGCGCCGCGTTGACGAGCCCGACGAGGACGCCGATCGCGACGATGGCCGCGAGACCGGGGAGGAGCAGCGCGTCCTCGCCGCGGATCAGGATCAGCGCGAGATAGGCGCTGAAGGTGATGACGCTGGCGATCGAGAGGTCGATGTTGCCACGCCCGGTCGTCACCACCAGCGTCTGGCCGAGGCCGACGAGGAGCAGGAAGGAGGCGGAGGTCGCGATGCCGGAGAGCGAGGCGATGCTGAAGCGGCTGGTGACGAAAGAGAGCACCACCCAGAGCGCGACGACGCCGACGGCCGCCCAGACCCAGCGGTTGCGCGCCGCCCAGGCGCCGAAGGAGAAGGAGGCCTTGGTCGTCATTCCTCGTCCTCCTTCGCCACGAGCGCGCGGAAGGCGAGGATCACCAGCAGGAGCAGGCCCTGCACCGCGGCATTGAAGTCGGAGTTGACGTTCAGCATGCCGAGCAGCGCGCCGATCAGCGACAGCGTGACGGCGCCGGCGACGACGCCGACCGGCGAAATCCGCCCGCCGAAGAGGGTGCAGCCGCCGATGACGACCGCCGCGACACTCAGAAGCGTGAAGGAACTGCCGGAATTGATGTCGCTCGCGGTATTGATCGCAGTCAGCGCGAGCCCCGCCGCAAGGATGAAGAAGCCGGAGACGAGGTAGCGGATCGTTGCATGGGCGATCGGCGACCAGCCGGCATAGGTCATCGCCTGCGGATTGTTGCCGAAGGCGCGCAGCACCACGCCCGACGGCGTGCGGTCGATCAGCCAGGCGATGAAGGCGGCGAGAACGATGAAGGCGATCGAGGTCGGCACGAAGGGCAGCGATATGCCGAAGATGCTCGTCAACCAGTCGGGACTGCCGCCGCCGGGCGTCGGCTGCAGCGTGTAACCGATACCCATCCAGATGAACGACGCACCGAGGGTGACGACGATGGCCGGGATCCGCCGCGCCTGGATCAGCGCCCCGAGCGCGCCATAGGCGATCAGGACGGTGGCGATCCCGGCTGCGCCGAGCGCCGGCTGATCGACGAGCAGCGTCGCGCTCAGGACGTTGACGACACCGGCGAAGGCGCCGGCGCCGAGATCGATCTCGCTGCCGCCGACGACGAACATCTGGCCGAGGGCGACGAGAACGAGGGGCAGGGCGGGCGACAGCAGGAGATCGAGGCCGAAGGGCGAGAGCGCCATCGGGTTCGCCCAGGCCATGATCGCGAGCACGACGGCGAGGCTGACGAAGGGGGCGGCCTGCACGGCGCGATCGCCGGCGCGGCCCGTCACGCTTCGCTGGCGCGTTTCGGCGGTGCGGCCGGCGACGGCCTGCTCGAAGGAGGCATCGACGATGCCGCCCGCCGTGATGTCCTCACCGGCAAGCGCGCGCACGATCCGGCCGCCCGAGAAGACCAGCACCCGGTCGCATTCCAGGAATTCTAGGTCTTCCGTCGAATACCAGATGACGAGGCGGCCGCGGCGGGCGATCTCGGCGATCGCGGCATAGAAGTCCTGCTTCGCGGCGACGTCGACGCCGCGCGTCGGGTCGTCGAGGAGGATGACGTCGGCGTCCGAGGCGAGCGCGCGGGCGACGAGCGCCTTCTGCTGGTTGCCGCCGCTGAGATCGAGGATGCCCGAGCCGAAGCGCTCCGGATCGAGCCGCAGCCGCTCGGCCTCCGGCAGGGCGGCTGAGGCTTCGTCCCGGCGGCTGACACGGGCAAGGCCGGCGCGGCATGCGAGCCGCGTCAGAGAGACGTTCTCGAGGACGCTCCACAAGGGGAAGACGCCTTCCCGCTGGCGGTCGCCGGAGACGAAGCTCGCGCTCCTGCCGCGTTCAACTGAGACGCCCGAAGCGCGCGTGAAGATCGCGTGGAGAAGCTCGCGCTGGCCGCTGCCCTCGAGACCGGCGAGGCCGATGATCTCGCCGGCCCTGAAGGTCAGGTCAGCCGCCGAAGGCACGTGGCCACCGGACGTCAGGCGGATCACGGCCGGCTTCTCGTCACCGCCGATCGGGCCCTCTCGGCGGTTGCGCAACGCCGTGTCGCCGCCCATCAGCCCGACGAGCTTCGCCACGGAGGATGCGCTGGTCGGCCCCTCCGAGACGATGCGGCCGTTGCGCATGACGACGACGCGGCGGGCGACCTCCATGATCTCGTGCAGCTTGTGGCTGATGAAGACGAAGGCCTGGCCGTCGCCCGCGCGGCGCGTGACGTAGTCGCGAAGCTGCCGCGACCGGTCGAGCGTCAGTGACGAGGTCGGCTCGTCGAGGATGACGATGCGCGCGCCGGGCGCGGTCAGGGCGCGTGTGATCTCCACCATCTGCCGCTCGCCGATTGAAAGGTCGGCGACCTTGGCGTCGACGTCGATGCCGGCGCCGGGGAAGACTTCCTCCAGCGCGGCGCGGGCGCGCTCGCGAAACGGACGGCGCCATCCGGGAAGCGGCCGGACACCTTCCGGCGCTTCAAGGTAGAAGTTCTCGGCAACGGTGAGGTTGCCGCAGAGGGAGAGTTCCTGATGAACGATCCGCACGCCGCGGCGCTGTGCGTCGTCGGCGTCGTAGCGCTGCGCGAGGCCGCCGTCGCCGGGGAACTCGATGCGGCCGGCGTCCGGCGCGGTCTCGCCGCAGAGCATCCGCATCAGCGTGCTCTTGCCGGCGCCGTTGCCGCCGACGAGCCCGATGATCTCGCCGCAGGCGATCGAAAGGCTGACGCCGTCATTGGCGCGCGTGGCGCCATAGGTCTTGGTCAGTCCGCTGAGGGCGACGATGATCTCGCCCGGCTCCGGTCGGATATCCTCGTCCATCGCGCGCGTTGCAAACCCTACGCTCATGCGGAACCTCCGTCTCGCGGCGGATCGGCCGGGCCGGTCGGCCGGTCGATCCGCGATCAGGCGGCAGATGCCGGACCTACTTGCCGAGCAGGTGCTTCTCGACCCACTCCTGCGAATAGGTCGGGCTGACGATCATGCCGGAGGGCATCTTCGCGTATTCGGCGAGATTGTCCTGGGTCACAGTCGCCACGGGCATGATCAGCTTCTTGTTCGCCTCGGCACCCTTGACGAGCTCGAGAGCGAGATAGAAGGCGGCGCCGCCAATGCCGGGCGTCGTGTTCATCGAGATCGTCTCGTAGCCGTTCTTCGCCTTCTGGTCGGCCCACCACTTGATGAAGTCGGTGCTGCCGCCGCCCTCGATGATCGGCATCTTGTTCTTGTAGTCGCCGCCATACTGCTCAAAGGCGCGGGCGATGCCGTAGTCGTCGCTGCCGCCCTGGCCGAGCACGGCGTCGATCTTCGGAAGGCTCGGCAACACGTTGGCGATCGCCGCCTGCGCCACCGAGGCGGTCGCCTGGCCGTAGACGGTCGCGACCACCTTCACGTCCGGATATTTCTTCAGGACGGACTTCTGCGCCTCGTACATGTCGTGGTCGGGTGCCGAGCCCTTGACGCCGCGGACCTGGATGATGTTGCCCTTGCCGCCGAGCTTCTTCATCACCCACTCGGCTTCCTTCGCCTTGTAGCCGGTGAAGTCGAAGTTGAGCTGGTAATTGCAGGGCGCCGACGCGATCGAATCGAAGGAGACGACCTTGATTCCAGCCTTGCAGGCCTTGGCGATGACGCCATTGACGGCCGTCTCGGAAGCCGCGTCGACGGCGATCGCATCGACGCCCTTCAGTACGAGCTCGGCGATCTGGCTGTTCTGCTGAGCGACGCTGCCGTCGCCGTTCAGGATGATGTAGCCGGCAATCTTGCCGTCGGCCTTGGCCTTCTTCGCGGCGGCCTCGAAGGCGTCGACCATCTGGTGGCGCCAGGTGTTGCCGTAATAGGCATTGGCGAGCGCGATGACCGGCTTGTCGGGCGAGGCGAAGGCCGGTGTTCCGCCCACGAAGAGAGCGGCGACCGCTGCCGCGGACACGGTCGTCATGAATGTCTTGAAGCGCATATGAAACCTCCCGTTCTGCACGCTCCCGGCCGGTCCGACAGAACCGGCGCATCCTCATTCCGGAGCTGCGCTAATCATGTCATTATACCAGTTTGAGTGCGGCGTCCATGGGGCTGACGCGATTTGCCGCGCAATCGGGAGTTCCGTCGAAAGTCCATCACGCCTCCGCTGGTGTGATTTCATGATCAGTGTAGAATGGCGCCATGAAGCAGTCGTCGAACGATTCTCCCTTTCCGGGCCTCGATCCGGAGCCGATCCGTCGCCGGAAGCTCTCGCATGACGTGCAGGACCGGTTGCTTGCGATGATCCGCCGCGGCGATCTCGCCCCCGGCGACCTGATGCCGTCGGAGCGCGAGCTGATGGCGCAGCTGACGGTCGGCCGGCCGGCGATTCGCGAGGCGATGCAGAACCTGCAGCGCATGGGGCTCGTCGAAATCCGCCACGGCGAGCGCGCCCGCCTCACGGCGCCCTCCATCGGCAGCATGACGGAGCAGATCTCCGAGACCATGCGCCACCTGCTCGTCCATTCGTCGACGACGCTCGAGCACCTGAAGGAAGCGCGCGTCACCTTCGAGGTGGAGATGGCGCGGATCGCCGCCAGCCGCCGGACGGCCGCCGACCTGGAGCGGCTGCGCGAGCTGATCGACGCACAGGCGGCCGCGCGCGCGACGCCGGAAAAGTTCCTCGAGCTCGACGGCCGCTTCCATCGCGGGATCGCCGCCGTCAGCGGCAATCCGATCTTCGTCTCGCTCTCCGAAGCGCTCTTCGGGTGGCTGACGAACTTCCATGTCACCCTCGTGCGCAAGCCCGGTCTCGAGCGCCTGACGCTCGCCGAGCATGAGCAGATTCTCCAGGGCATCGACGAAGGCGACGGAGCGGCAGCCGGCCGCGCCATGGCGGATCACCTCAATCGCGCCAACGCGCTCTACCACCAGCAGAACTATCACGCGGAGGCCTGAGCGCGCCCGCTGCCGCTTCGGATCCCGGTGCGCAATTTCGTGCAGACCCCGTTGCTCCCGTTCTCGAACTGGTATAATCACTATATCAGAAGTGAGAGGAGATGGATCGATGCCCGCTTGCTGCCCTTCACGTCGTATCGAGGCGGACTACCTGATCGAGACCGCCTTCGACCCGCGTGCGGCGGCCGAGGCGATGGCAGGCGAGCAGTCTTCCGGCACCTTCATCGCGGTCCCCGGCGAGACGCCGGAGCTGAAGGCGCGGGCGCGCGCGCGGGTCGAGGCGCTGGATGTGCTCGAGACGGTGGCCGAGCCGTCGCTGCCGGACGCGGCACGTCCGGCCGGTCCCTTCACCATCCGCCGGGCGCGGGTCACGCTCTCCTGGCCCGTCGAGAACCTCGGGCCGTCGCTCCCGAACCTGATCGCGACGGTTGCGGGAAACCTCTTCGAGCTGAAGCAGTTCTCCGGCCTGCGCATCCTCGACATCCGGCTGCCGCAGGCTTTCGCCGACGCCAATCCCGGTCCGCGATTCTCCGTCGCGGGCACCCGCGCGCTCGCGGGCGTCGAAGGGCGGCCGCTGATCGGCACGATCATCAAGCCGAGCGTGGGTCTCAGCGCCGAGGAGACGGCCGGCATCGTCGCGATGCTCGCCGAGGCGGACATCGACTTCATCAAGGACGACGAGCTTCAGGCCGACGGTCCCGCCTGTCCCTTCAAGGAGCGGGCGCGCGCGGTGATACGCGTCATCAACGAGGCGGCCGACCGGCGCGGCCGCAAGGTGATGTTCGCCTTCAACGTGACGGGTGACGTCGACGAGATGCGCCGGCGCCACGACCTCGTGCTTTCGCTCGGCGGCACCTGCGTCATGGCGAGCCTCAACTCGGTCGGCATCACCGGCCTGCTGGCGCTGGCGCGCCACAGCCAGTTGCCGATCCAGGCCCACCGCAACGGCTGGGGCGCGCTGTCGCGCCATCCGATGCTTGGCTGGTCCTATGTGGCCTGGCAGAAGCCGTGGCGGCTCGCCGGCGCGGACCACATGCACGTCAACGGCCTCTCCAACAAGTTCTGCGAGAGCGACGAGAGCGTGATTGCGTCGGCGCGCACCTGCCTGACGCCGCTTTTCGACGACAAGCCGTGCCTGGCGATGCCGGTCTTTTCCTCCGGCCAGTCGGCCAAGCAGGCAGCGGGCACCTACGCCGCGCTCGGCTCGACCGACCTCATGCACGTCGCCGGCGGCGGCCTGATGGCCCATCCGGACGGTCCGGCCGCCGGCGTGCGGAGCCTCCGCGAGGCCTGGGACGCGGCGATGAGCGGCACGCCTGCCGCCGACTATGCCGCGGCGCACCCGTCGCTTGCGCGCGCGCTCGAGGCCTTCGCCTGATGACCGGGACAAGCGACAGCCTGCCGGACGGCTTGCTGGTCTCCTGGTACGGCGACGATTTCACCGGCTCGGCGGCGACGATGGAGGCGCTGACCTTCGCCGGCCTGCCGTCGGTTCTCTTCCTCTCGATCCCGGACGCGGCGATGCGCGCCGCCTTCAGCGGCTACCGCGGCGTCGGCATTGCCGGCGTCGCCCGCTCGCGCGGGCCGGAGTGGATGCGCCGCGAGCTGCCGCCGGTCTTTGCCGCGCTCGCCGAGCTCGGAGCTCCGATCAGCCACTACAAGATCTGCTCGACGCTCGATTCCGCGCCGCATGTCGGCTCGATCGGCTGCGCGATCGATCTCGCCGTGCCGGTTCTCGGCGGCGCCTGGCATCCGCTCGTCGTCGCCGCGCCGCCGATCGGCCGCTACCAGGCCTTCGGCAACCTCTTTGCGCGCGCCGGTGACGGCATCAGCCGGCTCGACCGCCATCCGACGATGAGCCGGCACCCGGTGACGCCGATGCACGAGGCGGACGTCCGGCTGCATCTCGCGGAGCAGACGGCGCGGCCGATGGGCCTCGTCGATCTCCTGTCGCTCAGCGACGCGGCCCTGGCGCAGGCGGCGCTCGATGCAGCGCGCGCCACCGGCGCCGAGATCGTCGCGCTCGACGTCGTCGACGACCGCGACCTTGCGCGGGTCGGCGGCCTGATCTGGGCGAACCGCGGCGCGCGTCTCTTCGCCGTCGGCTCGCAGGGCCTCGAATACGCGCTCGTCGCGCACTGGCGCGCAGCGGGCCTGATCGAGGCAGCGCCGGCGGTTCCTCCCGCCGCAGGCGTCGCGCGGCTGCCGGTCGTCTCCGGCTCGTGCGCGCCGGACACGGCAAGGCAGATCGCGCATGCCGAAGGCGCCGGCTTCGAGGCGATCCGTGCGGATGTCCGGCTTGCGACCGATGCCGACGCCTGGGAGCGCGAGACGGGACGGCTGGCCGACAGGGCGATGGCCGCGATCGGCGAGGGGCGCGATCCGATCGTGCTGACGGCCACCGGTCCCGACGACCCGGCGATCTGCATCCTGAACGAGGCCGTTCGCAGCGCTGGCGCTAATGGCGCCGACGTCAATGCGCGGATCGGCTCGGGGCTCGGCGGCATCCTCGGCAGGGTGCTTGCCGGCACGGGCCTGAAGCGCGGCATCATCGCCGGCGGCGACACGTCCGGCTACGGCGCCATGGCCCTCGGCATCGAGGCGCTGACGGCGCTCGCGCCGACTGTGCCGGGCGCTGCACTTTTCCAGGCGCACGGCCGGGCGATGGCCGTCGACGGCCTCGAGATTGCGCTCAAGGGCGGCCAGATGGGCACGCCCGACTATTTCCAGTGGATCAAAACGGGCGGCGGAGCCTCCCTCAACAGGAGCAGATGACCATGACGAAGATTGCCTTGCTCGGAGCGGGCGGAAAGATGGGCGTGCGGCTTGCGACCAACCTCGCGAAGTCCGACTACGACGTGTCGCATGTCGAAGTGTCGGAGGAGGGGCGGGTACGCCTGAAGCAGGCGACGGGCTTCGATTGCGTCGACCAGAAGCAGGCGCTCGCCGATGCCGACGCCGTCGTTCTTGCCGTGCCGGACCGGCTGATCGGCAAGATCGCCCATCAGCTGATCGGCGACGTGAAGCCTGGAGCGGCGCTGATCGTGCTCGACGCCGCCGCCCCCTATGCCGGCGAGATGCCGAAGCGCGACGACGTCACCTATTTCGTCACGCATCCCTGCCATCCGCCGATCTTCGGCTTCGAGACCGATCCCGAGGCGCAGCGCGACCATTTCGGCGGGATCGCGGCCAAGCAGGGCATCGTCTGCGCCCTGATCCAGGGACCGGAAGAGCACTACGCGCTCTGCGAGGACATCGCCCGCACGATCTATGCGCCGGTCGCGCGCTCGCACCGCTGCACGCTGGAGAACATCGCCGTGCTGGAGCCGGCGCTTTCGGAGACGGTCGGCGCGACGCTCTGCCTTGCCATGCGCGATGCGCTCGAGGAGGCGGTCAGGCGCGGCGTGCCGCGGGAAGCGGCGATGGACTTCATGCTCGGCCACATCCAGATCGAGCTTGCGATCGCCTTCGGCATCTTCAAGGAGGGCAAGTTCTCCGACGGGGCGCTGCGCGCGATCGACGAGGCGAAGCCGCAGATCTTCCGCGACGGCTGGCTGCAGCGCATCTTCGAGCCGGCCGCCGTGATGGCCTCGGTCAAGGACATCTGCAATCCCAGGGCGGCCGCCTGATCGAGATCGTTTCCGCGTTTCAACGAAACGCGGAAACGACGATGCTTTTGTTTTCTCGCGTTTCCGGACGGACAACCGGCTTCCACTTTTCCTGGAAACGCTGGGCAGAAAAGCCAAAGGAAAGGCCCGGCAGCGGATCCGCTGCGGGGCCTTTCTGTTTCTGGAGGGACCTGTCGGGAAGCCTGCGGCTCCCCGACAGCCGTTCCACTACTGCTTCAGCGTGAACGGCGCGACGAAGTCGTCGACGTTGTCCTTGGTGATCAGGATGCAGTTGAAGAGCTGCTTCTCGCTCTCGGCGCCGGTCTTGCCGGTCTTGATGAACGAGTCGGCTTCGTCGACGGCCTTCTTCGAGAAGACGGCGACCGGCTGGAGGACGGTGTACTGCAACTCGCCCGCCTTGATCGCCGCAACGGCGGCCGGAGAACCGTCGAAGCCGCCGACCTTGATGTTCTTGAGCTTGCCGGCTTCCTTGAGCGCGGCGATCGCGCCGAGCGCCATCTCGTCATTGCCGCTGATCACGCCGATGATGTCGGGATGCGCCTGGAGCATGCCCTGCATCTTGTCGTGACCCTGGGTGCGGTCCCAGTTGGCGACCTGCGAGGCGACCTTCTTCAGGTCGGGGTACTGGCTGAGCACGGTCTCGTAGCCGTTGGAGCGGGTGGCGGCGTTGTTGTCCGACGGCGCCCCGACGAGCTCGGCGTAATTGCCCTTCTCGCCGACGTCCTTGACCCACTGCTGCGCACCGAGCGCCGCACCCTGGGCGTTGTTCGAGACGAGCTGCGCCTTGGCGAGGCCTTCCTGGTTGATCTCCGCGTTGACGAGGAAGACCGGGATGTTCGCCGCGACAGCCTTCTTGACGGCGCCGACCGAGCCGCTGGCGTTCGCCGGGTCGAGGATGATCGCCACCGAGTGGTTGGTGATCGCCGTGTCGATCATGTGGCTTTCGGCGTTGGTGTCGCCCTTGTGGGCGTTGACGTTGGCCGTGTAGCCAAGCTTCTTCGCCTCTGCCGCCGCGACGTCGCCCTCGGTCTTCCAGTAGGGGTTCGACGGGTCGTTGACGATGATCGAGATCAGGCCTCCCTTCGAATCGGCTGCGCTTGCGGTGCCGACCATGGCCAGTGTGGCCATCGCTGCGGCGGCGGCGAGCGTTGCAAGTACTGCTTTGCGAGACATGCGCTTTCCTTCCCTTGGTTTGTTTGATGCCGGTCAGCCGGCGGTCTTCTCGAGAGCGGAGTCGGTCTTCCTGGCCGTACCCGTCTGTTGGGGAGAAGCTTGGTTGTCGTCGCCCGGGCGCTTCACGCGGCGACGATACTGGATGGAGTTGAGGAGCACCGCGAAGACGATGACCGCGCCGGTGAAGACTGTCTGCCAGTAGGCGGAGACGCCGATGATCACGAGGCCGTCGGAGAGGAAGCCGATGACGAAGGCGCCGAGGAGGGTGCCGCGGATGTTGCCGCGCCCGCCCATCAGCGACGCGCCGCCGATGACGACGGCGGCAATCGCCGTCAGCTCGTAGGACGTGCCGGCCGTCGGCCCTGCCGAGGTGAGCTCCGAGGTGAGGATCAGGCCGGCGATGGCCGCGCAGATGCCGGAGAGGGTGTAGGCGATGATCTGCACCTTCTTGACCGGCACGCCCGAAAGCTCGGCGGCGCGCTCGTTGCCGCCCGAGGCGTAGAGCCAGCGGCCGAAGGCCGTGCGGTTCAGCATGATGCTGCCGATGATCGCGATCACCACCATGACGACGACGCCGACCGGTACGTTGAAGAGGCGGTTGAAGCCGAGCCAGTCGAAGCCGGTGTTGCCGAGCTCCGGCTTGCCTTCGAGGTTGTTGTAGGTGAGGCCGTTCGTCATCAGCAGGGCTGCGCCGCGCACGACGTAGAGGGTGCCGAGCGTGGTGACGAAGGGCGGGACCTTGAAGCGGGCGATGAGCACGCCGTTGATGAGGCCGACGAAGGCGCCGAGGGCGCAGGCGATCACCGCCACCACCCAGACCGACGGATAGATGACGACGCCGAAGGGCCCGAGCGGAACGCCCTGCATGAAAAAGCCGGCGACGACGCCGGACAGGCCGAGCGTGGAGCCGACGGACAGGTCGATGCCGGCATTCAGGATGACGAGCAGCATGCCGATCGCCAGGATCGCGAAGATCGCGACGTGCGAGGCCATCGTCAGGAAGTTGCCGACGGAGAAATAATAGGGGGACAGGAACGAGAAGACGGCGATGATGACGATCAGCGCGAAGAAGGCGCGGCCTTCGAGCAGCAGCTCGCCGATATTGATGCGATCGCCGAACATGCCGCGGCGCGAGGCGGAGACTTCTGCGCGTGTCTCGGACATTGTCGATGACTCCGTTTGTTCTTGCGGTCAGGCGACCACGGCTTCGCCCGAGGCGGCCATGATCTGCTCCTTGGTGGCGTCAGGTCCGAATTCGGCCGAGATCCTGCCGCGGCGCATCACGACAATGCGGTGCGCGATGCTCAGGCATTCGGCGACCTCGGAGGTCGAGAAGATGACGGCGAGTCCGTCGGCGGCGCGTTCGGCGAGCAGCTTGAAGACCTCCGCCTTCGCACCGATGTCGATGCCGCGGCTCGGTTCGTCGAGCAGGATCGCCTTCGGGTTGGTCGTCAGCATCTTGCCGATCACGACCTTCTGCTGGTTGCCGCCCGACAGCGATCCGATCGGGGCGGCGCCGCCGGCGGTCTTGACGTGGACGCTCCGGATCGACCGGTCGATCAGGCTGCGTTCCTCGGAGCGCGAGAGCAGCATGCCCTTGACGAAGGCGCCGATGCTCGCGAGCGACAGGTTGCCGCCGACCGACATGGTCTGGACCAGCCCGTCGCGCTGGCGGTCCTCCGGCACGAGGACGAGGCCCCGGGCGATCCGCTCGGCGATCGTCAGGCGACCGAGGTTGCGGCCTTCGAGCAGCACCTGGCCGCCGGACATCGGCATCCGGCCCGCGACCGACTCGAGCAGTTCGGTTCGCCCGGCGCCCATCAGCCCGTAGATGCAGACGATCTCGCCGGCGCGCACGTGAAGCGACAGGCGATCGACGACGGAACGGTCCGGGTTCGCCGGATCGGCGATGCTGACGTCGTCGATCGAAAGGACGACGTCGCCGAAGGCGTGTTGCGGCGGCGAACCGAGGTCATAGTTCTCGCCGACCATGTTGCGGACGATCCACTCGAGGTCGATGTCCTTGGCTTCTGCCGTGGCGGTGATGTTCCCGTCGCGCAGGACGACCGCATAGTCGGTGATCTGCAGCGCTTCCTCGAGGTGGTGCGAGATATAGACGATCGACACGCCGCGGCTCGTCAGGTCGCGGATGACCTTGAAGAGCACCTCCACCTCGGTGGCGCTCAGCGCTGAGGTCGGCTCGTCCATGATCAGGATGCGGGAATCGACCGAGAGCGCGCGGGTGATCTCGACGATCTGCTGCTGGCCGAGGCGCAGGTCCTGCACCAGCGTCAGCGGGTCGATGTCCTCCTCGAGGCCTTCCATGAGCACGCGCGTCTGGCGCGCCTCCTCGGCGAAGTCGACACCCCCCGCCTTGCGGATCTCGCGGCCCATGAAGATGTTGTCGCGCACGTTCATGTTCGGCGCGAGGCTCAGCTCCTGGTGGATGATCGAGATGCCGCGGTCGCGCGCCTCGACGGAGGAGCCGAAGACGACCTTCTGCCCATCGAGTTCGATGGTGCCGGAGGTCGGCGTCTCGACGCCCGACAGGATCTTCATCAGCGTCGACTTGCCGGCGCCGTTCTCGCCGAAGAGCGTCGTCACCTTGCCGCGGTGGATGTCGAAGTCGACGCCCTTCAGCGCGTGGACGCCACCATAGGACTTGACGACGTCGCGGGCCGCGAGGACGACCTCGTCGCGGGCAGGCTCGAAGTGGTTTTCCGCTTTCACTGGACGCTCAGCCTCACCGGAGTGACAAGCCAGTTCTTCGGGTTGATCAGCGTGAAGGCGCCGGTGACCGAGACGGTCTTGCCGGTCAGCTTCTTCGTGTCGACCTTCGACAGCACCTGCTTCTTGACCGCGTTGTTGAGCGCGGAGCCGGCGTTCTGGTACTCGATCTGGTTCTTGAACTGGCCGAACTTGATCGTGCCGGTCGCGTCGCGGATGTCGGTGCCGTTGATCGCCGGACCTGTCTGGACGCGGATCGTCAGGTCGTCCGGCACGCCCGGGACCTTGACCTTGTAGATGCCGGACGAGCCGTCGCCGACGACACCGGTGAACTTCACCGACATCTCAGGGCCGATGGTGCCGTCGACGCCGTATTTCTTTGCGGCCGCAGTCTGGTCCTTGGCGATGGCGTCGGCGAGCGTCGCGGCGTCGACGGCGCGCTTCTCGATCTCCGCCTGCACCTTCGGGAACTCCGATTCGCCGAAGGCCTCCGGCGAGAAGACGCCGGCATTGAGCCCGGCTGCGCCCATCTTGACGACCTTCGTATCGAGCGCCATCGCCACCAGCAGGACGACGACGGCGATGCCAACGAGGACCCAGCGGAGGTTCAGCCTTGTGCTCCGGCTCATCGCGGCGGCGGATTGGTTGCTCATGACGATACGACTTTCACTCTCAGCGTCGGGGATCGCGCCCCGGTTGTTTCACTCTGCCGCGCGGCTTGCGGGCACGCGCTCCGCGACGATCGCGCGAGCGGTCCGTTCATCCGTTATGAGGCCGCTCAGGTAGCGACTTTCAAGGACGGAACGGACGGCCTGCACCTTCACCTTGCCGCCGGCGACGGCGACGATGTTGCGGTCCTTCAGCTGGTCACGGCCAGGCGCGATCATCCGCTCCGAAAGCGCCGTCTCGACCGGCCGCCCGGACGCGTCGAAGAAATGGCCGAGCAACTCGCCGGTGCCGCCGTCGCGCCTGACGTCGTCGATCTCGGCGGGCTCGATCATGCCGGTGGCGACGAGCGAGGCCTCGCGCTCGGCGGTGCCGATGCCGACGAACATCAGCGTCGCCGTCAGCGCCAGCTCGAAGACCTCCGTGACGCCGCGCTGGCCGAGAAGGATGTCACGATCCTCGACCGTGTTGGCGAAGAAGGGAACCGGCATCACATAGGCCTGTGCGCCGGTGCGGTCGGTCAGGCGGTGGATGACGTCGTGCGGATTGGCGGCGAACTTGCGCGTCAATCCGCCGAAGAGGGAAACGAAGCGGATGTCGGTGGCGGCGCGGCGCGGCAGGCATTCGACGCTCGCAGCGAGCGTCCGGCCGTGGCCAACGCCGATCAGCCGATGCTCGCCGCGCTCGATCTCGCGCTTGAGGAAGGCGGCGCCGGCGATCCCGAGCGCCCTCAGTGGCAGGTCGTCGAGGTCGAAGTCGGGGACGACCTCGCAATAGTCGAGGCCGTAGGCGGCGGTGAGTTGCTCTTCCAGCTCGACGCACTCGCTGACATCGCCGTCGACGAAGATCTTCACGAGACCTTCCTGGTTCGCCTTCATGATCAGACGGTGGGCCTTGAGGCTCGTCAGTCCCAGGCGCTTGGCCACCTGGGCCTGGGTCAGACCTCCGGCGTAGTGCAACCACGCGGCGCGCGTTGCAAGACTGGTACTGGAGTCACGCATCGTGACCTTGCCGGAAGCCATTCATCTCCTCCCGAATGATATTTCTATCACCCGCTTAAAAATTTTTCATATTGCGGCCGCCTTGTCAATCGATGGGGCACGATCCTCCACGGCCATGATCCTATGCGTAACACCCGTTCATATCAATATCACAAAATGGCTGTTGCATGTGTGAAGCATTTTGCGACGTTCAGGTGAGCGAGTCGGCGCCGGTGTCGACATGGTCGGCCCAGAACGCGACGGACTCCCGCAGCGCCGGGACCACCGCGCGGTCAGTCGGCTCGCGCTCGCGGAACGACAGTTCCAGGCAGATCTCGTTGTCGGTGCCGCCGCCGGCGCGGATCGTCTCGACGAGCTTGGCGGGATCGATCCGCCCGTCGGCGTTGTACTTCGCCGTGAAGGGCCAGTGGCCGCCCTTGTTCATCGAGGACTGCTTGACGTGGATGATCGGCGAACGCTTCGGGAAGGCTCTCGCCCAGGCATAGGGGTCGATGTCGTCAGGGTTCGGCGAGGTGACGTCGCCATGGTCGATGTCGACCATCATCCACATCGGGATCGCGAAGTTCGCCGCCTCCAGCCGGTCCTGCAGGTCGCCGCAGGCGGCGATCGTCTCGCCGAACTCGCGGCCGACCGACATCGGCTCCCAGAAGACGTAGTCGAGGCCCGCGGCCCTGCCGTGCTCGGCGACCTCGGCCCAGCAGTCGATCGCGATGCGGATCAGCTCCTCGCGCCGGGCCTCGTCGTCGAAGTCCTTCCGCGTGAAGATCGCAAACTGCGTGCCCATGCCCTTCGCGCCGAGATCGGCGGAGATGTCGGCGAAGGTCTTGAACCAGTCGACGTAATAGCGGCGGACCTCCGCATCCGGATGGCCGAAGTGGTTGAGCCGGCCGTAGGGCCCGGTCATGCCGGAGGTGATCTCGACGCCGGTGCGCTGTGTCGCACGGTTGAAGGCGCGCACGAAGCGGCGGATCGTCGCCGCGGGCCAAGCCGGATTGACGAATTCATGGGTGAGCTGGACCCGCTTCAGGCGGATGTCGTCGGCGATCGTATCGATCAGGTCGTCCGGCTCGGCGAAGCGGTTGACGAGCGGGTTGGTGTTCAGCGACAGCGTGAA
>JBQCEN010000152.1:0-7386 GCA_051960215.1 Pararhizobium sp.
GAGCCGGGCTCGGTCTGGCTCGTCGGGGCAGGGCCAGGCGATCCGGGCCTGCTGACGCTTCATGCGGTCAATGCGCTCGGCCAGGCCGATGTCATCGTCTACGACGCGCTGGTCGATGCCGACTGCCTGAAACTCGCCAAGCCCGGCGCCATGCTCGAATATGCCGGCAAGCGTGGCGGCAAGCCTTCGCCGAAGCAGCGCGACATCTCGCTCAGGCTGGTGGAGCTTGCACGCGCCGGCCACCGGGTGCTGCGGCTGAAGGGCGGCGACCCGTTCGTCTTCGGCCGCGGCGGCGAGGAGGCGCTGACGCTCGTCGCCCATAAGGTGCCGTTCCGTATCGTGCCGGGGATCACGGCCGGCATCGGCGGCCTTGCCTATGCCGGCATTCCGACGACGCATCGCGACCTCACCCACACGGTCACCTTCCTGACGGGGCACGATTCTGCCGGCGTCATGCCCGACCGGATCGACTGGGAAAGCGTTGCGAAGGGCTCGCCGGTGATCGTCATGTACATGGCGATGAAGCATATCGGACTGATCGCCCAACGGCTGATCGCCGCGGGCCGGCGGCCGGATGAGCCGATGGCCTTCGTCTGCAACGCGGCGACGCCGGCCCAGACGGTGCTCGAAACGACGATCGGCAGCGCGGAAGCCGACCTCGAGGCGGCGGGGCTCTCGCCGCCTGCGATCGTGGTCGTCGGCGAGGTCGTGCGCCTGCGCGCCGGGCTCGACTGGCTCGGCGCTGCAGCCGGTCGCGCGCTCGATCCCGATCCGCTCGGGCTCCGGACCGACTCCAGGACGGACGAAGCGTGAGCGGGCTGATGATCGCCGCGCCCGCCTCGGGCTCCGGCAAGACCACAGTCACGCTCGGCCTCCTCAGGGCGCTGAAGCGGCGCGGGATCGCGATCGCGCCGGGGAAGGCGGGACCGGATTACATCGATCCGGCCTTCCATGCGGCGGCAAGCGGTGAAGCGTGCCTGAACTACGATCCCTGGGCGATGCGGCCGGAGCTCCTGACGGCGAATGCGGCGCTGGCGCAGGCTGGGGGGCGGATCCTCGTCGTCGAGGCGATGATGGGGCTCTTCGACGGGGCGGCCGACGGCGGCGGTTCGCCGGCGGATCTTGCCCGGCTCCTCGATCTCGCGGTGGTGTTCGTCGTCGACTGCGCGCGGATGTCCCATTCGGTCGCGGCGCTCGTCGAAGGCTTCCGACACTTCCGCAGCGACATCATGATCGCCGGCGTCATCCTCAACCGCGTCGGCAGCGACCGCCACGAGGCGATGCTGAAGGATGCGCTTTCCGCGACCGGCACGGCGGTTCTCGGCGTCCTGCGACGCGACGAGGGGCTCACGCTACCGGAGCGGCATCTCGGCCTCGTCCAGGCGGGCGAACATGCCGGGCTGGAGGGCTTCGTCGAGCATGCGGCGGATGCCGTCGAGGCCGGGACGGAGATCGGCCGTCTTGTGCAGGCGGCCCGGCTCCTTCCGCCGCGCGTCTCCGAGGCGAACATCGCCCGGCTGCCGCCGCTCGGCCGGAAGATCGCGGTGGCGCGCGACATCGCCTTCGCCTTCGCTTACGAGCACATCATGCTCGGCTGGCGCCGGCGCGGCGCGGAGATCGCCTTTTTCTCGCCGCTCGCCGACGAGGCGCCGCCGGCCGATTGCGACGCGATCTACCTGCCCGGCGGCTATCCGGAACTCCATGCCGGCCGCATCGCTGCCGCCGGCCGCTTTCGCGCCGGCATGACGGCGGCGGTGGAGCGCGGCGCGCTGTCCTATGGCGAATGCGGCGGCTACATGGTGCTCGGCGACGGGCTGATCGACGGGGAGGGCAGGCGTCACGCGATGCTCGGCCATCTGCCGCTGACGACGAGCTTCGAGACGCGCCGGCGGTCGCTCGGCTATCGTCGGCTGGCGCCGCGGGCGGGCTTCGTCTGGCCGCAGCCGTTGACGGCGCACGAGTTCCACTATTCGAGCGTCGTCTCGGAAGGCTCTGCGGAGCCGCTGTTCGATGTCAGCGATGCCGGCGGAGTGCCGCTTGGCGCGGCTGGCCTGAGGCGCGGCAACGTCACCGGCTCCTTCATGCATGTCATCGACCTGGCGGGCGGCGATGCCTGAGGCTGTGCATCATGGCGGGGGGATCGCTGCGGCGGCAGATCGCTTCGGTGGCGCGCCGGCCGACTGGCTCGACCTTTCGACGGGCATCAATCCGGTTCCGCCGTCTCTTCGGGCCGTGCCGCCGGAGCTCTGGGCGCGGGAGGCGGCGCAGCGCTTCTACGGCGCTGCGATCCTGCCGCTTCCCGTGCCGGGCACGCAGTCGGTCATCCAGCAGCTTCCGCGGCTGGTGCCCGAAGGGGCGCGGGCGGCGATCGTTGGGCCGACCTATGGCGAATATTCCGCCGTGCTCCGGCGGGCCGGACTGATCGTCGACAGCGTCGCCAGCCTCGGCGAGATCGGCAACCATCGACTGGCCGTTGTGGTCAACCCCAACAATCCGGACGGGCGCCGCCACGAACGCGCCGGGCTGCTGGCGCTCGCAGACCGGCTCGCGGAGACAGGCGGGCTTCTCGTCGTCGACGAGGCTTTCGCGGATGCGGACGCGGAGCAGTCGGTCGCGGGCGCGGCGGGATCGCGCGCCAAACTCATCGTCTTCCGTTCGTTCGGCAAATTCTTCGGCTTGGCGGGGTTGCGGCTCGGCTTTGTCCTTTCGGCGCCATCTATCGAGGAGCGTCTCGCGGTGGCGCTGGGGCCATGGGCCGTCTCCGGACCGGCTCTCTGCATCGCCGCCAGTCTCATGGCCGACGATGCCGCCGTCGCGGCGATCCGGGCTTCGATCGCCGAGCGGCACGCGGCGATGGCGGCGGTCCTCGGCGAAGCCGCCGTGCCCGTAGTCGGGGGAACATCGCTGTTCTTCCTTCTCCGTCATCCGAAAGCGGAAGCCTTGCATCGTCACCTCGCCGAGCGGCACATCCTCGTGCGCCGTTTCGATTACGAGCCCTCGTGGCTCCGTGTCGGGCTTTCGCCGGACCCGGCGTCCGACCGGCGCGTCGCCGAGGCGCTCGCGGCCTTTGCCGCGCGCGCCGGCGCTCTTTCCCAGGCCTGAGGCCGCGCATGGCCCTGCGGTTCGTCGTGCTCCTGCTTGCGCTTCTCCTTGATCGCTGGCTCGGCGATCCGGACTGGCTATGGCGGCGCGTGCCGCATCCCGTCGCGGGCTTCGGAGCAATGATCGCGTTCTTCGACAGGGGCTTCAATTCGGAGAAGGATTCGCCGCCGGTGCGACGGCGGAACGGCTGGCTCTCCATTGTCGTGCTCGTCCTTGCGAGCTTCCTCGTGGGCGTCCTGATCGTCCGGCTTCTCCGACCCATCGGCTGGATCGGCGATGCGATCGAGATCGTGCTCGCCGCCGTCTTCCTTGCCCAGAAGAGCCTCGCCGACCATGTTGGCCGCGTCGCGGTCGCTCTGCGGGAGGAGGGCCTTGCCGGCGGACGCCGCGCTGTCTCCATGATCGTCGGGCGGGATCCGCAGACGCTCGACGAGGCCGGGGTCGCGCGCGCGGCGATCGAGAGCCTGGCGGAGAACTTCGCCGACGGCGTCGTGGCGCCCGCCTTCTGGTATGCGGTTCTCGGCCTGCCGGGGCTCCTCGCCTACAAGATGCTGAATACCGCCGATTCGATGATCGGCCACCGGACGCCGCGCCACCTCGATTTCGGACGCGGCGCGGCCAAGCTCGACGATCTGGCAAACTGGCCCGCGGCGCGCCTTTCGGCACTGCTGATCGGGCTCGCGGCGGCGATCTGCGGTGGCCGTCGGTCTGGCCGTCGGGCGATCGATACGGCGCTGAGGGATGCGGGCCTGCATCGTTCGCCGAACGCCGGATGGCCGGAAGCCGCGATGGCGGGTGCCCTCGACATCGCGCTCGCCGGGCCGCGCATCTATTCGGGCATCCTCGTGCGCGAGCCGCTGATCAACGCCGCCGGCCGCCGGCAGGCAGGCGTCCCCGATATCGATCGCGCGCTTGGCGTCTTCGCCGCCACCTGCAGCGCGCTGACCGTAGTGGTCGCGATCCTGTCGCTTCTGGCGTTCGGCCTATCTTAGCCCGAGCTTCTTGCGCAGGTTCCAGCGGTCGTGGAACCACTGCCACTGACCCGGATATTCGCGCACCCATGCCTCGACCTTGTCGTTCAGCACCTGCGCGGTTGCCTGCACGTCGACGGTGCCGTCGGAGGTGCGCGGAATCCCGATCGCCGGCTCGATGACGAGGCGGAAGCGATTTTCGGGCAGCCGGATGCAACGGGCCGGGAACACTTCGCAATCATATTGCCGCACCAGCTTGGCGAGCAGCGGGTTCGTCCGGACCTTCGCGCCGAAGAACAGCGTCTTCGCGCCCTTGCGGAACTTCTGGTCGACGAGCACGCCGACGCCGCCGCCGCGTTCCAGCGCGCGCGCCAGGTTCCATGCCGCGCCCGCATGCGACGGCACGAGAGCGCCGGAGCGCGTGCGCCGGGCTGAGAACAGGCGCTTGGCGATGTAGGGGTTGTTCGGCGGACGGAAGAGCGCGGTTACGTCGAGGCCGAACGTCGCGGCGGCGATCGGCAGCAGCTCGAAATTACCGGTATGCGCCGTGAAGACGATGAAGGGTCGCGGGTTCTCGAGCAGGTCGACGAAGACGGGCACGCCTTCGACCTCGATGCGGCCTTCGCCGTTCTTCTCAGGATTGAAATCGAAGAGCTGGTCGAGGAAGACGTATTCCGCCGCAAGCCGCGCCATCGAGGCCCACATCTCGCGGGCGATCGCCTCGCGTTCCGCCTCCGGCTTCTCCGGAAAGGCAAGGCCGAGGTTGGCGAGCGCGAGCTTGTGGCGCGAGGTCAGCGGCCCGATCCGCCGCGCGGTGCGGTCGACGAAGGCGATCGCGCTGTCAGCCGGGAGGCGCGCGAGCACGGCGAGGATCGCGAAGACGACCTGCGCGATCGTCCAGTCCTTCGCGCGCCGCGCGGCGATGACGAGGCGCGTGACGAAGAGCTTCATCGCCGTCAGTCGATCCTGAGCACGATCTTGCCGAAGACCTGGCGGCCCTCCATGCGGGCGAGCGCCGTCTCGATGCCGTCGAAGCCGATCTCGGTGTCGATCACCGGATGGACCAGCCCACGCGCCATCTTTTCCATGGCGTTCGCCATGTTCTCCATGCGGCAGCCGAAGGAGCCGAAGAGCTTCAACTGCTGCTGGAAGAGCTGCATCAGGTTCATCTGCGTCGAGATGCCGGAGGTCGAGCCGCAGGTGACGAGGCGGCCGCCGCGCTTCAGGCAGAGCATCGATCCCGCCCAGGTGTCGGCGCCGACATGCTCGAAGACGACGTCGACGCCCTTCTTCTTCGTGATCTTGCGCGTCACGCCCTCGAAGCGATCCTCGCGATAGTTGATGACATGGTCGGCGCCGAGCGCCTTCGCCTTCTCGATCTTGTCGTTCGAGCCGACGGTCGTGATGACGGTGCAGCCGATCTTCTTCGCAAGCTGGATCGCCGCGGTGCCGATGCCGGAGCCGCCGGCGTGCACGAGGATCGTCTCGCCCGGCTCCAGCTTCGCGTTGTCGAAGAGCATGTGCTCGACCGTGCCGAAGGTGACCGGGGCGAGCGCGGCGCCGATCGCGTCGACACCGGGCGGGGCGGGGACGAGCAGGCGGGCGGGAAGGTTCACCTCCTCGCAGGCGAAGCCATCGAGATGAAAGCCGTGGACGCCGCCGACGTTCTCGCACAGGTTGTCGCGGCCTTCGCGGCACGCCCGGCAGAGCCCGCAGGTGCGCGCCCCGTAGATCGAGACGAGCTGACCGGGCAGGAGATTGGCGACGCCGTGGCCGACGGCATGGACGACGCCAGCCGCTTCCGCGCCGACGACGAGCGGCATCTTGCGCTTGGCGAAGGCCATGCCTCGCCAGCCCCAGACGTCGATGTGGTTGAGCGCGACCGCCTTGATCCTGACCGTCACCTCGCCGATGCCCGGCGGCGGCGGCGGCGCGAGGTCGACGGTCTCGAGCTTTCGGTCCTCGACGAGTTGCAATGCGCGCATGAACGATCCTTCGCCGCTTTCGCGGCGTCCGCATGTGAACTAAATTCACGGTCCGCTTAAGCGGGTTCGGCCGTCATGACAAGGCAGGCGTTCTGCCCGCCGAAGCCGAAGGAGTTCGACAGGACGCTGGAGACGCGGGCGTCGCGCTTCACGTTCGGCACGACGTCAAGGACGATCGTCGGGTCCGGATTGTCGTAGTTGATCGTCGGCGGCAGCGTTCCCGTCCGCATGGTCATCAGCGAGAACACGGCCTCGATCGCGCCAGCGGCCGTCAGCGTATGGCCGATCATCGACTTGTTCGAAGAGACCGGGACGCCGGCGAGGCGCTCGCCGAAGACGGTCGAGAGCGTCAGGTATTCCATCTTGTCGTTCTCGGGCGTCGAGGTGCCGTGGGCGTTGATGTAGCCGACATCCTCCGGCGAAAGCCCCGCGTCTTCGAGCGCGGCACGCACGGTCGCGATCGCCGGGCCGCCGTCGGGCGAGGAGCGCGTGCGGTGGAAGTGGTCGGCCTTCTCGCCGCAGCCCTTGACGATGCCGAGGATAGTCGCGCCGCGCGCTGCGGCAGCCTCCAGCGATTCCAGAACGAGCGTCGCGGCACCCTCGGCGATGACAAAACCGTCGCGGTTCTTCGTGAAGGGTTTCGAAGCCTTCTGCGGCGGATCGTTCTGCGTCGAGAGCGCCGAAAGCAGCGAGAAGCGGATCAGCGATTCGGCATTGACGGAGCCGTCCGTGGCGACCGTCAGCGCCCGGTCCGTCCGCCCCTGCCGGATCGCCTCGACGCCGAGCTGGATCGCCGTCGCCCCGGAGGCGCAGGCGGTCGAGAGCGTCACCGGCAGGCCGCGGGTGCCGAAGCGGTCGGCGAGGCGCTCGGAGATCGAGGCGAACTGCACCGATTCGTGGAAGGCGAGGTCCGGCTGCGCGCGCATGGCCGCGAGGAAACGGATATAGGCGTCGCCCGGCTCTTTCGAGACCGGCGCCCGCTTCGCAAGTTCGAACCGCTGTTGCCATTCCGGCTCGACCGGGGGCGCTGCGAGGAAGAGCGGACCGCCGAACTCGCCTGAAAGACCGGCTTCGGCGAGCGCCTCGCGCGTCGTCTCCTCGGCCATCGCATAGGAGCGCTCGACCGAGTTCTCCGCCGGCACGTCGAGGAAATCGACGGTTCCGGAGCTGCGGGTCGACAGCTTGTCCGTCGGGAAGCGGGTGATGGCGTGGATGCCGGAGACGCCCGAGGTGAGCTTCTGCCAGTTGTCGGCCTTGCCGGCTCCGAGCGATGTAACGATGCCCATGCCAGTGACGACGACGATCGGCCGGCCGCTCTTGTCGCGTTT
>JBQCEN010000153.1:0-12703 GCA_051960215.1 Pararhizobium sp.
CCCGGCTGGAGGCGAAGGGCTTCCGCCGGCTGATCGACGTCAACCGGATCGCGATGAAGCTCGGTGCCCGCGGGCCGGTGCCGGCGATCGGCTATGTCTTCGACGAGGACTGGGCGGATCATCACGAAGCGGCCGTCAAGGCCTTCCTCAAGGCTTCCCGGGATGCGGAAGAGGTGATGAAGACGTCCGACGCCGAATGGCTGGCGCTGAAACCGATCACCGGGGCTGCGGACGACCGGACGCTTCGGGTGCTGCGCGACCGCTTCCGGGAAGGCATCCCCACGCGGCCGCTCGCCGACGCGATGAAGGACACGGCGCGCATCTACGCGATCCTGGCGAAGGTCGGCGGCGAGCGGCTGGTCGGGCCATCGAAGACCCTGGCGGAGGGAACCTTCTGGTCCGTCCTCACCGGCGGGTCCTAGGCCCCGTGCGACGCCTGCCCCTGCAATTCGTCTCGATCCTGGCGCTCGTCGCGCTCTGGGCGGTCGCAGCGGCACTTGCCCGTTCGCCGGACGTGCCGGGGCCGGACGACGTCGCGCTCTTCCTCGTCCACGAGGCGGCGTCGGGAGCGCTCTTCCTCAACGTCGCGATCACGCTCGCACGGGTCGCCGCAGCCTTCGTGATCTCCATGGTCATCGGCTCGGCGATCGGCATCTTCATGGGCCAGAACCGCGCCGCCGACCGCATCCTCGACCCGTGGCTGATCGTGCTCGTCAACATGCCGGCACTCGTCATCATCGTGCTCTGCTACATCTGGATCGGCCTGACGGAGGCCGCCGCGATCACCGCCGTCTCGCTCAACAAGATCCCGAACGTCGTCATCACCGTGCGCGAGGGCGCCCGGGCGCTCGACCCGAAGCTCGCCGAGATGGGCCGGGTCTTCCGCTTCTCGCGCGCCCGCATGATCCGCCATGTGGTCCTGCCGCAACTCCAGCCCTTCTTCGTCGCCGCCGCCCGCTCCGGCCTGGCGCTCGTCTGGAAGATCGTGCTCGTCGTCGAGCTCCTCGGCCGGTCGAACGGCGTCGGCTTCGAGATCAACCTCTATTTCCAGCTCTTCAACGTGGCGGCGATCCTCGGCTATGCGATCGCCTTCGTCATGATCATGCTCGCCATCGAATTCGTCCTGGTCCAGCCTCTTGAACGCACCCTCACCCGCTGGCGGCCGAAAGCCGCTTGACGTCCGCATCGACCGCAAGGCCTTCTGCGCCGCCGACGGCACGACGAGCGAGGTGCTGAAGGGCCTCGCCTTCACCCTCGCGCCGTCGACCTTCACCTGCATGATCGGCCCGTCCGGCTGCGGCAAGACGACGGCGCTGCGCATCCTGCTCGGACTCGACCGCGACTTCGCCGGCGCCGTCCGGATACCCTCGAGCGACGCGCGGATCGCCGCCGTCTTCCAGGAGCCGCGCCTCCTGCCCTGGCGGACGGTCGAGCAGAACGTGAGGCTCGCTTCGGCCCCCGACGGAGAAGCGGACCTCACGCCGCTCTTCACGACGCTCGGCCTCGAAGCCCTGCGCGATCGCTATCCGGGTGAACTGTCGCTCGGGCTCGAACGGCGCGTCGCGCTGGCGCGGGCCTTCGCGGTCCTTCCGGACGTGCTCGTCCTCGACGAGCCCTTCGTCTCGCTCGACGAGCACACCGCCGAGCGGCGTCGGGACCTGCTGCTCGCGCTCTGGCGGAAGCAGTCGGCGACGGTGCTCATGGTGACGCACAACGTGCGCGAGGCGGCGCAACTCGCCGACCGCCTGCTCCTCGTCAACCGTCGCCCGGCGTCGATCGTCGCGGACGTTGCGGTGCCGCTGCCGCGCGAGCGTCGGAGCGGCCCGGCGTTCGAGGCCTTCATGAGCGATCTCGCAGCGGCGCATCCGGAGACGGTGCGCGTCCAGCCTTAGATCAGCCTCGGTCCGTCGAAGATTAGCGGCCCGTTCGAGTTCGGCCAGTGAGGTCTTCGCGCGTGCGGCATCCCGTATATTGCGGTGCAAAAAAAGCGCAATCGAGCGCCGGCGGACCCTCAGTACTATGGTCCTATCGACATCGTTGAGTGCGCGTTTCAGACTTCTCAAGTAAGCCGCATATCGGCTCTTTCTTCTCACTCCGCTTTGCTTGCCGAGTGACGTAGTTCTTCGTGCAAGCTGCACACCAACAACACGATACAGGGGATGGAAATGCAAAGACTCACGCTCTTGGCGGCCAGCTCATTGGTTGCGCTCATAGGTCTGGCACCCTCCATCGGGCTTGCGAACGATGAACTGATCAAGATGCAGCAGAACCCCAAGGACTGGGTGATGCCGCTCGGCAACTATTCCGCGACCCGGTACAGCACGCTTGACCAGATCACGAACAAGAACGTCGGCGATCTGCAGGTCGCCTGGACGTTCTCGACCGGCGTGCTCCGTGGCCACGAGGGAGGCCCGCTCGTCATCGGCAACACCATGTATCTCGTAGCGCCGTTCCCGAACACGGTCTTCGCGCTCGACCTCAACGACAACGGCCGTATCATCTGGAAATACGAGCCGAAGCAGGATCCGAATGTCATTCCCGTGATGTGCTGCGACACCGTCAACCGCGGCGTCGCCTATGCCGACGGCACGATCTTCATGCATCAGGCCGATACGACGCTCGTGGCGCTCGACGCCAAGACCGGCAAGGTGAAATGGTCGGTCAAGGACGGCGATCCGTCCAAGGGCGAGACCGGTACCGGCGCTCCCTTCATCGTCAAGGACAAGGTGCTGATCGGCAACTCCGGCGGCGAGTTCGGCGTCCGCGGCCACGTGACGGCGTACAACATCAAGGACGGTTCGCTCGCCTGGCGCGCCTTCTCGCAGGGTCCCGACAAGGACACCCTGATGGACGGCGAGAAGACGACGATGCTCGGCAAGCCGGTCGGCAAGGATTCGGGCCTCGCCGGATGGAAGGGCGACCAGTGGCAGCACGGCGGCGGCGATACCTGGGGCTGGTTCTCCTACGATCCCGACCTCAACCTCGTCTACTACGGCTCCGGCAACCCCGGCACCTGGAACCCGACGCAGCGGCCCGGCAACAATCGCTGGTCGATGACGATCTTCGCCCGGAACCCCGAAACCGGCGAGGCCAAATGGGTCTACCAGATGACGCCCCACGACCAGTGGGACTATGACGGCGTCAACGAGATGATGCTCGTCGACCAGAAGATCGACGGCAAGATGCGCAAGACGCTGGTCCATCCGGATCGCAACGGCTTCGCCTATACGCTCGATCGCGAGACCGGCGAACTGCTCGTCGCGGAGAAGTTCGATCCCGCGGTCAACTGGGCGACGAAGGTCGACATGAAAACCGGCGAGCCGCAGGTCGTCGCAAAATACGCTCCGGGCGCGCAGGGCCAGGACGTCAACACCAAGGGGATCTGCCCGGCGGCCCTCGGCTCCAAGGACGAGCAGCCTTCGACCTACTCGCCGAAGACCGGGCTCTTCTACATCCCGACGAACCACGTCTGCATGGACTACGAGCCCTATCAGGTCTCCTACAGCGCCGGCCAGCCTTTCGTCGGGGCGACGCTGTCGATGTATCCCGCGCCCAACAGCCATGGCGGCCTCGGCAACTTCATCGCCTGGGACGCCAAGGAGGGCAAGATCGTCTGGTCGGATCCGGAAGCCTTCTCCGTCTGGTCGGGCGCGCTGGCGACGGCCGGGAACGTCGTCTTCTACGGCACGCTGGAAGGCTACCTGAAGGCGGTCGACGCGAAGACCGGCAAGGAGCTCTTCAAGTTCAAGACGCCGTCGGGGATCATCGGCAACGTCAATACCTACGAGCACGACGGCAAGCAGTATATCGCCGTGCTTTCGGGTGTCGGCGGCTGGGCCGGCATCGGCCTTGCGGCGGGCCTGACGGAAGGAACCGCCGGCCTCGGAGCCGTCGGCGCCTACAAGTCGCTCTCGAGCTACACCAACCTCGGCGGCCAGCTCACGGTGTTCGCCCTCCCAAGCCAATGAGGATCGCGGTCTGAAGACCCTCATCCACGGTCTGAACACCTTCGCGGCCCGGTGCGATCCACCGGGCCGCGGCTTCCTTGCCCGGACGGCGCCTGACGATCCGCGCCCGGCCGATCCGCAGACAGAGAATCCCCGAGGAGATCATTGATGCGAGTGTTGACGACCGCTGCGACCCGTCTCGCCGGAGTAGCCCTCATTGCGACCTTCGCCTTCGCGGCGCCCGCTTCGGCCGATCAGTCGGCAACGGACACGACGCCGGCCGCTTCGGGCGGCGAGAGCCAGCAGCCGGCAGCCGGCGCCGCCGGTCAGGGCCAGTCCGGCTCGACTGCGACAGCCAATCCGGACTCGGGCGACAAGGCCTCCGCGGCCGCCGGCAACCAGTCGGATTTCGAGAAGCATCCCTACATCGTCAAGGACGGAAAGGTCGATTACGGTACCTATGACGGCTATCGCCGCTATGCCGGCACCTGCCACGTCTGCCATGGGCCGGATGGTCTCGGCAGCAGCTTCGCGCCCTCGCTCGTCGATGCGCTGAAGACGATGAGCTACTCGCAGTTCCTCGACACGGTCGTCAACGGCAAGAAGAACGTCAGCGCCAGCCAGAACCTGGTGATGCCGAGCTTCGCCAACAACACCGACATCATGATGACGATCGACCACATCTATGCCTACCTGAAGGCGCGCTCCGACGGCGTTATCGGACGTGGCCGGCCGGAGCGCATGGACCCCGACAAGGACCCGGTATGGAAGGCGTGGAAGGCCAACAACCAATGATCCTGTGGTCGGTGGTCCCAAGGAGCCGTATCGCGCTGGCGCTCCTTTCGGCGTTCGCCCTCGCCTCGGCGCTGCCCGCGGCGGCGCGGGCGCAGGCGCGCAGCGAACTGGCGGACCGCTCGACCCTGCGCGTCTGCGGCGACCCGAACAACCTGCCTTATTCCAACGACAAGGGCGAAGGCTTCGAGAACAAGATCGCCGACATCGTGGCGCAGGAACTGCACGTGCCGGTGCAATACACCTGGTTCCCGCAGACCTTCGGCTTCGTGCGCAAGACGCTCGGGGCCGACCGCTGCGACGTGATCATCGGCATGGCGACGACCAGCGACCTCGTCCAGGGCACCAATCCCTATTACCGCTCGACCTACGTGCTGGTACATCGCCCGGACCTCAAGCTGCCGTCGGGCGACCTCTCCGATCCGGCCTTCCAGACGCTGCGCCTCGGCGTCCAGCCGGAGATGCCGACCGCCTCGATCGCCGCGCGCTACGGCCTGCTCCAGAACGCCAAGACCTATCGCTTCCTCGTCGACACGCGCATCGAGAAGCCGGCGAAGGCGATGATCGAGGACGTCGAGAAGGGCGAGATCGACGTCGCGCTGACCTGGGGGCCGCTCGGCGGCTACTGGGCGAAGACGATCGATCCCAGCCTCGTCGTCGAGCCGCTGAAGGGCGGCATGGGCCCGCTGGAACGAACCGACTACATGATCTCCAGGGGCGTGCGGCGCGGCGAGGACGATTGGAAGCACACGCTGAACCGGATCATCGCCAAGCGGAAGGACGACATCGACGCGGTGCTGATGTCCTACGGCGTGCCGCTCCTCGACCAGCAGGGCAAGCTGATCGCGCCGAAGAAGTCGGAGGCGGATGCGGCCGTCCCGGCGGAGCCTGCCGGCTACCGCACGGACCACTACCACGCCACCGTGCCGCAGACGCTCAAGGGCGCGCGCGTCGTCGACCTGAACGACCTTCAGGCGCTCGCGAAACGCAGGGACGTCGTGCTGATCGACGTCTCGCCGGCCGCCCGCAAGCCCGACGACCGGCCGAAGGACGCGCTCTGGACCGTGCCGAAGCGCAGGACGATCGAGGGGGCGCTCTGGATGGCGAACATGGGCCTCGGCGAACTGCCGAAGCCCGACCAGTCCGCCTTCAAGGCCGAGCTTACGCGCCTTGCCGGGCCGGACGGAAACCGGACGCTGGTCTTCTTTTGCAAGCCGGACTGCTGGATGTCATGGAATGCCGCCAAGCGCGCCCTATCCTACGGCTTGAGGAACGTCGACTGGTTTCCGGGCGGAGCCGAAGCCTGGATCGATGCGGGACTTCCCAGCGAAACCGCGAAGCCGTGGCGTCCGTAAACAGTGAGGCGCGGTTGCGCGTCGGCCACAGAATGGCAGCGAGGCCCTCGGATGTACGAGCTCTTCATCATGGCGTGCATGATCGCCCATCCGGCGACCTGCAAGAATTTCGAGATCCACATGCTGGAATATGCCGACCTTGCGACCTGTACGCGTCAGGCTCCCCTGGACGCGACACTCTGGGGAACGCACCAGACGAACTGGCGGATCAAGAAATGGACCTGCGCGAAGCTCGGGGACTCGATCTAGAGTGTTTCCAGGAAAAGTTGGAACCGGTTTTCCGTCCGGAAACGCGACAAAACAAAGACCTGGATCGTCTTCACGGTTCAACGAAATGCGAAAGCGATCTAGATGATGATGGTCGCCGACCGCCGCGGCCGTTTACGGCGTCGCGACGTGCCTTCCTCTGCGCCGCGCTCGCCACGGGCCTGCCGGCCGGCCTCGCGGCTCCCGCCGTCGCGAAGAACCTCGATCCGATCGACGCCTTCGTCGAGGTCGCCGACGGAATTCATGTACGGCCGGGCCTGCAGCAGGAGATCACGGCGGAGAACGACGGCGCGATCGCCAATATCGGCTTCATCGTCGGCGAGGAGAGCGTCGCCGTCTTCGACACGGGCACGACGCGGCGGCAGGGCGAGGCGCTTCGCCGGGCGGTCGCCCGTGTCACGGAAAAGCCGATCAGCCATCTGGTCGCCTCGCACGTCCATCAGGACCATTGCTTCGGCCATATCGCCTTTGCGGGCGCGCGCCTCGCCAACATCGGCCACAAGAACCTGCCGCGGGCGCTCGCCGCGCGCGCGCCATACTACCTGAAGGAGCTTGCCCGCATCTCGCCGCGCCTCGCCGATGCCGGCTGTGTTCCGCCGACCACGCTTGTGGCCGACGAAACGCCCATCGACCTCGGCAACCGGATCGTCGCCCTCAGGGCCTGGCCGACGGCGCACACGGACAACGATCTCACCGCCTTCGACGAGAAGACGGGGGCGCTCTTCACCGGCGACCTGCTCTTCAACGGCCGCCTGCCGACCCTCGACGGCAGCCTCGCCGGCTGGCTGAAGGTCCTCCCCGATCTGCTTGGCCCGAAGGTCAAAACGGCGATCCCCGGCCACGGGCCGATCGGCGACGGCCGCGCCGCCCTCGAAGCCGAGACCGGCTACCTGACGCGCCTGCGCGATCGTGTCCGGCAGGCGATCGACGATCAGCTCGACATCGACACGACCGTCGCAAGGCTCAAGGACGACAATCGCGAAGGCTGGAAGCTCTTCGCCACGAACCACGAGCGCAACGTCATCGCCGCATATACCGAACTGGAGTGGGAATGATGAACGGATTCAAGTACGTAAGCCGTCTTATCGGCGCCACCCTCGCCGTCGGCCTCCTCGCCGGCTCGGCTCTCGCGGAAACCAGCGCCGACAACCCCTGGCCGGATATCCGGATCTCGCTCTATGGCGAGAACGCGACGATCGGCGACGGCGCCGGCGTCATCGCGCTGGACGCCCCTGCCCGGGCCGTGGATGCCGCCGTCGTGCCGATCTCGATCAAGGCCGACATGAAGCAGACGCCGGACCACTACATCCGCAAGATCACGCTCGTCATCGACCAGAACCCCGCCCCCGTCGTCGGCACCTTCCATCTCTATCCGGCGAACGGCATCGCCAGCGTCTCGACCCGCGTGCGCGTCGACGCCTACACGATGGTGCGCGCCATCGCCGAGACGAACGACGGCAAGCTCTACATGGCGAAGAGCTTCGTCAAGGCGACCGGCGGCTGCTCCGCTCCGGCGACGAGCGACAACGATGCCGCGCTGAGCCGGCTCGGCAAGATGAAGCTGAAGCAGATCGGTACCTGGACGAAGGGGCAGCCGGACGAAGCGCAGTTCATGGTAAGCCACCCGAACTACAGCGGCATGCAGATCAACCAGCTGACGAGGCTCTGGATCCCGGCGCGCTACGTCAAGTCGATCGATCTCTCGCTCGACGGCAAGCCGATCCTGCGCTTCGACGGCGACATCTCCGTCAGCGAGAACCCGACGATCCGCTTCTATGTCAAGCCGCAGGGCGAAGGCGTGCTCCACGCCAAGGTCGTCGACTCGAAGGGTACGACCTTCGAGCACGACTGGCCGATCACGCTCGAGCCGGCGACGTGACCGCGCGGGCGGCGCTCGCCGGTCTCCTCGCGGCCACGACGACGCTGGCGCCATCGCTGGCGCCGGCTGCCGACCATCGCGTCGCGGTCTTCCCCTTCGAGCTCATGGACACGAGCACCAGCACGACGCCATCGAAGCCAGATGCCGTGCACCAGAAGCGGCTTCGGATGATCACCGGCATCATCGCCGGGGCGATTGCGGCGAAACCGGGCTATGCGCTCGTCGACATCGCGCCGGTGAAGGATGAACTCGCCGCTTCGCCCGCCTTCGTCGATTGCACCGGCTGCGACACGCGGCTTGCCGCGGAGCTCGGCGCCGACCTGGTCGTCACCGGCTACGTCCACAAGATCTCGCTCCTGATCATCGACATGGCTGTGACGATCCGCGACGTCGGCACCGGCAGGATCATCGAGAACGATGCCGTCAGCATCCGCGGCGACACCGACGAAAGCTGGTCCCACGGCGCGCGCTTCATCGCCGACCACCGGCTCCTCGTGAAGGCGCGCGCGCAGGACTGAAGGTCCGCGTGCATCGGCACGGGCTCTTTGCTACGCTCCCGTCATCGCCGCCGCGGGCGGAAGCCGCCGGCCTGGCCGGACATGGTGAACCGGGAGGAGACATGGCTGCCGACTTCGACACGGATCACGACCCGGAACGGTCCAGCCCCGCCGTGCCGCCAGCGTTGGAGGTGCGCGACGTCTCCTACAGCTTCGGCAGCAAGCTGGCGCTTGACGGCGTCAGCTTCACGCTCGAGCCCGGAAAGGTGACGGCCCTGCTCGGTCCGAACGGCGCCGGCAAGACGACCCTCTTCTCGCTGATCACCGGGCTTTATGCCTGCCGGCGCGGCGATATCCGCGTCGCCGGACACCCGATGCGCAGCGAGCGCACGCGCGCGCTCTCCAAGCTTGGCATCATGTTCCAGGCGCAGACGCTCGACATCGACCTGACGGTCCAGCAGAACCTCCGCTATTTCGCCGCCCTGCGTGGCCTCTCCCGGGCCGAGGCGCGCGAGCGGATCACGGCGCTTCTCGACAGCATCGACCTTGCCGGCGAGCGCAGGTCGAAGGTCCGCAATCTCAGCGGCGGCCAGCGCCGGCGCGTGGAGGTCGCCCGCGCCCTCCTCGACCGGCCGGCTCTCCTGCTCCTCGACGAACCGAGCACCGGCCTCGACATCGCCACGCGCCGCTGGCTGGTCCGCCATTTCCACGCGCTCGCCGAAAGCGAGGGCATCTGCGTGCTGCTTGCCACCCACCTCGTCGACGAGGTGGCGCCGGGCGACGACCTCATCGTGCTCGACCGCGGCCGCATCGTGGCGCGCGGCCGCGTCGAGGACGTCGTCCGCGAGACGAGCGCGATCAACCTCGACCAGGCGTTCACGCGGCTGACGAGCCGGACGGAGAGCCGCCGATGAGGATGTCGCACGCCACCCGCGCCTTCGTCGCCGTGCTGGAACGCGAGCTCCTGCGCTTCTTCCAGCAGCGCGAGCGCTTCTTCGCCGCCCTCGTGCGGCCGCTGATCTGGCTGCTGGTCTTCGCCTCGGGCTTCCGCGCTTCCCTCGGCGTCTCGATCATCCCGCCCTACCAGACCTACATCACCTACGACGTCTACGTGGTGCCGGGCCTGATCGCGATGGTGCAGCTCTTCACCGGCATGCAGAACTCGCTGTCGATGGTCTACGACCGCGAGATGGGCTCGATGCGCGTGCTGCTCTCGACGCCGCTGCCGCGCAGCTACCTGCTGATCGCCCGCATGATGGCCGGCACCTTCGTCTCGATCATCCAGGTCTACGCCTTCATCGCGATCGCCTGGCTTTTCGGCACCGACGTGCCGCTCGCCGGCCTCCTGCCGCTGCTGCCGGTCCTGGTCCTGACCGGCATGACGCTGAGCGCGCTCGGCATGTTCCTGTCGTCGTGGATCCGTCAGCTCGAGAACTTTGCCGGCGTGATGAACTTCCTCATCTTCCCGATGTTCTTCATCTCCTCCGCGCTCTACCCTCTCTGGCGCGTGCGCGAAGGCAGCGTGCTGATCTACCACCTCTGCCAGTACAACCCCTTCACCTATGTCGTGGAGCTGATCCGCTTCAGCCTCTACGGCGAAATCAACTGGCTCGCGCTTGGCGCCGTCGTGGCGACCCTCGTCGTCTTCGGCACCGCGGCGCTGATCGGCTACACCCCCGCCCGCCGCGGCCCCGCCGGCGCACGCGCCGCCGCCTGAACGGCATCCGATCACCGGAAGGGAGCCGCCGGACGCGCTTCCTGCGCGGCGGCCGAAATCCACACTCGACGTCATGGTCGGCCTGTCCCGACCATCTGCAAGCACTCGTTCTTATGATGAACCGGCGGAACCTGAGGCCAAGCCCCAGGATACCGTCGTAGCGGGAGGCCGGTCTGTTGCAGCGAGGCTCAATAGAGAACGACGCTGCGGATCGACTTGCCTTCGTGCATCAGGTCGAAGGCCTTGTTGATCTCGTCGAGCGGCATGGTGTGGGTGATCAGGTCGTCGATGTTGATCTTGCCCTCCATGTACCAGTCGACGATCTTCGGCACGTCGGTGCGCCCGCGGGCGCCACCGAAGGCGGTGCCCTTCCAGACCCGTCCGGTGACGAGTTGGAACGGGCGCGTCGAGATCTCCTTGCCGGCTTCCGCGACACCGATGATGATCGACTGGCCCCAGCCGCGATGGCAGCATTCGAGCGCCTGGCGCATCGTATTGACGTTGCCGATGCACTCGAAGGAGAAGTCGGCGCCGCCCTCCGTCAGGTCGACGATCGCCTGCACGACCTTGTCGCGGCCGACCTCGTCGGGGTTGATGAAGTGCGTCATGCCGAACTTCTTCGCCATCTCCGCCTTGCTCGGGTTGAGATCGACGCCGATGATCTTGTCGGCGCCGACCATGCGGGCGCCCTGGATGACGTTGAGGCCGATGCCGCCGAGGCCGAAGACGACGACGTTCGCCCCTGGCCAGACCTTCCCCGTATAGACGACGGCGCCGATGCCGGTCGTGACACCGCAGCCGATGTAGCAGATCTTGTCGAAGGGTGCGTCTTCGCGCACCTTGGCGACGGCGATCTCGGGCAGCACCGTGAAGTTGGAGAAGGTCGAGCAGCCCATGTAGTGGAAGACCTCGCCGCCGTCGCAGGAGAAGCGGCTCGTGCCGTCGGGCATCAGGCCCTGCCCCTGCGTCGAGCGGATCGCGGTGCAGAGGTTCGAGCGCTGCGAGAGACAGGTTTTGCACTGCCGGCATTCCGGCGTGTAGAGCGGGATGACGTGGTCGCCGACCTTGACGGAGGTGACGCCGGGACCGACCTCGCGCACGATGCCCGCACCCTCATGGCCGAGGATCGCCGGGAACTTGCCCTCCGAGTCGAGGCCGGAAAGCGTATAGGCGTCCGTGTGGCAGATGCCGGTCGCCATGATCTCGACCAGGACCTCGCCGGCCTTCGGCCCCTCGATCTCCACCGTCTCGATGGAAAGCGGCTTGTTGGCCGCCCAGGCGACCGCTGCGCGTGTCTTCATCTCGGGATGTCCTCCGTTTGCCGGCCGCCCGCTGCCGGCCCCTTGTCCGATCCGGCCATTTTAAGGAATGCCGCGGGCGCGGCTCCATAGTCCTAAAGTACGTCGGCTGACGGATTCGGGCCGCAATCCCGACCGCCGCCGACCGGCACTTTTGGCCTATATCGGCTGCGGGCTCAATTTGTAATGACTCTTGGTCGAAGATGTCTGCGGAGCTGGGGAGCCGCGGAGCGTGAGCAGGACATCGGGAGGAGCCGTGTCGAGGATTGCATTGGCCGTGGTCGGCTTCCTGTTGTCGGCGACGGCGGCCGCGCAGGCGCTCGAGGTCCCGATCGTCTTTCTCTCCCGGAAGGAAGAGCCGAAGCTCTCGCTCTCCTATGTCGATCCGATCGTCAAGGACCCGGCCGTCTGGGGCGCCCGCCTGGCGATCAACGACAACAACACGACCGGCCAGTTCCTGAACCAGAAGTACAAGCTGATCGAGGTCTCGGTGCCGAAGGACGGCGACGTCGCGGCCGCCTTCGCAAAGCAGGTGCAGGACGGCAACCATCTCTTCGTCTCCGATCTCGATCGCAAGGATCTGCTTGCGATCGCGCACGCGCCGGATTCGAAGGACACGCTGATCTTCGACGACCGGACGCGCGACGACGACCTGCGCACCGAGACCTGCTTTGCCCAGGTCTTCCATACGGCCGCGAGCCGCTCGATGCTGACGGACGCGCTCGTCGAGTTCCTCGTCTGGAAGCGCTGGCCGAACATCTACCTGCTTTCCGGCACGCAAGCCGCCGACAAGGCCTATGCGGCCGCCTTCCGCCGGTCGGCGAAGAAGTTCGGCGCGAAGATCGTCACCGAAGGCACCTATGCCTATTCGCCGATCGCCCGGGTGACCGACAGCGGCAGCGTCCAGGTCCAGAAACAGATGCCGATCATCACGCAGGAGGGCGGCGACTA
>JBQCEN010000154.1:0-8485 GCA_051960215.1 Pararhizobium sp.
TGATCGCGGCGATGCTGACGATCATCGGCGCTACGACATCGCAGGCCGACCCGATCGAAGGCCACTGGAGGCTACCGAACGGCGTCAGGGCGCGTGTCACACAATGTGCCACGGCTTACTGCGTCACGCTCGAGTCGGGCAGATTTTCCGGAACGCGGATCGGTCGTCTTCACCGGACGAAAAGCGGCTATGCCGGACGCATCGTCAATCCGAGGACCAACAAGAGCTACAATGGTAGAGGCCGCATCCAGGGGAATCGCCTGACGGTTCAGGGATGCGTGCTCGGCGGCATCATCTGTCGCGGACAGACCTGGTACAGGCGCTGAACCAGCGTCTCGTCCGCCCGATTTGACCGGGCGGACGGTCCTTAAATCCGCTACGCTTCGGATCGTCTCCGCGTTTGGTTGAATCGCGAAAACGATCTATGCTTCTTCGCGTTTTAGGACGGAAGACCGGTTCCGCTTTTCCTGGAAACGCTTTAGCGGGCGCGCTGGCCGAAGAGGACATTCTGGGCGTCCTTGTCGTCGGCGAGGTTGGAGCGGCGGTCCTGGCCGAGCGCCATTCCCTTGACGACGGCCGGGCGCGCCATCACCGTCTCGAACCAGCGCTTCAGGTGCGGGAAGTCCTCGATGTCCTGGCCCTGGTTCTTGTAGGGCTTGATCCAGCCGACCGACGCCATGTCGGCGATCGAATAGTCGCCGGCGATGAACTCCCGGTCTGCGAGACGCTTGTTCAGCACGCCATAGAGGCGGTTGACCTCGTTCGTGTAGCGCTCGATGCCGTAGGGGATCTTTTCCGGCGCGTAGTTGCGGAAGTGGTGCGCCTGGCCGGCCATCGGCCCGAGGCCGCCCATCTGCCAGAACAGCCACTGGTCGACCTCGACGCGGCCCCGCTCGTCGGCCGGGTAGAACTTCCCCGTCTTGCGGCCGAGGTACTGCAGGATGGCCCCCGATTCGAAGACCGAGATCGGCTTCCCGCCCGGCCCGTCCGGATCGACGATCGCGGGCATCCGGTTGTTCGGCGAGATGCTCAGGAAGTCGGGCTTGAACTGCTCGCCCTTGCCGATGTCGACGAAGCGGACCTCGTAAGGCAGGCCTGTCTCCTCGAGCATGATCGAGATCTTCCAGCCATTCGGGGTCGGCCAGTAGTAAAGTTCAATGGGATAACTGCTTGCCACGTCTTTATCTCCGTCCAAGTTCGCTTCACACATAAGGGACGGACGCGACAAGGCAAGCGCCGCGGCAGCCTGGGAGGGCCTCCTGAAAATGAACGTATTTGAACGGTAGGTGAACGGCCGGATCAGGGGTGGTTCAGGGACGGAATGGCAAAACAGGCACCAACGAAACATGAGGCACGCCGAAGCCGGAGATACCCGATGAACACGTTGGCCATCCGCTTCACCATTTTCAGCCTTCTGATCGTCGCTTTCGCGGTCGGACTGGCTCTGGCGGTGGTCCACGAAAACCGCTCGGTCGGCCTCTATCAGACTGGTGTCGTCTTCCGCTGATCGATTGACCTCGCGCATGGGCGACGCCGGAAAGGCCGAACCATGCTCGTCTTCTTCCGAAACACGTTCTGGACCGCGCTGCGCATGGCGGTCGTCGCCACCGTCTTCGTCGGCCCGGTCGCAGCCTTCGCGATGGCAAATGCCGATCCAGCCTCGATCGGCGGGCGTGGCGTCGGTTTCATCCTGCTCATGGCCTTGCAGCGGGTCGGCTGAGGCCTGTCGTTTGCTTGTCTTCGAGGCTCGACTATAATGGTGCATGGACCAGCGAATCTCTGAAGAAGCCCGCGTCACCACCGTCCTTCCCGAGCCGGCGAAGGCGAAATCGTTCACCGATGCCAAGCGCGCCGTCGACGCGCTGGAGGCGCTCTACCGGCGCAACACCGCGTTCCTGATCGACAAGTTCAAGGCGCTGAAGGACGGCGTGCCACCGGGCGTGCGCTACCGCGCCTTCTATCCGCAGATCAGCGTCACGACAGCCTCCTTCGGCCACGTCGACTCACGCCTCTCCTATGGGCATGTCTCGCAACCCGGGACCTATGCGACGACGATCACGCGGCCGTCGCTCTTCCGCGACTACCTCGAGGACCAATGCGCGCTGCTCCTGCGCAATCACAACGTGCCGATCACCGTCTCTGAATCGCAGACGCCGATCCCGCTGCACTTCGCCTTCGACGAGGGGGCGCATGTGGAGGCGGCGGTCGCCGAGCGGCTGACGGTGCCGCTTCGCGATCTCTTCGACACGCCCGACCTGACGACGACGGACGACGAGATCGCCAACGGCACCTATGAGCCGGGACCCGGCGAGCCCTTCGCGCTTGCGCCCTTCACCGCGCAGCGCATCGACTATTCGCTGGCGCGGCTCGCGCACTATACGGCGACGAGCGCGCACCATTTCCAGAACTTCGTGCTCTTCACGAACTACCAGTTCTACGTCGACGAGTTCTGCGCGCTTGCCCGGCGGATGATGGCCGAGGGTGGCGGCGGCTACGAAGCCTTCGTCGAACCGGGCAACATCGAGACGCCGGCCGGCTCGCCCGGGACGGCAAGCGGGATCGGGCGGCTGCCGCAGATGCCGGCCTATCACCTGACGAAGCCGGACCATGGCGGCATCACCATGATCAACATCGGCGTCGGGCCGTCGAACGCGAAGACGATCACGGACCACGTCGCGGTGCTGCGCCCGCATGCCTGGCTGATGCTCGGCCACTGCGCCGGCCTGCGCAACAGCCAGGCGCTCGGCGACTATGTCCTCGCGCACGCCTATGTGCGCGAGGATCACGTGCTCGACGACGACCTGCCGGTCTGGGTGCCGATCCCGGCGCTTGCCGAGATCCAGGTGGCGCTGCAGCAGGCGGTCGCCGAGGTCACCGGCTATGAGGGCTACGACCTGAAACGGATCATGCGGACCGGTACGGTCGCGACGATCGACAACCGGAACTGGGAGCTGCGCGACCAGCGGGGGCCGGTCCAGCGCCTCTCGCAGTCGCGCGCGCACGCGCGCGACATGGAAAAGGCGACGAACGCGGCGAACGGCATCCGCGTCCCCGTGCCCTACGGAACGCTGCTCTGCGTTTCCGACAAGCCGCTCCACGGCGAGCTGAAGCTGCCGGGCATGGCGACCGCCTTCTATCGCACGCAGGTCAGCCAGCACCTCGAGATCGGGTTGAAGGCGCTCCAGAAGCTCGCCGCCATGCCGCCGGAGCGGCTGCATTCGCGCAAGCTCAGGAGCTTCTTCGAGACGGCGTTCCAGTAGCCGCTTCGCCGGCGGGCGTGGCCGGAGCCAGCACCTTGAGCTCGCCCGCATGCAGCCGGATGCTGACCTCCGGCTCGAGCGGCAGGAGCTCACCGTCCATCACGGCGTTCGCCCGCCGCGACAGCCGCGGGAAGCGCAGCACGACGTGCGTCGCGCCGCGCTCGCTGACGACCTCGCTCTCCTTCAGCTTGCCGCGCAGGATGTCGAAGACGAGGTGCGCGACGCTGCCGGGCGTCATGGCACCGGCGATGTAGATGCCGAGCTCGCCGCCGCTCAGGCTTTCCGCGAAGAGCAGCGGGTCCGCGCCGAAGTGGTTGTTGGAGATCGAGATCGCCGATGTCCGCGCCTTCTCCTCGACGCCATTGACCTCGCAGATCGCCGTGAAGACCGGCGGGTCGAACATCACGTTGAAGGCGGCGCGCACGCTGGCGCGCATCTTCCCGAGGCGGGAGCTGAAGCGGTAGGAGTTGCGCAGTCGCACCATGCGGGCGTGCAGACCGACGGAATACTGGTGGATATAGGCGCGGCCGTTGGCGCTGGCGATGTCGGCGTTCCTGACCGTGCCGGCGGCCAGCACCTCGAGCACCTCCTCGACGTCGAGCGGCAGCTTCAGCGAGCGCGCGAAGAGGTTCATGGTGCCCGCCGGGACGACGCCGAGCGGCATGCCCTCCTTCCAGCAGATGCCGGCGGCCGTGGAAATCGTCCCGTCGCCGCCGCCGGCGATGATTGCGTCGAGGTCGCCGCGGCCGGCGGCCTCGGCAAGCGCCGACTCGACCTCCCGCCCTTCGACGATGGCACAGGAGAAATCGTGTCCATGCGCCTCGAAGACTTCGGTGGCGCGACGGCAGTAGGCTTCCATGTCCATCGTGCGGAAGGTGCCGCCGTCCCGGTTGAAGACCGCCTGGATTCTCATCGCACCGTCCCTTCTTCAGCGGCGTCCGCACGGGGAGCCGTCGTTGCGACGCACTATAGATGATTTGCGTCCGCAGGCGTTAACAGAGCCGGACGCGCCGCGGTGCCAGCCGCAGGAGCCGCGACATGCTGCCGCGCTGCCGTCGCCGCCTGTTGGCGAGCGCGCAATGACGTTGACTTTTTCCGCGTCCGGGAACACCTATCTGCCACTGCGGGCGTCGCGAGAGACATCCGCATCCGATCAACGGAGCTTCCGAGCACAATGCCAAGCGACAGCGACAGTCGATTGTCCTTGCCGTCCGCAGTCCGCGCGCTCTGATCCTTCGATCGGCTTGCCCGCGACCTGCCTGGACGGCGGATCGACGGAAAGGCAAGCCATGAACTTTCCCCTCACCTCCCTTGGGGCCAGCCTCGCCCTGCCGATGGGCAAGGGGCCGGCCGCGACGGTCGCCGACCGGGTCGAGCGGCTGAACCGTCTCGACGTCGCGAGCGCGGCGAAGGCGCTGGCGAAGATGCCGCTCGAAGACGCCGCGCGCGTTCTCAACCGGCCGGAGCTTTCCGCGAGCCCTGCCATCGTCGCGGCGATGCCGACGGCGAAGGCGGCGCGACTGCTCGATGCTGCGGCCAACGACCGCGTGGCCGACATCCTCGCCGAGATCGCCGAGCCGGTGCGCTCCGCGCTCCTCGGCGCCCTCGAGGTCGGCACGCGGCTCGCCGTCGAGCGCCTGATGCACTACCCGCCGCGCACCGTCGGCAGCATCATGACGACGGAGTTCGTGGGCGTGCCCGCCGACTGGACGGTGGCGCAGGCGATCGAGCACGTACGGTCGGTCGAGCGCTCGCGCGAGACGGTCTATGCGATCTACGTGACCGACCCGCAGAGCCACGCGCTGACGCGGGTCGTGACGCTGCGCCGGCTGATCATGGGAGCGCCGGAAGCCTCGATCCTCTCCGTCGCGCAGCAGTCCGCGCCGGTCACGGCGGATCCGTTCATGCCGCAGGAGGAAGTGGCCCACCTCATCCGCAAGCACGACCTGCTCGCCCTTCCCGTCGTGGACATGACGCAGCAGATCCTCGGGATCGTCACCGTCGACGACGTGATCGACACGATGATCGCGGATTCGACCGAGGACGTGCAGAAGTTCGGCGGCATGGAAGCGCTCGGCAAGCCCTACATGCAGATCGGCCTCGGCGGCATGATCCGCAAGCGCGCCGGCTGGCTCGCCGCGCTCTTCCTCGGCGAGATGCTGACGGCGAGCGCCATGCAATATTTCCAGAGCGAACTCGAGAAGGCGCTGGTCCTGACGCTCTTCATCCCGCTGATCATGAGCTCGGGCGGCAACTCCGGTTCCCAGGCGACCTCGCTCCTGATCCGGGAGCTGGCGCTCGGCCAGGTGAAGCTTTCCGACTGGTGGCGGGTGGCGCTGCGCGAGTTGCCGGCCGGCCTGTCGCTCGGGCTGATCCTCGGGCTGATCGGCGTGTTGCGCATCACGGTCTGGCAGACGAGCGGGCTCTACGATTACGGGCCGCACTGGATGCTGCTCGCGGCCACGGTCTGCGCCGCGCTCACGGGCATCGTCACCTTCGGCTCGCTCGCCGGCTCGATGCTGCCCTTCGTGCTGCAGAAGCTCGGCTTCGACCCGGCCAGCGCCTCGGCGCCCTTCGTCGCAACCCTCGTCGACGTCAGCGGACTGGTGATCTACTTCTCCGTGGCGCTCATGATCCTGCACGGGACGTTGCTTTGAGGAGCATCAGCGGCAGGTGCGCATTGCTGCCGGCATCATTCCGATGATAGTTTTGATGCCCATGTCTGGAGATAACGATGCGCACGACATTGGCCCTGGATGACGAACTTCTGACGAAGGCCGAGTCGCTGACCGGGATCAAGGAAAGGTCCTCCATCGTCCGCGAGGCTCTCAAGGCGCTGATCGAGCGCGAGAGCGCCCGGCGTCTGGCGCGCCTCGGCGGCAGCGAAAGGGACCTGAGTGCGCCGCCGCGGCGGCGCACCGCATCACGATAGGGTTGGCCCGCCGATGGTGCTGGTCGACACGTCCGTTTGGGTGGATCACTTCCGCACGAAGGACGAACGGCTCTCCGCATTGCTCGAGAGCGGACAAATCGCGACGCATCCCTTCGTCATCGGCGAACTGGCGCTCGGCCACATGCGCCAGCGCGATCTCATCCTGCAGAGCCTCGACGACCTGCCAAAGATCAAGACTGCGAGCGATCCGGAGGTGCTCGTCTTCATCGAAGCGAATGCGCTTGCCGGGATCGGCATCGGCTACGTCGATGCGCACCTGCTAGCCGCTGTCCGCCTCACACCGAGGGGCGGCGTTGTGGACACGCGACAAGCGGCTCGACCAGGCGGCACGCCAGGTTGGTCTGGCCGCTGCTTGAAGAAGAATGCGCCGCTTCTACCCGGCGCAGCCTCACATGCCCTGATAGACCGGGCCTTCCCCGCCCTGGGGCGGAACCCAGTTGATGTTCTGGTTCGGGTCCTTGATGTCGCAGGTCTTGCAGTGGACGCAGTTCTGGGCGTTGATGACGAAGGTCTTCCGGCCGCCCTCTCCCTCGACCCATTCATAGACCGCCGCCGGGCAGTAGCGCTGCGAGGGGCCGGCAAAATCCTCCAGTTCCGAGCGCCTCTGCAGAGCCATGTCCTTCACCTGCAGGTGGACCGGCTGGTCTTCCTCATGGTTCGTGTTGGAGAGGAAGACGGAGGAGAGGCGGTCGAAGGTGAGCACGCCGTCCGGCTTCGGGTAGTCGATCTTCCGGTGCATCGTCGCCGGCTCGAGGCAGGCGTAGTCCGGCTTGCCGTGCTTCATCGTGCCGAACAGCGAGAAGCCGGCGAGATCCTGCATCCACATGTCGATGCCGCCGAGCGCGATGCCGAGGGTCGTGCCGAAGCGCGACCAGAGCGGCTTGACGGTCTTGACCTTCCTGAGGTCCCGGCCGATATCGCTGCCCCGCCAGGCCGCTTCGTAGCCATCGAGCGTATCGCCGGAGCGGCCGGCGGCGAGCGCCTCCGCGACGTGCTCGGCGGCAAGCATGCCGGAGAGCATCGCGTTGTGCGATCCCTTGATGCGCGGGACGTTGACGAAGCCCGCCGAGCAGCCGATCAGCGCGCCGCCGGGGAAGGCAAGGCGCGGCACCGACTGCCACCCGCCCTCGGTGATCGCCCGTGCGCCGTAGGAGATACGCTTGCCGCCGGCAAAGACCGGCGCGATCCGCGGATGGGTCTTGAAGCGCTGGAACTCCTCGAAGGGCGAGAGGTAGGGGTTCTTGTAGTTGAGGTGGACGACGAAGCCCACGGCGACGAGGTTCTCGCCGAAGTGATAGAGGAACGAGCCGCCGCCGGTGCTCAGATCGAGCGGCCAGCCAAAGGAATGCTGGACGAGGCCCGGCTTGTGGTTCTCGGGTGCGACTTCCCAAAGCTCCTTGAGGCCGAGGCCGTATTTCTGAGGCTCGCGGTTGTGGTCGAGGGCGAACTTCCGCATCAGCTGCTTGGCGAGCGAGCCCCGGGCGCCCTCGCCGATCAGCACGTATTTGCCCATCAGTGCCATGCCGCGCTGATAGTTCGGCCCCGGCTCGCCGGACTTCTCGACGCCCATGTCGCCGGTCGCCACGCCGACGACGGCGCCGTTTTCATAGATGAGCTCGCTCGCGGCGAAGCCCGGGTAGATCTCGACGCCGAGGGCTTCCGCCTTCGTCGCGAGCCAGCGGCAGACGTCGCCGAGCGAGACGATGTAGTTGCCATGATTGTTCATCAGCGGCGGCATCAGCGCGTTCGGCAGGCGGACCGAACCCGCCGGCCCGAGGAAGAGGAACTGGTCCTCCGTCACCGGCGTGCGGAACGGGTGGCCCTGATCGCTGCGCCAGTCGGGGATCAGCCTGTCGATGCCGACCGGATCGACGACGGCGCCGGAGAGGATATGCGCGCCCACCTCGCCGCCCTTTTCCAGCACGACGACGGAGAGGTCCGGATCGAGCTGCTTCAGCCGGATCGCCGCAGACAGGCCCGCGGGGCCGGCGCCGACGATGACGACGTCGAACTGCATGCTTTCGCGTTCGGGCAGGTCTTGTTCCGGCAGGTTGCGTGCTTCACTCATGTCTCTTCCCAGTTCGAGGCGCCCATCGTCGCGGTCGTCCGAGGGGAGTCTTTGCAAAAGCAGGCTCTCCTGTCGAGCCGGCTTGCGACATGACGAAGCGCAATGGATCGCGCGGGGAAGCCGAAAGCCTTCCTCACGGCGGACTCGTCGGCTAGAACGGAGAGATGATCCCGGCCGAGCAGCTTTCTCCTGCGGAACTCGAAT
>JBQCEN010000155.1:0-5607 GCA_051960215.1 Pararhizobium sp.
CAGAACGGGCATTTCTGAGAGATTATCTCTTTTTCGAATCTGAAGAATAGCGGGCGGGGGCAGATGACGCGGACGATACAAGAGACGATCGATGAACTGCACTCATCGCTCAAGGACTATATCGAGGCGACCTATCACATCGGCGACGCGGCTCTCATCGAGCAACGCCGAACGCTGCTCGATCGTGCGGGCGTTACCCATCAGATTCCTTATCTGGAATCGACACCCAAATATCAGGTCGGGCAGCGGTTCGCCGACATAGCGGGCCTTCCGCCCGCTGCCCTGGCGGTCTACGCCGCGCTCTCAAAACGAGACGGGGACAATGCGCGGCTCCTGTTCGATCCGCCGTATCGCCATCAGGGCGACGCGATCCGCCACGCGCTGATCGATGGCAGCAACCTCGTGATCATGACCGGTACCGGCTCAGGTAAGACGGAATCGTTCCTGCTCCCGATCCTGGGCAAATTTGCCCGCGAGGCGGCCGAGCATCCGGAGGCGTTCCGCGATCAGCGGGGCGCTCGCGCACTGCTGCTCTATCCCATGAACGCTCTCGTGAACGACCAGTTGGGCCGGTTGCGCGCGATCTTCGGCGATCCGCGGCTGGTCAAGCTCTTTTCCGAGTGGGCCGGACGTCCGCCCACCTTTGCACGCTATACGAGCCGCACACCCTATGCCGGCGTACGGTCGGGAAAGCGGGATGGCAAAAAACTCGCTTCGTTCGAAAGCTTCTATGTGGAGATCGAGCGCCAGGCCTCGGGTCCGGCGTCAGACGACCAGAAACGCGCTGCGAAGCTGCGCCGCCAATTGCAGGAACGTGGAAAATGGCCGGCCAAGCCCGACCTCGAAAAGTGGTTTGGCGCCAAGGGCACCGACTGGGTCAATCGTAAGACGGGTGAGCCGCTGCGCGCCGTGACGTTGCCGGGGGACAGCGAACTGATCACTCGCCACGAAGTGCAAGCCGCGGCCCCCGATCTTCTCGTCACCAACTATTCGATGCTCGAGTACATGCTGATGCGTCCGATCGAGCGGACCATCTTCGACCAGACGAGTGCATGGCTCGCCAACAATCCGGATGAGAAGTTCACCGTCGTTCTCGACGAAGCGCACCTCTACCGAGGCGCCGCTGGGGCCGAAGTGGGCCTCCTCCTCCGCCGTTTGCGCGCCCGGCTCGGCATTCCCGTCGAGCGCTTCCAGATCATCTGCGCCACCGCCAGCTTTTCCAACACGGCGAAGGGCGGCGAGTTCGGCGCACAATTGTCGGGCGCGCCAGTCGACAGTTTCGTGCCGGTCGTCGGGGACCTCGATTTGCGCTCGCATGCGGCTCCCGGGACGGCCGCGGACGCTGAAGTTCTCGCGGCAATCGATCTCGACAGGTTTTATTCGCCCGACGAGGTGGAACGTCAGGCCGCTGTCGTGCCGCTCTTGGCGCACCGACACGTCGCTCCCGCTGCGGACCTCGAAAAGAGCCTGTTCGCGGCGCTTGAAACCTTTGCGCCACTGGGTCTGCTCGTGAACATGACGATGAAGGCGGCGCGTCCGGTAGCCGATCTGGGAGCGGCGCTGTTTCCCGATTCGCCCGACCTCGCAGACCGAGCTGTAACCTCGCTGCTCGCGCTCGGCAGCGTCGCGCGGGAATCTGCCGACGCGGCCGGCCTCCTCCCTTGCCGCATTCACAACTTCTATCGCGGACTGCCCGGCTTGTGGGTGTGCATGGACCCCGAATGTACCGAGGTCGCGCCCGAGGATCGGTCGGGCGTGTGCGGTCGCATGTACAGCCAGCCGCGCGAAATTTGTGGATGTGGCTCGCGCGTGTTGGAATTCTACACCTGTCGCAACTGTGGTGCCGCCCATGCCCGGGCGCACTCGGACAACGTTGACACCCCCAATGCGCTTTGGTCCGAGCCGGGCCGCCGTCTTAAGATGCCGGGGATCGAGACAGCACCGCTGCTCGACCTCGATCTGCTCCTGGCTGAGCCCCGGCTGACCGATGTCGTGGAATTGGCCGAGTACGATCTCGAGACCGGCCGGCTCAACCCGCCGGTTCCAGGTCCGCGCAGCCGCACCGTCTATCTCCGGAAGGATCGCACCACACCGCCCACCGATGAGGACGGCGAGGTCGATACGCGCGCGGAAGTGCGAGGCCAATTTACGCCTTGTGCGGTGTGCGGCGAGACCGCTGCGTTCGGACGAACATCGGTGCAAGATCACCAAACCAAGGGTGACCAACCCTTCCAAGCGCTGGTCGCGCGTCAAATTCAGGTCCAGCCCCCCGGAGCCCAGGAGGCAACGAGCTTTGCGCCTTTGCGCGGTCGCAAGGTGCTGGTGTTCTCCGACTCGCGCCAAGTCGCGGCGCGTCTGGCGCCAAATCTTCAACTCTACTCGGTGCGCGACGCGTTGCGCTCGTTGATCGTGTGGGGGTTCGACAGGCTTCGCCAGCAGCCAATGGTTGCTTCGATGCTCAACCTGGGCGACCTCTACGTGGCCGTCATCCTTGCTTCCAAAGCATTGAGTGTGCGGCTGAGACCCGAGTTGAAGCCCGGTGAGACCTTCGCCACGGATACCGAGATCGCCGCAGCCCTACGCGATGGCGCACTGGAGGATCCCGCAAAGCTGATGATGCTATGGGTGAAGCACCGAGGCGATCCGGTGCCCCAAGCGCTACTCGATGACATCGTAAAAACGGTCCAGGACCGCTATCTGGGCCTCGAAGCCCTCGCGCTCGCATCACTTCGCGAGAGCGCCGACAAGGTTACTGCAGTCCATGCCCTGCCGGACATTCCCGGCCTTGCCGAAACGAACGAGGAGAAGATCGGTCTCGCCCGTGCATGGTTGCGCTGTTGGCGGTCGAATGGCTTCTGGCTGAACGCGATGCCACCGACTTGGTACAAGCGTCCGAAAGGGCGCGGGACCAGTATCCGGGCACAGAAGGGCACCTTCCGGGCCATGCAGCGCGTGATCCCCGACAGCGCCACGCGCAAGGTGTTCGATAAGACCTGGCAACAGCCCTTGATGGCGATTTTCACCGAGGAGATGGAGAGCGGATTCAAACGGCTTGCCGGCAAGAACCTATCTCTTGAACTCGACGGTTCATGGGTGCGATGCGGCGATTGCCGCTCGGTTCACCGTCCCATGTCACGGATCGCGCATTGCCTCGATTGCGCCAGCTCGAACGTCGCTCCGCTCGATCCTCTCGAAGACCCCGTTTTCACCGCGCGCAAGGGGTACTATCGCAACCCCGTCGTGGCGGCACTCAACGATCCCGATCGGAAGCCGATGGCGCTGATCGCGGCGGAGCACACCGCCCAATTGAATGCGCCGCAAAGCGAGGACGTGTTCTCGCGCGCCGAGGAGAATGAACTGCTGTTCCAGGACGTCGCGCTCGATTGGGGAGCGGCAGCCAAGCGGTCGACTGCGATCGACGTGCTCTCGAGCACGACGACGATGGAAGTCGGTATCGATATCGGCGCGCTTTCGGGCGTCTCGCTACGCAACATGCCGCCAGGACGGGCTAACTATCAACAGCGCGCAGGCCGCGCCGGGCGGCGAGGCAATGCGGTCGCGACCGTGGTTGCATTCGGTAGCGCCGACAGTCATGACGAACACTATTTCAGCCAGCCGGAGGCCATGATCGCCGGGCCGGTGGTCGACCCGAAGCTCACTCTCAACAATCCGGATATCGTACAGCGACATATCCGAGCGTTCCTGCTGCAAAGCTATCACCAGGACCGGATACCCGGCTTCGATGCCGATGCCGATCCGAGCCTCTTCTCCGTGCTGGGCACCGTCGAGGGCTTCAAGTCTGGAACCGAAATTCTCAACAGGAGCGATTTCGCCAACTGGCTCGAAGCGCGCGAGGCGGATCTACAGGCCCGTGTGGCGGACTGGATCCCCAATGAACTGCACGATGAGGACCGCGAAAACCTCCTGAAGGAGATGGTGCCGGACGTTCTCAAGGCCGTGGATGAGGCCCTGAGTTCCAAATCCGTCGGTGGCGACAAGACCGTCGAGGAAGACCCGGAGGAGGCTCCCGAAGTTCCCGAGGAGGAGGGTGAGGAGGCGCCGCCTGAAAAAGCTTTGACGGGTAAGTTACTTGACCGCTTGCTCTACCGCGGGGTGCTTCCACGCTACGCGTTTCCGACCGACGTCGCGACCTTCAACGTCTTCGATATCGATCGCTCGACGTCGTTTCGGCCGGTCATGAAGTTTGCGCCGTCGCAATCCCTGCCTGTCGCACTCTCGCAGTACGCCCCCGGCAAGACCGTATGGATCTCAGGCAAATGCTACACGTCGGGGGCGATCTATGCGCCGATGCCCGACGACCGTTTCGACGCTTGGCAAAACCGGCGGCTCTATCGCGAGTGCTCGGAGTGCCATTTTGCCGAGACCGTGCCACTCGACTCCGGGCTCAAGCCGGGGGTGGCGCATGATTGTCGGGCATGTGGTGGTGAGGACACCTTCGGTCCCACCCATTTCTGGATGCGTCCACCTGGGTTCGCCCATCCGATCTACGAGGAGGAGATGACGTCCCCGGACGACATGCCCGAGACCGCCCATGCGACGCGGGCGAAACTCACGATGCCCACGCCGGCAGACGACGAGAAGTGGGTGCCAGTGAATGATCGAATCCGGGCAATGCCCGACCGCAAGCACCTGCTCGTGTCAAACACCGGTCCGAAACAGGAGGGCTACAACTACTGCACCAAGTGCGGACGGATCGAAGCGTCAGCTGAGGCAACCGCGGCGCTTGGCGGCCCGCACGAGAAGCCGTTTCCGGACGAGAAAGAACCGCAATGTCCGGGGAGCGGCACGACCCGCGGGCTGGTGCTGGGCACCGACTTCATTACCGACATTGCCTTGTTCTCGCTCAGGGTCGCTGCCCCGCTCAAGCTCAAACCGGGTCTTTACCCCACGGACGTGGCGCTGCGGACGGTCAGTGAAGCCCTGGCGAAGGCCGCGTCTTCAATGCTCCAGATCGAGCCCGGAGAGTTGATGGCGGAATATCGACCCGCGCTGACCCCTGCGGGAACGAGCGGGCTTGAAGCAGAGATATTTCTCTATGACACGCTTCCAGGCGGTGCCGGGTTCGCCAGTCAAGTCGCTCATCATGGCAGCGAACTGTTCGAGCAAGCGCTGACGTTGATGAAAACCTGTCCCGAGGACTGCGACGCCTCCTGCTATCGCTGTCTGCGGAGCTTCAAGAACAAGTTCGAGCACGGCCTTCTCGATCGACACGTCGGCGCGGAACTGCTCGACTATCTCATCAGCGGCGAGATGCAGCCATTCAATGCCCGTCGTATCCAGTCGTCGAGCCGCCTCCTTCATCAGGATCTCGAGCGACAGACCGATGGCTTCGCATTCGCACTGGATGAGGACGTCAGCGTGCCGGGTATCGGGCCGGTCACGATCCCAATTCTGGCTACGCGCGCCGATGGCAAGCGTTTTGCGGTCGCGCTCGCGGGTGCATTGACCGGCGACCATCCGGCCGACCCCGCCATCGCGGACATGCGCGAGAAGTGGGGCGAGATCCCCGTGATACCCGTCAACGAGTTGCTGGTGCGGGGGAACCTTCCGGCGGCAACCAGAAACGTGCAAAGCGCGCTCGGTGCA
>JBQCEN010000156.1:0-8343 GCA_051960215.1 Pararhizobium sp.
TAGGACATTCCGAGGTTGGAGAGGACCGAGGGGTCGTTCGGCTGGAGATCGAGGGCCTTGCGGTAGAGCGTGCGCGCCTCGTCCGAGCGGCCGAGCTGGTCGAGGATCGCGCCTTCCGCCGAGATCAGCTTCCAGTCCGGACGGTCGGGCGTCTGGGCCCGCCGGACCGTGTCGAGCGCCTGCTGGAGCTGCCCGGCCGCGGCCTGCGCCTTGCCGTAGGCGCCGAGGACCTCGCGGTCGTTCGGGTTCTTGATCGCCACCTGCTGCATCACGGCGAGCGCCTGGTCGTTGCGGCCGCCCATTTCGAGGAGCGAGGCGTAGGTCATGCCGATCGTGCGGTCTCCGGGATGCGCCGCATAGTCGGCACCGACCTTGCGCGTCATCGCGTCGAGGCGTTCCGGACTTGCCGCGGAAAGGCTCGTCGCGGGCACCGAGCCGGTCGTCATCCGCCCGTTGCCGGCGCAGCCCGCAAGCGAGAGAGAGACAGCCGCAAGACAGGCCGCCTGAAGCGCGCGCCGGCGCCATTCCAGAAGCGATGTCGTCATCCCCAACCCCCGCGGCGACTGCCGGACATGAATGCCGGAGGCCGCCGCCTGTACCTGTGCCCGCAATCCCGGGCACGATCGTCATTGAAGAAATATTCTGTTAACCCTAACAGAGCGTTAATCTACCAGTAGCCGCCGCCCGGGCAGGGGACTTTTCCATGACATGCTTCGCCTATTTCGATCGTCCCTCCACGCTTTTCGCCGGCGGGGTGGATGCCGTGCCCGTCCACGGCCTGACGCCGGATGATCTCGCCGCCGCCGCCGCCGGCCCGGGCGCGGCAGCGCTCGCCCGTGCGGTGGGTTTCGAGGCGCGGCCGGGCGAGGTCGTCGTCGTGCCGGGCGAGGCGGGCAAGCCGCTCGCCGCCTTTCTCGGCCTCGGCGCGCGTCCCGCGGAGGCGGCGCTTGCGGCCGGCACCCTCGCCACGCGTCTGCCGGCCGGAGCCTGGACGCTCGCAGGCGGAGCGCTCGATCCGCGCGCTGCCGCCCTCGGCTTCGCTCTTGGCGGCTACCGCTTCGAGCGCTTCCGCGCTTCAGACCGGCCGCAGCCCGTCATGACGCTTCCGGACGGCTGCGACGGTGCCGACATCGAACGTCAGGTTGCGGGCGTCTATCTCGCCCGCGACCTGGTCAACATGCCGACAAACCACATGGGACCGGACGCGCTGGAGGACGCTTTCCGGCGGCTGGCCGCGCACTATTCCGCAACCGTCTCGGTGACGGCGCGCGAGGCGCTGATCGAGGCGAACCTGCCGATGATCCATGCCGTCGGCCGGGCGAGCGCGGAGGCGCCGCGCCTTCTCGACATGCGCTGGGGGCGCAAGGGTGCGCCGAAGGTGACGCTCGTCGGCAAGGGCGTCTGCTTCGACACCGGCGGCCTCGACATCAAGCCGGCCGCCTCGATGCTCCTCATGAAGAAGGACATGGGCGGCGCCGCCAATGTCATGGGCCTGGCGCTGATGGTCATGGACGCTGGCCTCGACGTAGAGCTTCGCGTGCTTGTGCCGGCGGTCGAGAACTCGATCTCCGGCAACGCCTTCCGGCCTGGCGACATCCTGACGAGCCGCAAGGGGCTGACGGTGCAGATCGACAACACCGACGCCGAGGGCCGTCTCGTGCTCGCCGATGCGCTGACGCTTGCCGGCGAGGAGGAGCCGGAGCTCATCGTCGACATGGCGACGCTGACGGGGGCTGCACGCGTCGCGCTCGGCCCGGACCTGCCGCCCTTCTATACCCATGACGACAGCCTTGCCGGCGATCTGGCCGAGGCGGCTCTCAAGGAGCACGACCCGCTCTGGCGGATGCCGCTCTACAAGCCCTACGACAAGGACGTGAGCGCCCGCATCGCCGACATCACCAACGCCCCTGCCGGCGGCTTCGCCGGCTCGATCACCGCCGCTCTCTTCCTCAACCGCTTCGTTGCCGCTGAAACACCCTGGATCCACCTCGACATCGATGCCTGGAATCCGAAGGACAAGCCGCACGCGCCGATGGGCGGCGAGGCGCAGGGCATCCGGGCGCTCTACGCCATGCTCCGGAAACGTTACGGCTGAGCCGGGAGGGGCAAAGGCGCTTGCGCGGGCACCCGAGAAGGCGCACCATAGAACGGTTCCGAAACGATCTTCGCTCCGGTGATGCCGATCGATCTCAAACCCTCGCAGGCTCTCGGCCTTTGGCACGAGGCGGTGCTGGCCCAGGTGCACGTCGATGGACCGGACCTGACCCTGAGGCAGATCGCGATCCTGCTGCACATCTATCTCGTTCCGCCGCCGCATACCGTGCGCGGCCTCGCCGCGACGCTCGGCGTCACCAAGCCGGTGATCACCCGGGCGCTCGACACGATGGGATACCTCGGCCTCGTCCGGCGCGTGCGTGACGAACGCGACCGGCGCAACGTCGTCATCAAACGGACGGTGGAAGGGGCGCTCTACGTCGAGCGGCTCGGCGACATCATCATCGATTCCGGACGCCGCCTGAAGCATTGAGGAAGAAAGAGCCATGAGCGAGACCCTCGACCGCCGCCTCAATGCCTTCCGCGAGGACCTTGCCGATGCACGCCTCGAGGGGCGTGTCGCCGCACACCGCTTCGTCGACGGGGAGCCCGCGCGCGTCGTCGTCCCCGTCGCCGACCTGAAGAGCGTGGCCGATCGCGCCGTCCCGACGGACAGCCAGGTGCTGATGGGGGAGACGGTCCGCGTCTTCGACCGGGCTTCCGGCTGGTGCTGGGTGCAAGCCGCCGATGACGGCTATGTCGGCTACATCGAGGAGACCGCCTGCGCGCCGCTCGGTGCGGCCCCGACGCACCGCGTCGTCGTCCCCCGCACCTTCGTCTATCCGAAGGCGGACCTCAAGTTCCCGCCGGTCCATGCGCTGTCCGCCGGAAGCCTCGTCACCGTCGTCGACGAGGCCGAGACCCGCGGGACGCTCTATTACATGCTCGACGGCGGCCATGCGATCGTCGCGCGCCACTGCCTGCCGACCGGGGCGGCGGGCTCGAAGGACTACGTGACGATCGCCGAGGATTTCGTCGAGACGCCCTATCTCTGGGGCGGCCGCTCCGGTTTCGGCATCGACTGCTCCGGCCTCGTGCAGCTTTCGCTGTCGCTCGCGGGCTTCGCATCTCCGCGCGACTCCGACATGCAGGCTGCCGGCCTCGGAGAGGCCTTCGACGCCGACTGCGAGGACTGCCTGCGCCGCGGCGACTTCGTCTTCTGGAAGGGCCATGTCGGCATCATGGCCGACACCCTCACCCTGCTCCATGCCAGCGGCAACACCATGAACGTCACGCTGGAGCCGCTCGACGAAGCGGCAACCCGGATCGAATCGCTCTACGGCCCGCCGATCGCCTTCCGCCGGCTCTGAGCTCAGTATTGCGCCGTGCGATCAACGAGGTCGCGGAGCGGCAGGCCGGCGTCGTGATCCTCCATCTGCCGCACCATCGCCGGGACGAGGGCGGCCGGAACGGAGGTCGCCGCCGCATGCGGCGTGATCGTCACGCGCGGATGGCCCCAGAGCGGATGGTCCGCGGGCAGCGGCTCCTCGTTGAAGACGTCGAGCGTCGCAGCGCCAAGAAGCCGCATGTCGAGTGCCTTCAGGATGTCATCCTCCTTCTGCAGCCCGCCGCGCCCGGCATTGATCAACACCGGCGCGCCGAGTGGACCGCCCGTCTTCATCCGCCGGAAGAGGTCGAGATCGAGGATGCCGCGCGTCTTCGGCGTCAGCGGCAGGAGCACGACGAGGATGTCGGCGGTTGCGAGGAAGCGGCCGAGGCCACCGTCACCGTGGTGGCAGGCGACGCCATCGATCGTCTTCGGGCTGCGCGACCAGCCGGTCACCCGGAAGCCGAGCGTCCGGAGCTTCTCCGCCGCGTCGCGGCCGAGCGCGCCGATGCCCATGATGCCGACCGTGACCTCGCCGGCGACCGGCTGGCGCCGGTCCTCGTGCCAGATACGCTGCGCCTGCTGCCGGCGGTAGCGCGACCCCATGCGGTGGTGGTCGAGCACCTGCCAGACGACGTATTCCGTCATCCGCGCCGTCAGGTCGTCGGAGACGACGCGCACCAGCGGCGTGTCCGGCAGCTCGCCGGAGGCGAAGACATGGTCGACGCCGGCCCCCATCGAGAAGATCGCCTTCAGGTTCGGGAGCGCGGCAAGCATGTGCGCCTGCGGCTTCCAGACGACGGCGTCGCGGATATCCGGTTCGTCGGGGCGGTCTGGCGCAAGCACGACCGGCCGGTCCGGTGCCGCCGCCTCCAGCGCCTGTTTCCATTCCGCCGGTTCCCAGCCGGTTACCGAAAGCAGGATCTTCCCCTTGGCCATCCCCAGAACGGACCTCCCTCGCGTCGCGCTTCAGATTAAGTCTTTGTGCCTGTCGAACCAGTTGAGGGCAAGGAGGGTAAAGACGTTGCTGATCGCGCCGGAATCCGCCGCGGCGATGGCGGCTTGCACGTCGCAGGCAAAGGGAAAGGTGACTTCGCTTGGGTCGTGGCCACCACGCTCGCCAAGCACGGTCGCCGCGACCTCCGCGAGGTAGAGGCTGACATATTCGTCCGAAATGCCCGGTGACGGCAGGAAGCGTGCCACAGGGCGGAGCGACCGGGCGGCAAGGCCGGTCTCCTCGAAGAGTTCCCGAGCCGCGGCTGCGTCCGCCGTCTCCCCCGGATCGACGGCGCCGGCGACAATCTCGACGAGCATGCCCCGGCCCGTCGCCAGATGCGCGCCGATGCGGAACTGGCGGATCAGCACGATCTTGCCGACGGCGCGGTCGTAGGGGAGCACGGCGACGATCCCGGGGCTGCGCACGACCTCCCGCCGGAGCGTCGGCTCGAAATCGGCCGCGCCGACCACGCGGTGAGCGAAAGTGAGGACGTCGAGTGCACGGAAGCCGCCGTAGGCGCGCTCCTGGCGCTCGATCGTGATCTCCGTCTCGCGGTCCGCGATCGTCTCGCCGGTCATTGGCTGACGACACCGCGCGGCGCGGTCTCGAGCTTGAAGGCGGCGGCCATCAGCGCCTTCGTGTAGTCCGTCTCCGGCGCATCGAAGATGCGGTCCGCCGGCCCCGCCTCGACGATCCGCCCGGCCCGCATGACCATGACCTCGTTGGCGAGCGCCCGGACGACCTTGAGGTCGTGGCTGATGAAGAGATAGGCGAGATCGTGCCGGGTCTGCAGGTCGCGCAGGAGATCGACCACCTGCGCCTGCACGCTCATGTCCAAGGCGGACGTCGGCTCGTCGAGCATGACGAAGCGCGGCTTCAGCACCATGGCGCGGGCGATCGCGATGCGCTGGCGCTGGCCGCCGGAGAACTCGTGCGGGTAGCGCCAGCGCGTCTCCGGATCGAGCCCGACCTCGGCGAGGACGCCCGCCACCCGGTCGTCCCGCTCCTCGAACGACAGCCCCGGCTCATGGATGCGCAGGCCCTCCGCCACGATGTCGGAGACCGACATGCGCGGGCTGAGCGAGCCGTAGGGATCCTGGAAGACGACCTGCATCTCGTTCCTGAGCGGCCGCATCGCCTTGAACGGGTAGGCGCCGATGTCGCGGCCGACGAAGCCGATCCGGCCGTTCGACGAGATCAGCCGCGTCAGCGCCAGGCCGAGCGTCGTCTTCCCGGAGCCCGATTCGCCGACGACGCCGAGGGTCTGGCCGGCCTTAAGCGTCAGGTCGACGCCGTCGACGGCCTTCACGTGATCGACCACGCGGCGGAGGAAGCCCTTGCGGATCGGGAACCAGACCTTCACGTCCCGGCCTTCAAGCACGATCGGCGCGTCGGCGGCGGCGCGCGGCGGCTCGCCCTTCGGCTCGGCGGCCAGCAGATGCCGTGTATAGGCGTGCTGCGGGCTCGCGAAGATTTCGGCCGTCCGGCCGGTCTCGACGATCTTGCCCTTGGTCATGACGCAGACCCGGTCGGCGAACTTGCGCACGATGCCGAGGTCGTGGGTGATGAAGAGGACGGCCATGCCGTATTCGTCGCGCAGCTTGCCGAGAAGCTCGAGGATCTGCGCCTGCACGGTGACATCGAGCGCCGTCGTCGGCTCGTCGGCGATCAGCAGCTTCGGCCGGTTGGCGAGCGCCATCGCGATCATCACGCGCTGCCGCTGGCCACCGGAGAGCTGATGGGGATAGGCGGAGAGCCGCTGCTCCGCGTTGCGGATGCCGACCTGCGTGAGCAGCTCGATAACCCGCGGGCGCGCCTGCGTTTCGCGCAGGCCCTGGTGCAGGGCGAGCACCTCGGCGATCTGCCGCTCGATCGTGTGGAGCGGATTGAGCGAGGTCATTGGTTCCTGGAAGATCATGGTGATGGCGTTGCCGCGCACCGCCCTCAGCTCCTTCTCGGGCGCCGAGATGAGGTCCTTGCCCTCTAACAGGATCGCCCCGCTCGGATGGCTCGCGGCCGGGTAGGGCAGGAGCTTCAGGATGGAAAGCGCCGACACCGACTTGCCCGAGCCCGATTCGCCGACGAGCGCCACGGTCTCGCCGGGCGCGATGTCGAACGAGATCCGGTCGACGGCGATCGACTCGCGGCCCTCGGCATTGAAGGCGACGGAAAGGTCGCGGACGGAAAGGAGGGGGGTGCCCGGTACGCTCAAAGGACGGCCTCGACATCCGTCCGGCGGAAGTCGTCGCCCTTGAAGAGCAGCGGCTCGCCGCGCGCCCTGGAGAGGGCATAGGCGAAGCAGTCGCCGATGTTGAGACGTGCCGGATGATTGCCCTTGCCGAAGCGCCGATAGGCTTCGCGCGCGAGCAGGGCCTGTTCCGGTCCCGCCGAAGTGATCTCGACATCGAAGGCTTCAAGAAGCTCTTCGAAGGCTGCCGATACCTTCGGCGCGTCGAGTCGGTCCACCCGCACGGCGGCTTCGAGGTAGTTGAACGGCGACATCGCCGGCCTTCTCGAAGCGGCTGCAAGCGCCTCGCGACATGCTGTTCCTTCCGGCTCGGCAAACAGGATCGCGAGCAAGGCAGACGCATCGACGATCACTTCGGCAGCCCCCATTCGTCGTAAAGATCGGAGTGGTCGCTTGTCGCTCCTTTAGGGACCGGCCCCATCCGATCGAGAATGGCCTGAACACGCCGTAGCTTAGCGTCGACATCGCGGTCGCGCCGCAGCCGTTCGAGTCTCTCCTCGAGCGCGTGCTGGATGGCCGAGGTCATGGTTTCGCCCGTCGCCTCAGCGAGTTCGCGGGCAAGCCGCTCGACCGTCAGGTTCTTGATGTTCATGCCCACGAGCGCCTCCAGGGTGGAAATGAGGCGATCTTATACCACGACTTCGGCCTCATCTGAACGTCTTCCGCGGATCGAAGGCGTCGCGGACGGCTTCGCCGATGAAGATCAGCAGCGACAGCATGATCGAGATGACGAGGAAGGCCGTCAGGCCGAGCCAGGGGGCCTGGAGGTTGTTCTTGCCCTGCGCGATCAGCTCGCCGAGCGAGGGCGAGCCCGGCGGCAGGCCGAAGCCGAGGAAGTCGAGCGAGGTCAGCGTCGTGATCGAGCCCGACAGGATGAAGGGCAGGAAGGTCAGCGTCGAGACCATCGCGTTCGGCAGCAGGTGGCGGAAGCTGATCGTCACGCTGCCGACGCCGAGCGCGCGCGCCGCGTTGACGTATTCGAAGTTCCGCGCGCGCAGGAACTCCGCCCGGACGATGCCGACGAAGGCGACCCAGGAGAAGAGCAGCATGATGCCGAGCAGGATCCAGAAGCCCGGCGGCAGGATCGCCGCGATGATCAGCAGGATGTAGAGCACCGGCATCGACGACCAGATTTCGATGAAGCGCTGGAAGCCGAGGTCGATCCAGCCGCCGAAGAAGCCCTGGATGGCGCCCGCCGTCACGCCGATGAGCGCGGACGCCGCCGTCAGGATCAGGCCGAAGAGGACGGAGATGCGGAAGCCGTAGATCAGCCGCGCGAGCACGTCGCGCGCCTCGTCGTCGGTGCCGAGCCAATCCATGTTGCCGAGGATGCAGTTCGGGTCGTCGACGCCCTTCGGATAGGCCGAGCAGCGCTCCTCCTTCGGCATCAGCCACCAGGGCTCCGTCGGGGCGGAGTGCGGGATATAGGAGTTTGCCGTGCGATAGGAGTAGCGGACCGGCGGCCACAGCATCCAGCCATGGCCGTTGATCTCCTTCTGGATGAAGGGGTCGCGATAGTCGGTGCGCGCCAGGAAGCCGCCGAATTTCTCCTCGGGATAATCGACGAAGACCGGATAGAGCAGTTCGCCCTTGTACGAGGCGAGGATCGGCCGGTCGTTGGCGATGAATTCGGCAAACAGGCTCAGCACGAAAAGAACCATGAAGATCCAGAACGAC
>JBQCEN010000157.1:0-4227 GCA_051960215.1 Pararhizobium sp.
GTGAGCTGGGCCTTCGGCGCGAAGTCGATCATGTCGCTCGCCTGCCCGAAGCCGTGCTTGCCGCGCTTCTGGGCCACCTGCAGCGGGGCCGAAGAGTCGCTGTGCTGCGCGATGACGTCGACGCCCTGGTCGAACAGCGCCTTGGCCGCATCGGCTTCCTTGCCGGGATCGAACCAGGTGTTGACCCAGACGATCTTCAATTTGAAGTTCGGGTTGATGGACTGCGCGCCGAGCATGAACGAGTTGATGCCCATCACCACCTCGGGGATGGGGAACGTGGCGATGTAGCCGACCTTGCCGACCTTCGACGTCTTCGCCGCGATCACGCCCTCGATATAGCGGCCTTCATAGAAGCGCGCGTTGTAGGTCGTGAGGTTTGGCGCGGTCTTGTAGCCGGTCGCGTGCTCGAACTTGACGTTCGGGAACTGCTTGGCGACCTTGACCACCGAATCCATGAAGCCGAAGGACGTCGCGAAGATGATGTTGCAGCCGGAGCGGGCGAGCTGCGTCAGCACGCGCGAGGCGTCGGGGCCTTCGGCGACGTTCTCGACATACTGCGTCTCGACCTTGTCGCCGAGTTCCTTCTGGAGATAGAGCCGGCCCTTCTCGTGCGCCTCGGAATAGCCGCCGTCGTTGTGCGATCCGACATAGACGAAGCAGGCTTTCACCTTGTCGGCGGCGTCGGCCTGCGCAGCGAGCACCACGCCGAGAGCGGCGGTGAGTGCAAAAAGAAGTTTCTTCATTTGCGTTGTCCTCTCTGTGAGATCTTTTCCCGGGATTGTTGTTGTCGTTTCAGATCGAGCCTCAACGATCAGGAACAAACGGCCTTCCCAGGCAGGCCGGCGTGTTCATCAGCGTCAGTCGTCTGTTCTGCGAGATTAGAACAAGAACGACGACCGTCGCCAGATAGGGAAGCGACGACAGGAACTGCGACGGAATGCCGAGACCGAAGGCCTGGGCATTGAACTGGCCGATCGAGACGGCGCCGAAGAGATAGGCGCCGACGAGCACCCAGAACGGCCGCCAGGAGGCGAAGACCACGAGCGCGAGTGCGATCCAGCCGCGCCCGGCCGTCATGTTCTCCGTCCACTGCGGCGTATAGACGAGAGAGAGATGCGCTCCGGCGAGCCCGGCACAGGCGCCGCCGAACATCACAGCGAGATAACGCACGCGGATCACCGGCATGCCGAGCGCATGCGCCGAGGCGTGGTTGTCGCCGATCGAGCGGAGCTGCAATCCGGCCCGCGTCCGGAACAGGAACCAGTGGACGCCGACGACGAGCAGGATCGACACGAAGAAGATCAGGTCGTGCGTGAACAGCAGGTCGCCGACGACCGGCAGGCGCGACAGCCCGGGGATCGCGATCGTGTTCATCGGAATGCCGGGCGTGCCGACATAGCCGTCGCCGATCATGCCCGAGAGGCCGAGGCCGAGGATCGTCAGCGACAGTCCGGTGGCGACCTGGTTGGCGACGAGCGTCAGCGTCAGGAACGCGAAGAGCAGCGAGAAGGCGGCGCCCGTAAGGATGCCGCAGAGCGCGCCGATATAGGGCGAGCCGGTCGCCTGCGTTGCGATGAAAGCGATGACGGCGCCCATCACCATCATGCCCTCGACACCGAGGTTGAGGACGCCCGAACGCTCCACGACGAGTTCGCCGGTCGCTGCGAGCAGCAGCGGCGTCGCGGCGGTCATCACCGTGAGGAGCGTGGCGAGGATGAGATGCATCAGGCCTTCTCCCGGCCGAGCGCCCGGCCCGAGACGAGGCGGATGCGATAATGGATGAGCGTGTCGCAGCCGAGCACGAAGAACAGCAATATGCCCTGGAACACGGCGGCGACCTTGGCGCTGATCTGCAGCGCCGGCGCGATCTGCGCCGCCTCGCCACCGAGATAGGTGAGGCCGAGGACGAGGCCGGCGACGATGATGCCGAGCGGATTGAGGCGGCCGAGGAAGGCGACGATGATCGCCGTGAAGCCGTAGCCGGGCGAGATGACCGGCTGCAACTGGCCGATTGCGCCGGAGACCTCGCAGATGCCGGCGAGCCCCGCCAACGCTCCGGAGAACAGGAACGAGAAATAGACCATCCTGCGGCTCGAGAAGCCGGCGAAGCGCCCTGCCCGTTCCGATGAGCCGAGAACGGTGATCTCGAAGCCCTTGAGGGTGCTGCGCATCATGAAGCCGGTGAGGATCGCGGCGGCCAGTGCGAAGACGGCGCCCCAGTGGGCGCTGCCCGTCGACGTCAGGGGCGGCAGGACGGCGTTGTCGCCGAACTGGATCGTCTGCGGGAAATTGAAGCCATGCGGGTCGCGCCAGGGTCCGCGCACCACCCAGTCGAGGAAGAGCTGGGCGACGTAGACGAGCATCAGGCTCGACAGGATCTCGTTGGTGTTGAACTCGGCCTTCAGGATCGCCGGGATCGCTGCATAGAGCGCGCCGCCGACCATGCCCAGGATCAGCATCAGCGGCAGCACGATCGGCGACGTCCAGCCGGAAAAGACGACCGGGAGGATCGAGCCCATGAGGGCGCCGGCGACGAACTGGCCCTCCGCGCCGATGTTCCAGTTCTTCGAACGGAAGCAGACCGACAGCCCGACGGCGATCAGGATCAGCGGGGTCGACTTGACCGCCAGTTCGTTGAGCGACCAGAGCGTCGTTAGCGGTTGGATGAAGAACGCATAGAGGGCCGCGAAGGGGTTCTTGCCAAGCGCGGCGAACATGATGCCGCCCGCCACGATCGTCAGCGCGAGCGCGATGAAAGGCGACAGCGCCGAGTAGAGCGGCGAATGTTGCGGCCGCTTCTCGATCTCAATGCGCATGGGTGGCGTCCGCCTCGTGGTGTCCGTGGATGCCGCCCATCAGGAGGCCGATCCGCTCGCGCGTCATCGCTGCCGCGGGCTCGGGCGGCGACAGGCGGCCCTCGCTGATGACGGCGATGCGGGTCGCGATCTCGAAGATCTCGTCGAGGTCCTGGCTGATGACGAGGATCGCCGCGCCCTCGCCTGCCCGGTCGATCAGCGCCTGGCGGATGTGGCTCGCAGCCCCCGCGTCGACGCCCCAGGTCGGCTGGTTGACGACGAGCACCGAGGGTCGGCGATCGAGCTCCCGGCCGATGATGAACTTCTGCAGGTTGCCGCCGGAAAGGGCGGACGCGTCCGGATCCTCGCCGGACGTGCGCACGTCCATCTCGGCACAGATACGCTTCGCTGTCGCCCGCACCGCCGCACGCTTCAGGACCTTCAGGCCGCCGAAACCGAGATAGGCGCGCGCATCCGAGCGGTGGCGCGCGAGGATGACGTTCTCCGACAGCGCGAGGTCGCCGACGGCGGCATGGCCGTTGCGCTCCTCCGGCACGAAGCCGGCGCCGAGCAGGCGGCGCTCCGATATCCCCATGCGGCCGGCCGCCTGCCCGCGGATGCGGACGGCGCCGACATCGGCAACGCGGACCTCGCCGGAAAGGACGTCGAAGAGCTCACTCTGGCCATTGCCTGCGACGCCCGCAATCGCCAGGATTTCTCCGCTGCGAACCTCGAAGTTGATCCCCTTGAGGGAGACGGCAAAGGGCGAGCGGGCGGGCGCGTCGAGCTTGCGGGTCTCGAGCAGGATTTCCGTACCCGGCGCCGATTTCGGCTCCGAGACCGACGCGACCTCCGAACCGACCATCATCCGCGCGAGCGAGGCTGAGGTCTCCTGGCGCGGATCGCAGGCGCCGGTGACGCGGCCGTGCCTCAGCACGGTGGCGCGGTCGCAGATGCGGCGGACCTCCTCCAGCCGGTGGCTGATATAGAGCACCGAGCGTCCCTCGCCCTTGAGCTTCATCAGCGTCTCGAACAGCCGGTCGGCCTCCTGCGGGGTGAGCACCGAGGTCGGTTCGTCGAGGATGACGAGGTCCGGGTTCTGCAGGAGCGTGCGGACGATCTCGATGCGCTGGCGCTCGCCGACGGAGAGGTCCGCCACGTGGGCGCGCGGATCGAGCGGCAGGCCATAGTCCTCAGACAGCTTTGCCGCTTCGTCCGCGATGCGGTCGAGCGCGACGCTGCGGTCGAGCGAAAGCGCGATATTCTCGGCGACCGTCAGCGCCTCGAACAGGGAGAAATGCTGGAACACCATGCCGATGCCGAGCGCGCGCGCAGCGCCCGGACTGTCGATCGCCACTGGGCGGCCTTTCCAGAAGATCGTACCCGCGGTCGGCTGGAGGACGCCGAACAGCATCTTCACGAGCGTCGACTT
>JBQCEN010000158.1:0-21703 GCA_051960215.1 Pararhizobium sp.
CGGGCATGAACCTCTTTTCCTACTGGAACGCCGACAAGATGGTGCTGCGGATGCATCATGCGGTCGAGGTCGACCGCCGATCGGCCCCCGAATATTACGCGATCATCGAGGATCTGGCGCGGCGCGCCAAGCTGCCGATGCCGCGCGTCTATCTGATCGACAACCCGCAGCCGAACGCATTCGCGACCGGGCGCAATCCCGAACACGCCGCGGTCGCGGCGACGACCGGCCTGCTCCATGCGCTGAGCCACGAGGAGGTCGCCGGCGTCATGGCGCACGAGCTTGCCCATGTGCGCCACCGCGACACGCTGACGATGACGATCACCGCGACGCTCGCCGGCGCGATCTCGATGCTCGGCAACTTCGCCTTCTTCTTCGGTGGCAACCGCGACAACAACAATCCCTTCGGCTTCGTCGGCATCCTCGTCGCGATGATCGTCGCGCCGCTCGCGGCCATGCTCGTGCAGATGGCGATCAGCCGGACGCGCGAATACTCCGCCGACCGCACCGGTGCCGAGATCTGCGGCAATCCGCTGTGGCTCGCCTCGGCGCTCGGCAAGATCGAGAACGCCGCGCACGCCGTCGTCAATCCCGACGCGGAGCGCAATCCCGCGACGGCGCATCTCTTCATCATCAACCCGCTGAGCGGGCGGAACCTCGACAGCCTCTTCTCGACCCATCCGTCGACGGAGAACCGGATCGCGGCGCTCGAGGCGATGAGCGGCGAGATGGGCGGCCTGCGAACGGCGGCGCCGACGCCGGCCGCACCGCGGCGGGCGACGACCACGCGGCCCTCGATCATTCCCGACACCGGCGCGCGGCACGATGACCTGCCGAAGGGGCCATGGTCTTGAGGCGCGGCAGCGTCGAGGCGCAAGCGCAGCCGAAGGACGGAGAGGCAGGGCGCGGCGGCGGCAAGAATTCCCGTGGGAAGCCGGTGCGGTCCGAGGGCGCGAAGCCCGGGCTTGCGAGCCGGCAGGCGGCGGTGCGGCTCCTTGCGGCTGTCGTCGACCGGAAGACGTCGCTTGACGGGATGACCGATGCCGTCGGCGGCAACCCCGCCTATCTGGCGCTCGGCGAGGCTGATCGGGCGCTGGCGCGCGCCATCGTGCTGACCGCGCTCAAGCATCGGCCGGCAATCGCCGCAATCATCGCGTCGCTGGTCGAGCGTCCGCTTCCGGACGGTGCACGCAACCTCGCCTTCATCCTGGAAGCTGCCGCGGCGCAAATCCTCTATCTCGACGTGCCGGACCGGGCGGCCGTGGACCTCGCCGTCGAGCAGGCTTCGCTCGACCCGCGCAGCCGCCGTTTTGCAGGGCTGGTCAATGCGATCTGCCGCCGGACGACGCGTGAGAAAGAGGCGCTCCTTGCAGGACCGGCGGCGTCCGCCCCGCCGCTGCCGCAATGGTTCCTCGACCGGATGACGCGGGTCTACGGCGCATCCCGTGCCGCGGCGATCGGGGCGATGCTCGCCGAGCCCGCCTGCCTCGACCTGACCGTCCGCAGCGACGCGGCCGTGTGGGCCGAACGGCTTGGCGGTATCCTGCTGCCGACGGGATCGGTGCGGCTTTCGGGCGCCGATGCGCCCGTGCCGGCGCTCCCCGGCTACGACGAGGGCGCGTGGTGGGTGCAGGATGCCGCCGCCGCGATCCCTGCCCGGCTCTTCGGCGATCTTTCCGGCAGGCGCGTCGCCGATCTCTGCGCGGCGCCGGGCGGCAAGACGGCGCAGCTTGCGCTTGCCGGCGCCCGTGTCACGGCGCTCGACCGCTCCGCCAGCCGCCTCGCCCGTCTCGGCCAGAACCTCGCGCGGCTCAGGCTTTCGGCCGATTGCGTCGAGACCGACATGATGGAGTTCCGCCCGGACGAGCCGTTCGATGCGGTGCTGCTCGATGCGCCCTGCTCCTCGACGGGCACGGCGCGCCGGCATCCCGACGTGCTCTGGACGAAAGGCGCTGAGGACATCGCCCGTCTCGCCGATCTCCAGGAGCGGATGCTCCGCCGGGCGATCAAGCTCGTGAAGCCGGGCGGCCTCGTCGTCTTCTCCAACTGCTCGCTCGATCCGCTGGAAGGCGAAGAGGTGGTCGCCCGGGTGCTCGCCGACACGCCGGAGCTTGCAATCGAGCCGGTGCTGCCAGCCGAGCTGCCGGGTCTCGCGGAGGCCATCGACGGACACGGCGCCGTCCGCACGACGCCGGACATGCTCGCGGCCGCGCCGCGCCGCCACGGCGGCCTCGACGGCTTCTACGCCGCCCGCCTCCGCCGGCGTGGCTGAGCGCCTCTTGTTCCCGTTCAGGGTCTCTTAACCCTATGTTGGGCAAGCTCCCGAAGGATTCTCCCGATTCGTTCCGGCAAGGTCGTCCTGATTTGGCACCGCCCCTTTCCGACGTCCGGCAATCGCTGAGCCTCTATCTCGGCGAGACGCGGCGGCGCCTCGTCGCACGCGCGTCGGCGCGCGGCCTCGGCCGCCTCACGATCGCCACCCGTATCCCGGAACGCCTGATCGTCGCCCCGACCGACCTGAGGGCCGCCGACCCCTATATCGCCGACGAAATCTATGCCGGGCGCTTCTCGCTTGCCGGCCGGGTGCTTGAAACCGGCGGCGCCTCGCCCTTCTCGGCAGCCGCCCCTTCGGAGGACTTCGCCCGGCAGCTCCACGCCTTCCGCTGGCTGCGGCACCTGCGCGCCGCCAATCACGAGCTCGCCTTCGCCAATGCGCGGGCATTGACGGACGACTGGATCCAGAGCATCGGCCGCCGGATTTCGGGCGTCGCCTGGGATCCGGACGTCGTTGCCCAGCGCGTCATCGCATGGCTGTCGCATTCGCCGGTGGTGCTGAAGGGCGCCGACCACGCCTCCTACCGCCGCTTCCTCAGGAGCCTCGCGGTCCAGCTCGGCTACCTCCGCCGCGTGGCCGCGACGGCGGCCGACGGCGAGCCGCGCTTCAGGGTGCGCATCGCGCTTGCAATGGCGACGCTGGCGCTTCCGTCGTCGCAGGGTGCGATCCGCACGGCGGCGCGCGCCCTCGACGCCGAGATCGACCGCCAGATCCTGCCCGACGGCGGGCATGTGTCGCGCAACCCGCAGGCCGGGCTCGATCTCCTCGCCGACCTGCTGCCGCTCCGCCAGACCTACGTCAACCTCGTCCACGGATCGCCGGGCCGCCTCATCCCGGCGATCGACCGGATGTTCCCGGCGCTGAGATTCTTCCGTCACGGCGACGGCGAGCTCGCCCTCTTCAATGGCGCGACCGCCGCACCCGCCGAGCGGCTGCTCTCGGTGCTGCGCTACGACGAGACGTCCGGCGCGCCCTTCCGGCACCTGCCGCATACGAAGTTCCAGCGGCTTTCGGCCGGGACGACGACGATCATCGCCGATACCGGCGCGCCGCCGCAGGGGGCGCTTTCGACGCGTGCCCATGCCGGCTGCCTGTCCTTCGAGATGTCGTCCGGCGGGCACCGGATCATCGTCAATGCCGGCGCGCCGCTTTTTGCCCGCGACGACCACGCGCATCTCGCGCGCTCCACCGCGGCGCATTCGACGGTGACGGTCGAGAACACCTCGTCGAGCCGCACGTCGCCCTCGCGCTTCCTCGGACCCGTGCTTGCGGGCGGCGTGCGCGCCGTCGCGGTGTCGATGGCGGACGGCGAGGACGGCTCGCGCAGCTTCACCGCCTCGCACGACGGCTACGTCCCGCTCTTCGGCCTCGTCCACGAGCGCCTGATCCGGCTTTCCGGCGACGGCGGCCGCGTCGAGGGCCGCGACCGGTTCCACCGCCCCGGCGGCGAGGCGCCCCGAACCGATGCGAAGTGGAGCGCGGTCGCCCGCTTCCACATCCACCCGAAGACGCTCATTGCGCGCGGCGGCGACAACGAGCTCTTCCTGACCACCCCGCAAGGGGAGCTCTGGACCTTCCACTGCGGCGAGGTCGTGCCCGAGATCCAGGACGACGTCTTCTTCGCCGACATCGCCGGACCGCGCCGCTCGCGCCAGATCGCGCTCGCCTTCCGCGTCGGGCCGACGCCCGAGATCCGCTGGACGCTCGTCCGCCGCTAGCGCTGTCCAAGGCCGCGGCAATGCGGCGGGTCCATCGCTTCGACGCCTGTGTTATGGGCGCGGTCGATCCTGCGGCGGTTCCTTCCGTCTGCGCCCTGTCGCTGAACCCAGCCGGGCAATCCGTCCGGCACCGACGGCCGATCCGGCCGCCGCCTCAAAGTCCGGACCCGAAAATGGCCGTCGCCTCCAAGAACATTTCCGCTCCCGATCGCGTCACCGTCCGCCGCGCGCTGCTCTCGGTCTTCGACAAAGCGGGGCTCGTCGCGCTCGGCTCGGCGCTCGCCGCGCGCGGAATGACCTTGCTCTCGACGGGCGGTTCCGCCCGTACCCTCTCGGAAGCGGGGCTTAAGGTCACCGACGTCTCCGACGTCACCGGCTTCCCGGAGATCATGGACGGGCGCGTCAAGACGCTGCATCCGGCGATCCATGGCGGCCTCCTCGGCATCCGCGACGATGCCGGCCACGCGGCCGAGATGCAGACGCACCGGATCGCGGGCATCGATCTCCTCGTCGTCAATCTCTATCCCTTCGAGGCGGTGCGCGCGGCGGGTGGCGACTATGCGACGACCGTCGAGAACATCGACATCGGCGGCCCGGCGATGATCCGCGCCGCGGCGAAGAACCACGCCTATGTCGCCGTCGTCACGGATCCTGCCGATTATGCGGCGCTCGTCGCCGAGCTGGAGGCGAACGACGGCGCCCTCTCCTATGGCTTCCGCCAGCGCCTCGCCGCCAAGGCCTATGCGCGCACGGCCGCCTATGACGCAGCGATCTCCAACTGGTTCGCCGAGGCGCTAAAGGTCGAGGCACCGGACCATCGCGCGCTCGGCGGCCATCTCGCGCAGGTGATGCGCTATGGCGAGAACCCGCACCAGAGCGCCGGCTTCTACGTCACCGGCGAAGCGCGGCCGGGCGTCGCGACCGCGCGCCAGCTCCAGGGCAAGCAGCTTTCCTACAACAACATCAACGACACCGACGCCGCCTTCGAATGCGCCGCCGAGTTCGATCCGGCGAAGGCGCCCGCCTGCGCGATCATCAAGCATGCCAACCCGTGCGGCGTCGCGGTCGGAGCAACGCTCGAAGAGGCCTATCGCAAGGCGCTCGCCTGCGATCCTGTCTCCGCCTTCGGCGGCATCGTCGCGGTCAACACCCTGCTCGACGCGGCGGCGGCCGAGGAGATCGTCAAGGTGTTCACCGAGGTCATCATCGCGCCGGAGGCGACGGAGGAGGCGGTCGCGATCGTCGCGGCCAAGAAGAACCTCCGCCTCCTCGTCACCGGCGGCCTGCCCGATCCGCGCGCGGCGGGCCTTGCCGCAAAGACGGTCGCCGGAGGTCTCCTCGTCCAGTCACGCGACAATGCGGTGGTGGACGATCTCGACCTCAAGGTGGTGACGAAGCGGGCGCCGAGCGCGGCGGAGCTCGAGGACATGAAATTCGCCTTCCGCGTCGCCAAGCACGTCAAGTCGAACGCCATCGTCTACGTGAAGGACGGGGCGACGGTCGGCGTCGGCGCCGGGCAGATGAGCCGCGTCGATTCCGCCCGCATCGCCGCGCGCAAGGCGGAGGATGCGGCCGCTGCACTCGGTCTCGCCGCGCCGCTGACGCGGGGCTCGGTGGTCGCCTCCGACGCCTTCTTCCCCTTCGCCGACGGCCTGCTCTCGGCGATCGAGGCGGGCGCGACCGCCGTCATCCAGCCGGGCGGTTCGATGCGCGACGCCGAGGTCATCGCCGCCGCCGACGAGGCGGGCATCGCGATGGTCTTCACCGGAACCCGCCATTTCCGCCATTGACCGGCTGGACGCTCAGCCGCTGGTCTCCAGGCGGGCGAGGTCGCCGAGCATTCCTGCGGCGACCGTCATCTTGGCGACAGTGATGTCGCCTGCTTCGGTCAGAGCGGAAATCTGGGCGCGGGAGCGGCCGACGCGGGTCGATTCGGCTTCGATCCACTTGCCGACGGGGTCCTTGCTCTTCGCGTAGTGCGTCAGCGCCACGGCCGTGATCGCGCGGCGGGCGGCGGAAATCTCGTCGAGGCTGCGCGCGAGCGCCAGCGCCTCGAAGCGGTCGCCGGTGGTGATCCGGTAGGCCGCGTCGGTCATGCGGGCGATCCGGAAGATGTCGGTGACGGCGAAGAAGGCCGATGCGGCGTGCTTCAGCGACGTCTTCGTCTGGCCGGCGATCTGCATGATCTCCGGCACGAAGGCGATTCCATGCAGGGCGGCAATCGTCTCGGCCAGGTCCTCGGGTACGCCGTTGGCCATGAGCGCCGCGCGGCGCTCCTCCGCTTCGTGGACGAGGAAATCCGGCATCAGGCCTGGCAGGTTCGGTCTCAGGGCGGCGATCGCGCCGCGAAGGGCCGAGACCGTCGCCGTGAGCTCCGCCTTGTAGGCGCCCGACTTGAGCGCCCAGCCCGTCGCGAAGCGGATGACCGCCGTCACCGTCGCGTAGAGGTCGTTCTGGAGAGCCCCCGGCACCTTCGCGTCGAGCGCGTCGATCGCCGCGTAAAGGGCCGGCAGGTCGAGCCCGTCGCGCACCATGACGTAGGCGCGGACCACGTCGGACGGAAGCGCGCCCGTCGCCGTGCTCAGGTCGACGACGAAGCCCGGCCGGCCGCGGTTGATCGCGTCGTTGGCGAGCGTCGTCGCGATGATCTCGCGACGCAGCCGATGGTTCTCGATGTCGCGCCGGTGGGCCTTGCGCATCTTCTCGGGGAAGTAGCTCGTCAGCGTCGGCTCGAGATAGGGGTCGTCGGGCAGGCTGCTCTCGGTGATCTCGCCGAAAAGCACGATCTTCGCGTAGGAGAGGAGCACGCCGATCTCGGGCCGCGTCAGCGGCTTGCCGGCGGCGTAGCGCTCGCTCATCGTCTGGTCGTCCGGCAAAAGCTCGAGCTTGCGGTCGAGATGGCCGTGCGTCTCGAGGAAGGTCATCAGCCCGGAGAGCTCGTCGCCGTTCTTCACGCCGAGGCGCTCGGTCAGCGAGATCGCCAGCGTCTGGAGGTAGTTGTTGACGAGCACGAGGTCGGCGACCTCGTCGGTCATCGCGGCAAGCAGCTTGTTGCGCTTGCCGCGCGTCAGCCGGCCTTCGCGCATCGCGGAGGCGAGCGCGATCTTGATGTTGACCTCGACGTCGGAGCAGTTGACGCCGGCGGAATTGTCGATCGCATCGGAATTGCAGCGTCCGCCGGCCTGCGCATAGGCGATGCGGCCGCGCTGGGTGACGCCGAGATTGGCGCCCTCGCCGATCACCTTTGCCCGCACGTCGGACGCGGCGACACGGATCGCGTCGTTGGCGCGGTCGCCGACCGTCGCATCGGCCTCGAAGTCGCCCTTGACGTAGGTGCCGATGCCGCCGAACCAGAGGAGGTCGACCGGCGCCTTCAGGATCGCCGACATGATCTCCGGTGGCGTCGCCTTCGTCCGGTCGAGGCCGATCGCGGCGGCGGCTTCGGGCGAAAGCGTCACCGACTTCTGGCTGCGCGACACGATGAGGCCGCCCTTCGAAAGCTGCGCCTTGTCGTAGTCCTGCCAGCTCGACCGCGCCAGGGCGAAGAGGCGCTTGCGTTCGGCGAAACTCCTCGCCGCGTCGGGATCGGGATCGATGAAGATGTCGCGGTGGTCGAAGGCGGCGATCAGCCGCGTCTGCTCCGACAGCAGCATGCCGTTGCCGAAGACGTCGCCCGACATGTCGCCGACGCCGGCGACGGTGAACGGCGTCGTCTGGATGTCCACGTCCATCTCGCGGAAGTGCCGCTTGACGGCTTCCCAGGCGCCGCGGGCGGTGATGCCCATCTTCTTGTGGTCGTAGCCGTCGGAGCCGCCGGAGGCGAAGGCGTCGTCGAGCCAGAAATGGTGCGCCTGGCTGATCGCGTTCGCCGTGTCGGAGAATGTGGCGGTGCCCTTGTCGGCGGCAACGACGAAATAGGGATCGTCGCCGTCGTGGCGCACCGTCTCGGCCGGCGGCACCGCATGGTCGCCCTCGATGTTGTCGGTCACCGAAAGCAGGGTCGACACGTAGGTCTTGTAGGCCTCGCGGCCGGCGTTGAAGACCTCCTCGCGGGCGCCGCCGGAAGGCAGCGCCTTCGGATAGAAGCCGCCCTTGGCGCCGACCGGCACGATGACCGCGTTCTTGACCTGCTGCGCCTTGACGAGCCCGAGCACCTCGGTGCGGTAGTCCTCGGCGCGGTCGGACCAGCGCAGGCCGCCGCGGGCGACGGGGCCGAAGCGCAGATGGACCCCCTCGACGTCGGCGCCGTAGACGAAGATCTCGCGATAGGGCCGCGGGGCCGGCAGGCCTTCGAGCTGGCGCGGATCGAGCTTGAAGGCGAAGGCCTGCCGCTGCGCATCGCCGTCGGCGGCCTTCTGGAAATAGTTCGTCCGCAGGCTCGCCTCGACGGCATTGACGGTGCGGCGGAGGATGCGGTCGTCGTCGAGGCTCGGCACGTCGGCGAGCGCCTCCTCGATGCGCTCGCCGATCATGGCGGCGCGCTTTTCCCGCGTCTTCGCGTCGATCGACGGATCGAAGCGGTTGTGAAAGAGGCGGAAGATGTCGGCGGCGATCGCCGGGTAGCGATCGAGCGTGCCGGCGATGTAGCCCTGCGAGTAGATGATGCCGGTCTGGCGCAGGTACCGCGCATAGGCGCGCAGCACCATCGTCTCGCGCGCGTCGAGACCGGCCTCGATGACGAGACGGTTGAAGCTGTCGTTGTCGATCTCGCCGGTCCAGATGGCGAGATAGGCCTCCTCCAGCCGTGCCTTGAGCGGATCGAGATCGATGGGACGGCCGTCTGCCTCGGCAAGCTCCATGTCGTGCAGCACGACAAGCTTCGGCTCCGCGCCGTCCCGCATCACCTCGATCTCGAAGGTCTGCTCGCTGATGACGCTGAAGCCGAGGTTCTCGAGCAGCGGCACGCGCTTCGACAGCGCCACGGGCGCGCCAGGATTGAAGATCTTCAGCGACAGCTCGTGCGGCGCCTCGTGCGGCCGGCGGTAGAACGCGATGCGCGCGACAGGCCCTTCCGCCGCCGCGGCGATATCCGCCAGGTCGGCGACGGCCGCCTCCGGCGCGAACTGCTCCCGATAGGCGTCGGTGACGAGGAGCTTCGGCCCTTCCGCCGGCGCTGCCGCGGCGTAACGGTCCTCCCAGCGGGTGACGATCTCGCGGACCGCCGCCTCCAGCGTCTCCTGCGGGACACGCGGCGTCTTGCCGCCGGCGCGGCCGATGATGAAGTGGACACGGACGACGCCGCTTTCCGGAAAGGCGGGGTAATAGGCCGAGACGTGGCCGTCGAAGGCCCGGGCGAGATAGGCGCCGACGCGCTCGCGGACGTCGGAATCATACTCGTCGCGCGGCACGTAGAGCATCACCGACACGAACCGGTCGAAATGGTCGATGCGCGGCAGGACGCGCACCCGCGGCCGCTCGGCGAGCTCGTTGATCTGCTCGCAGAAGACGGCGAGCAGCGAAGCGTCGATCTGGAACAGCTCGTCGCGCGGATAGGACTCCAGCGTGTTGATCAGCATCTTGCCGGAATGGCTCTGCGGGTCGAAGCCGAAGCGGGAGACGACCTTGTCGGCCTTGGCGCGAAGCAGCGGGATGTCGTGCAGCGAGCGCGTATAGGCGGTCGACGTGAAGAGGCCGACGATGCGGAGCTCCCCGGTGACGTTGCCCGCGGCATCGAAGCGCTTGATGCCGATATAGTCCATGTAGGCGGTGCGATGGACGAGCGAGCGCTCGTTCGCCTTGGTGACGATCAGGAGGTCGGGCCCTTCGAGGAAGGCGAGGATCTCGGGCGTCGTCGTCAGGTGGTCCTTGCCGCGTCGAAGCACGCGAACATCGGGATCGGCGAGGATGCCGAGGCCGCTTCCCGCTTCCCGTTCGACGCGGCCCTTCCCGCCGTCGCTCGTATAGGTGTAGTCGCGCATGCCGAGGAAGGTGAAGTTGTCGTCGCGCAGCCAGTCGAGGAAGGCTGCCGCCTCCGCGCGGTCCGACGCGCGGCGGCCTGGCGCATGCGCCTTAATCTCCTCGACCGCGCTGTCCAGCGCCTCGAGCATCGCCTTCCAGTCGGAGACCGCCGCATGCACCTGCTTCAGCACGGCGTGGAGCCGCCTCACCAGCGCCTCCGACGCGGCCCGGCTCTGCAGCGGCAGGTGGATCTGGATCTGGCTGATGCGCTCGGCGGGGTCGCTCGCCTTGTCGGCAGTATAGAGTTCCGGCTCGGCGCCCGGTCGCACGAGCAGGATCGGGTGGATCGCGAGCCGGATGTCACGGGTCGCCGCCGTCACGGCGGCCATGGTCGAATCGAAGAGGAAAGGCATATTGCGGTCGGTGATCGTCAGCACCGACAGCGGCTCACCATTGCCCTCGATGCCCGCGACGGTCCCGATCGTCACCCGCTCGCGCCGGTGATCAAAGGCGTCGAGCTCGCGGCGGGCATGGATCGCGCTTGCGGCGAGCGTCTCGGGTGCCGCCCGCTTGATGTCGTCCTCGCTCGCCTGGTCGAAGAGGATATGCGGGTCGACGAAGGGCTCGCCGGAGCTGCTGGCGATTTCCCGGACCTTACGGACCAGCCTGTCGCGCTTCGGATCGCGGCGCACCGTCATGAAAGCCTCCCGCTTGAGTTCGCGGGAATGCTAGCAGAAGAATGCTTCCCCGCGACCGATGTTTTTCGATCATGGCCGGGAATTGGAGGATGATGTGACGACCGATGCGAAAGCCGCCGTGACGGCGCTCGACCTGCCGATCAAGGACCCGCTCTCGCCGGAGACGGAAGCCTATTTCGAGAAGTGCCGGGAGAAGCTCGGCCTCGTGCCGAACGTCCTCCGGGCCTACGCCTTCGACGAGAAGAAGCTGCGCGCCTTCACCGACTTCTATAACGACCTGATGCTCGGCGATTCCGGCTTGACGAAGCTCGACCGCGAGATGATCGCCGTCGCCGTCTCCTCCGTGAACCACTGCCACTACTGCCTGACGGCGCATGGCGCCGCGGTGCGGCAACTTTCGGGCAACCCGGCGCTCGGCGAGGAGATCGCCATGAACTATCGCGTCGCGGAACTCACGCTGCGCCAGCGGGCGATGCTCGATTTCGCCGTCAAGCTGACGGAGACGCCGGACCGTATCGAGGAGGAGGACCGGCAGCGCCTGAGGCGGGAGGGCTGGTCGGAGCGCGACATCTGGGACATCGCCTCGGTCGCCGCCTTCTTCAACATGACGAACCGCGTCGCCACCGCGACGGCGATGGTGCCGAACCCGGAGTACCACGCGCAGTCGCGATAGGTCTTTGTTCGGGATCGGGCTCCCGTCAGATCTCGACGATGCGGTCCGGCAGCTCGTTCGTATCGTCGTCGCGTCGCGGGAAGTGCTCGGCGAGCAGGCCGCCTGCCTTGTCCACCGCCGCAACGAAGCCCGCGCCGACGGCGCCCTGCCGCGCCCCGTCGATCAGGGCGGCGACCGTTGCGTTCCAGTCTTCCTGGCTCACCTTCGCGTCGATCGCCGCGTCGGCGACGACGGCGCCGTAGCGCTCGGCGAGCGACAGGAAGATCAGGACGCCAGTCCGCTCCCGCGTCGCCGAAAGGCCGTGCGCGGAGAACTGGCTCATCGCCTGCGCATGGGCGCGCCGGTAGCGCAGGCGCTTGGCGACGAAGCGCATCCTGAGCGGCGGGACGAGGCCGAGGATCGCGAGCCCGAGCAGGAAGGCCCCGACGAGCGCCAGCGCGAAATAGCGCGGATCGATCGCCAGCCACCAGGCATGCGCCGCCCACGCGAAGAGGACGCCGGAGGCGAGCACCGCCAGCGCCAGCGTGAAACCGGCCGCATGGAAATAGTCATCGCTTTGCCGGCAAAGGACACAGAAGATCTCGCCGCTCGTGGCGCCTTCCGCCCGGGCGATGGCGTCGCTGACAGCGGCGCGGTCCGCCTCCGTCAGCACGGGTCGGCTGCGTTTCACCATCCGCCCGATGCGCCTCCGCCGCCTGATGACCCGCCGCCGCCGGAAAACCCGCCGCCGCCCCAGGAGCCGCCGCCGAAGCCGGAGCGGCCACGCTGCATCTCGGCGGCGGCGATCGTCATGCCGAGCCAGCGGTAGCGGCCCGGGCCGAGCCGGCGGCCAAAGACCGGCGCGAGCGCGCCGAAGAGGAACATGCCGGCGAAGACCGCAAAGAAGAGAAGCGCGAAGATGCCGCCGGAACCGTCCTGCCTGCCGGCCGCCTGCCGGGCCGGCTCGGCGCGCGCCTGCAACTCGGCCGCATTGCCGCCGAGGACGGAGAGGATGTCGTCGACGCCCTTGGAGATGCCCGCGCCATAATGCCCGGCGCGGAAGGCCGGAACCATGTCGTCGGCGATGATCAGCTTCGACAGCGCATCCGTCAGCGTGCCCTCGAGACCGTAGCCGACCTCGATGCGGACCTTGCGGTCGTCAAGGGCGACGAGCAGGAGGACGCCGTTGTTCTCCTTCGCCTGCCCAAGCTTCCAGAAGCGGAAGAGGCGGTTCGCATAGTCCTCGAGCGGCGCGCCGTTCAGCGACGGGATCGTCGCGACGACGACCTGGTCTGTCGAAGCCTTCTCGAAGGCGGCGAGCTTCGCCGTGATCGCCTGTTCGGTCGCCGCGTCGATGATGCCGGCCGCGTCGACCACCCGGCCGGTAAGCGGCGGGAAGCTGTCGGCAGCCGCTGCAGCCGGTACAAGCAGGCAGAGAGAGACCGCGAGCACTGCAAAAAAAGCCAGCAGCGATGCGGGTCCCGGCCATCGCGCCGAGGCGCGCCATGCCGGATCAGGGATGGCAACGGGCATCAGTCGAACTTCACCTGCGGTGTTTCCTGCGTCTTCTCGTCCACCGTGAAGGTCGGCAGCGGTTCGGCGTCGGAATAGAGGAGCGACCGCCACCAGCGGCCGGGGATGGTGCGCAGGTCGGTGTTATAGAGCCGGACGGCCTCGATATAATCGCGGCGGGCGACGGCGATCCTGTTCTCCGTTCCCTCGAGCTGCGCCTGCAGGGCCAGGAAGTTCTGGTTCGACTTGAGGTCCGGGTAGTTCTCGCTGACGGCGAGCAGGCGGGAGAGCGCGCTCGTCAGGCCCGCCTGACTCTCCTGGAATTTCTTGAACGCATCCGGGTTGTTGAGTGTCTCCGGCGTCACCTGGATCGAGGTCGCCTTGGCGCGCGCCTCGGTGACGGAGGTCAGCACCTCCTTCTCCTGCTTCGCGTAGCCCTTCACCGTCGCCACCAGATTCGGGATCAGGTCGGCGCGCCGCTTGTACTGGTTCATGACCTGACTCCAGGCGGCCTTCGCCTTCTCCTGCTCGGTCGGGATGTTGTTGATGCCGCAGCCGGCAAGGCTCGTCAGCATGAAGAGAAGAAGGAAAAGCCCGGTGATCCGGCGCCAGGCGGCGTTCGTGGCCATGCGTCATCCCCGTCGTTGGTCCGCGCGGACCCTAACGATTTGCCGCCGGACAAAAAAGCCTCTTTCGTATCGGCCGGTTGCGATAGAAGATGGGAACGCGGGAAGGGAAGGACGAACGGGTAAATGGCGAGGCCGGATGATCGCGCGCGTGCCGCGCGGCGCGAGCTGGACAGGCTGAAGGAGGAAGGCGGCCTCTTCGCCCTCTCCGGGCTCAAGGCGCGCAGCCGCTCGCTCAAGGGCCACTTCGCCGCCGCCGATGCGGACCGGGACGACCGGATCGAGGTGTGGGGCACGCGCATCGGCCGCATCCTCGGCGCCATCGCCCTCGTCGTCCTCTGCTTCTGGCTTGTCGGTCATCTCGGACATTGACGCCTTGAACGAAAACGTCTCGATACCGCCGCAGGCGGCCCGGCAGAAGGCGGTCATCGCCGTTTCGAGCCATGTCGTCCGCGGATCGGTCGGCAACCGCGCGGTGGTCTTCGCGCTGGAGGCGCTCGGCCACAGCGTCTGGTCGGTGCCGACCGTCTCCCTCTCGTGGCATCCGGGACACGGGCCGGCGACGCGCATCGTGCCGCCGATCGCCGCCTTCGAGGCGATGATCGACGACCTCTGCCGCGCGCCCTGGCTCGGCGAGGTCGGCGCCGTCATCTCCGGCTATCTCGGTGAGGCACGCCAGGCCGGCGCCGTGGCGCGGCTCGTGAGCGCCGTCCGCGCCCGCACGCCGGCGGCGCTCTACGTCTGCGATCCCGTCATCGGCGATGCCGGTGGGCTCTACGTGCCGGAGGAGACGGCGGCTGCGATCCGCGACCGGCTCGTGCCGCTTGCCTCGATCGCGACGCCGAACCGCTTCGAGCTTGCCTGGATGGCGGCTGCCCCCCTGCCCGACAACGACGCGATCCTCGATGCGGCGCTGGCGCTCGGGCCGCAGCGGATGCTCGTCACCTCGGCGCATGCGCAGGCCCGCGGCAGCACGGGCAACCTCTACCTCTCCGCCGATCACGCCCTCCTCGCCGAGCACCGCCTGGTTTCCGGCGCCCCGAACGGCCTCGGCGACCTGCTCGCGGCGGTCTTCCTGGCGCGGGTCATGGCAGGCGAGACGGAGGAGCGGGCGCTGCAGTCGGCGACGGCGAGCGTCTTCGAAATCCGGGCGCGCTCGGTCAAGCGCGGAGCGGACGAACTGACGCTGGCAAGCGACGCTGGGAGCCTCCGCAAGCCGATGGCGCTCGTGACGCTGCGTCGCCTGCGCCATCCGGCGACGGTCAACAGCCGATGAAGCCGCCCTTCGCCGGCGTCGACGGCTGCCGGGCCGGCTGGATCGCCGTCGTCCACGGCGAAACCGGGCCTGAGGTGCTCGTCGCACCGGACTTCGCCGCGCTGCTCGCCCGAATGCCGTCGGAGACGATGGTCGCGGTCGACATGCCGATCGGCCTTCCGGACCGGATCGGCCCCGGCGGCCGCGGTCCGGAGGCGGCGGTGCGTCGTTTACTCGGCGAGCGCCAGAGCAGCGTCTTCTCGATCGCGTCTCGCGGCGCCGTCCTCGCCGAGGACTATGGCGAGGCCTGCCGCATCGCGCTGGAGACCTCCGATCCGCCGCGGAAGGTCTCGCGGCAGGCGTTCGGCCTCTTCGGCAAGATCCGCGAGATCGACGCGCTGCTCCACACGGACGCAGTCCTCGTCGGGCGGGTGTTCGAAGCGCATCCCGAATTCGCCTTCTGGCGACTGAACGGTGGCGCCGCAATGCGCCTGCCGAAGAAGATCGGGGGCCGGATCAATCCGGAGGGCATGGCGGAGCGGCGGGCGCTGCTCGTCTCGGCCGGCTACCGGGAGACGTTTCTCGGTCAGGCGCCGATGTGGGGCGTTGGCGAAGACGACGTCCTCGACGCAGCCGCCGTGGCGCTCATCGCCGGGCGTCGCGTGGACGGGCTCGCGCGGCCCTTTCCGGAAGACTTCGAGCGGGACGCCTACGGCACGCCGATGGCGATCTGGGCCTGAAGCTTTCGGGCGCGGCTCCGGGCCGCATGGCCGCACCGATTGATCTTCCTTCACGTGGCCGCTAATCAGGTCTCATGACCAGCCCAACGACTTTTCCCGACTATCTCCTCGACGGCTATCGCGAATTCATGACGGGGCGTTATGCCGCCGAAAGCGGCCGGTATCGGCAGCTTGCGGAACGCGGCCAGAAGCCGCCGACGCTGGTGATCGCCTGCTGCGATTCCCGCACCGCGCCCGAACTCGTCTTCAACAGCGGCCCGGGCGAGATCTTCGTCATCCGCAACATCGCCAACCTCGTGCCGCCCTGGCAGCCCGACGCGCATTTCCACGGCACCTCGGCCGCCCTCGAATTCGCCGTGCAGGCGCTCGAGGTACAGAACATCGTGGTCCTCGGGCACGGCCGCTGCGGCGGCATCAACGCGGCGCTGTCGTCCGACGCCGAGCCGCTCTCGCCGGGCGATTTCATCGGCAAGTGGATGAGCATGCTGAAGCCCGCGGCGGAAGGCATCGCCGAGGCGGGCGGCATGACCGGCGGCGAGCGGCAGACGGCGCTGGAGCGGATCTCCATCCGCAACTCGATCACCAACCTCCGGACCTTCCCGTGGGTGAAGGCGCGCGAGGAGGAGAGCAGCCTGAAGCTGCACGGCGCCTGGTTCGATATCTCGACCGGCGAGCTCTGGCTCATGAACCCCGAAACGGGAGATTTCGCCCGTCCTGAACTCTGACATACGCCTTGGCGTGAATGGCGGCGGCGTCAGCCGCCGTCGATATCGGCGCCCATGATGGCGATCGCCTGCTGGTAGACGCTCGCGTCGTTCCAGGCCTGGATCGCGGCGAAGTTCGGCTGGCCCGGCTGGTAGCCGGCGCCCGGCTGCCAGCCATGGGCACGGAAATAGTTCGCGGTCGAGGCAAGCGCATCGGCCTTCGAGTGGATCAGGTCCCGCCGGCCGTCGCCGTCGCCGTCGACGGCGTAGAGAACGTAGTTCGTCGGCATGAACTGCGTCTGGCCGATCTCGCCGTGGCCGGCGCTGCGCATCTCGGCCGGCGACAGTTCGCCGCGCTGAACGATCGTCAGCGCCGCGTAGAGCTCCTTGCGGAAATAGTCGGAACGCCGGCAGTCATAGGTCAGCGTCGCGAGCGCCGGAAGCGCCTTCTGATCGCCCATGAAACTACCGAAGCCGGTCTCCATGCCCCAGACGGCGATCAGCGGACCGGCCGGAACGCCGAAACGCTTCTCGATGCGGTCGAAGAGCGCCGCGTTCTGATGCTTCAGGCGCTTGCCCTGGGCGACGATGGTCGCCGAGCCGCGCTTCTGCATGAACTGCTGCAGCGACAGGTGGAAGCTGTGCTGATGGCGATCGGCCCAGATCGTCTTGTCGGCATAGGTGACGCCGTCGAGCGCGCGGTCGATGGTGCTCTGGCTGAAGCCCTGGTCGGCCGCCTGCTGCTTGAAGTCACCGAGCCACTGCTGGAAACCGGCGGAGGTGTTGCCGCAGGCGGGCGCCGCGATGGCGCCGGAGAGCGGCAGCGATGCGAGAGCGAGAGCCGCAAGGAGGGAGCGGAAACCCTGACGCGGAAGGGTCATGACGGACGTAATCTCCGATTGAGGAAGCCGCCAAGACCATGCCATCGCGGCGTAAAGATGTCATTGCGTCGAACAGGCCGGTAGACCGCGCGAGTGCCGCGCGGATTACGCGTCGGCGGCGGTCATGCGGCAGGTCGCCCGCCGCATGGGCCCAGCCGATCAGGCGGCCTCGGCGCGGCCGCGCACCAGGCCGCGGTTGATCAGGAGCTCGGCGATCTGGATCGCGTTGAGCGCAGCGCCCTTGCGCAGGTTGTCGGAGACGACCCACATGTTGAGGCCGTTCTCGACCGTGGCGTCCTCGCGGATGCGCGAGATGAAAGTCGCATCCTCGCCGGCGGATTCGTATGGCGTGACGTAGCCGCCGTTCTCGCGCTTGTCGATGACGAGGCAGCCCGGCGCCTCGCGCAGGATGTCGCGCGCCTCCTCCGCCGTGATCTCCTTCTCGAACTCGATGTTGACCGATTCCGCATGGCCGATGAAGACGGGGACGCGCACGGCCGTGCAGGTCACCTTGATCTTCGGGTCGAGCATCTTCTTGGTCTCGGCCAGGACCTTCCACTCCTCCTTCGTGTAGCCGTCCTCCATGAAGACGTCGATGTGGGGGATGACGTTGAAGGCGATGCGCTTGGTGAACTTCTTCGGCTCGACCGGATCGGCGACGAAGACGGCGCGCGTCTGGTTGAAGAGCTCGTCCATGGCCTCCTTGCCGCCGCCGGAGACCGACTGGTAGGTCGAGACGACGACGCGCCTGATCGTGGCGCGGTCGTGCAGCGGCTTCAGCGCGACGACGAGCTGCGCCGTCGAGCAGTTCGGGTTGGCGATGATGTTCCGCTTGGAGAAGCCGGTGATCGCGTCCGGGTTGACCTCCGGCACGATCAGCGGCACGTCGGCGTCGTAGCGCCAGGCCGAGGAGTTGTCGATGACGACGCAGCCCTGTGCGCCGATCTTCGGCGACCACTTCTTCGAGACCTCGCCGCCGGCCGACATCAGGCAGATGTCGGTGTCGGAGAAATCGTAGTTCTCGAGGTTCTTCACCGTCAGCGTCCTGTCGCCGAAGGAGACGTCGGTGCCGACCGAACGGCTGGAGGCGAGCGCCACCACCTCGCTCGCGGGGAAGGTGCGCTCGGAAAGGATGTCGAGCATCTCGCGGCCGACGTTGCCGGTGGCGCCGACCACTGCGATCTTGAACTTGGCTGTCATCTTGGTTCCTCGTCTCTCCGCTTTGCTGATCTGGACCCCGCCGGCCTGATGCGGGGCGCTTCGTCCCCGGCCGGACCGGGAGAGATCGGACAAGCCGGAGACGTCAGACGGTCGTCGTCGTCGTTTTTCTGGCCGTGGCTGCGGAAGAGGCGGTGCGCAGGGCAATGCCGCCGGCCGGAAAGGCCGGGCGACGGATGCAGGAATTGGCCGAGGCCTCGAACATTGCGCGCTCCGATTTCAGCGCGAAGTCATACAATGCTGCCGTCAGGAGTCAATTCTTCGCCGGGCGTCGCTTTGCCCGCCGGCGGGCGAGAAGTCGCCGGATCCGCCGGTGCCGGCCGAAGAGACGATAGCCGGAGCGCCGCACCGGCCAGCCCCGCGCGTCATAGGTGAAGATCAGCCCGTGGCGGGCAAAGAGCATGGCCGAGAAATAGGAAAACCACGCGCCCCAGGCGAGGCCGGCGATGACGTCGCTCGGATAGTGTGCGCCGACGAGGACGCGGGTGAAGGCGATCCAGAGCGCCAGCACGAGGAAGCCGAGCCGAAAGCGCGGAAAGAGCAGCGCCAAGGCGGCGAAGAGGCCGCCGATCGTCGTCGAATGGCCCGAGGGAAAGCTGGCGAAGCTTGCATTCACGAAGGGATGCAGGCTGAAGGCGCCGAGCTCCTGGAAATGGACGGGCCTGGCGCGGCCGACGACGTATTTGACGATATCGGTAATGAGCCCGCCGGCGGCAATCGAAAAGAAGATGAAGCCGAGGGCTGCGACCCATTTGAGGACGAAGATGCGCCGTCGGGCGCCCCAGACCTCCCAATTGAGGCTGTAGGCGACGAGGATCGCGACGCCGGTCGGAATCAGGATCCAGCCGGACTTGCCGATATCGGTGATGTCGCTTGCCGTCGCCGAGACGTCGCCCGGCCAGTGGCCGCGGAAGGCCCCGACCGGCTGGTCGAGGACGATCGCCGCCAGCAACACCAAGAAGGCCGCGACGACGAAATAGCGCAGCCAATGGACCCGCGGTCGCACGGTGCGTCGCGCATGCCGCGCCCGGACGAAGCTATGGCCGGAACGGACATTGGCGCGGAAGAGCATATGCGAGCGGACGAGCCGGTCGCCCCACCGGCCTCGCCTCTCGCGGGCGGTTGCCGGTGCCCCGGTCACCGCCGTTTCGCCTTCGGCGGAGGGTGCTTGCGGGGCGGGTCGACCGGCGTCTTCCATGGAGGGCCTTCAGGCCGCCGCTCAGGCGGCGGCGCGGAACTTGCCGACGATCGCGTCGCCCATCTCGCTCGTCGAGACCTGGCGCATGCCGTCGGACATGATGTCGCCCGTGCGCAGGCCGTCGTCGAGCACGGAGGAGATCGCCGCCTCGAGCCGGTCCGCCTCGGCGACCATGCCGAAGGAGTAGCGCAGGCACATGGCGAGCGAGGCGATCATGGCGATCGGATTGGCGATACCCTTGCCGGCGATGTCCGGCGCCGAGCCGTGGACCGGCTCGTAGAGCGCCTTGCGGCTGCCGGTCTTGCCGTCCGTCGCGCCGAGCGAGGCGGAGGGCAACATGCCGAGCGAGCCGGTCAGCATCGCCGCGACGTCGGAAAGCATGTCACCGAAGAGGTTGTCGGTGACGATGACGTCGAACTGCTTCGGCCAGCGCACGAGCTGCATGCCGCCGGCATCCGCCAGCATATGGGTCAGCTCGACGTCGGAGAAGTGCGCCTTGTGGTAGGCCGTCACGGTCTGGTTCCAGAGCACGCCCGACTTCATGACGTTGCGCTTTTCCATCGAGCAGACCTTGCCCCGGCGCGTGCGCGCCAGCTCGAAGGCGACGCCGGCGATCCGCTCGATCTCGTAGGTGTCGTAGATCTGCGTGTCGATGCCGCGCTTCTGGCCGTTGCCGAGGTCGATGATCTCCTTGGGCTCGCCGAAATAGACGCCGCCGGTCAGCTCGCGGATGATCAGGATATCGAGGCCGTCGACGACCTCCTTCTTGAGCGAGGAGGACGCGGCGAGGGCCGGGTAGCAGATCGCCGGCCGGAGGTTCGCGAAGAGCTGCATGTCCTTGCGCAGCCGCAGAAGCCCGGCTTCCGGCCGCACCTCATAGGGCACGTCGTCCCACTTCGGACCGCCGACCGCGCCGAAGAGCACCGCGTCGGCGTTCATCGCCAGCGCCATGTGATCTTCCGAGATGGCCTTGCCGTGCGCGTCATAGGCGCATCCGCCGACGAGGCCTTCCTCCGTCTCGAAGCCGGCGCCGTGGTCGGCGTTCAGCACCTCGATCAGCTTGCGCACCTCCGCCATCGCCTCCGGGCCGATGCCGTCGCCGGGAAGAAGAAGAAGCTTGCGCGTCGCCATGATCGATTGTCCTGAGCTTGAAAGAGAAACGGATGCCCGTCCTTAGGCTTCAGCCAAGGCGTTTTCAACCGGGGACGTGGGAACGGCGTTCATCGCGGGCAGACGGCGAGGCCGGCCGTCGTGATCGATCCCCGCCGCCCGGTACCCGCCCGCGCGGACCAACGCTTCACGCCCAGGGGCGGCTTTCGGCGAGGCGCGACTCGTAGCCGTCGATCTTCGGCGCCTTCTCGAGCGTCAGGCCGATGTCGTCGAGGCCGTTCAGCAGGCAGTGCTTGCGGAAGGCGTCGATCTCGAAGCGCACGACGCCGCCGTCGGGGCCGTGGATCTCCTGCTTCTCGAGGTCGACCGTCAGCGTCGCGTTGGCGCCGCGGCCGGCATCGTCCATCAGCTTGTCGAGGTCTTCCGGGCTGACGGTGATCGGCAGGAGGCCGTTCTTGAAGCAGTTGTTGTAGAAGATGTCGGCGAAGCTCGTCGAGATGACGCAGCGGATGCCGAAGTCGGCGAGCGCCCAGGGGGCGTGCTCGCGCGAGGAGCCGCAGCCGAAGTTGTCGCCCGCGACGATGATCCTGGCGTTGCGGTAGGCCGGCTTGTTGAGTACGAAATCGGGGTTCTCCGAGCCGTCGTCGTTGTAACGGTGCTCGGCGAAGAGGCCCTTGCCGAGGCCGGTCCGCTTGATCGTCTTCAGGTAGTCCTTCGGGATGATCATGTCGGTGTCGACGTTGACGACCGGAAGGGGGGCGGCGACGCCGGTGAGCTTGACGAACTTTTCCATGACGGACCTCTGCGGATCGTTTGCCGCGGCGCGGGCGGCGAGGCCGGCAGCCGCATGTCGGGACCCGCTCTAGCAAATGCTTTCGGCAAACAGAAGGATTTTCGCAGCCGGGCCGGGCGCGGACACGAAAACGCCGCCGGAACGGCGGCGCTTCGCATTTGCGAGGAAGATGCCTTTACGCGTCGATGACGACGCCGCGGCCGTCGTTCCAGATGCGCGACGAGCGCGACCGGGTGCGCAGGAGCATGATCTGCGTGCGCACGATCGGCGAGAGCTTGACGGCGGCGGCGCTGACGATGGCCGCGAGCGCCACGAAGCCGATGAGCGCGATGCCGAACGTCGCGGCCACGACGAAAGCAAAGCCG
>JBQCEN010000159.1:0-11651 GCA_051960215.1 Pararhizobium sp.
CTGCTCCAGACCCTTGATGATCGCGTCGCGGTCGGCGGAACCCGCCTTCTCGATCGCCGCGACGACAACGCCGAGCGTGTCATAGGCCTCCATGGCAACGCCCGTCGGCGCGCGGTTGTAGCGCTCGGTGAAGGATTTCGCGAACGCCTTGGCGTTGTCGTTCCACTGGCTCTTCGGCTGGGCGACATTGACGATCAGGAGGTTTTTCGCGCATTTGCCGTCGACCTCCCAGACTTCCTTCTGCAGAAGCCCCGACGAGCCGATCAGCGCCGTGCCGGCCGTCGGCGCGAAGCCGAGTTGGCAGGCTTGTTTGACAAGCTGATACTGAGCCTGACCGGCAACGACCATCTGGATCGCGTCCGGCTTCGGGTTCTGTTGCATCAGGCGCAGGAGGGCCGGCGTGAAATCCTGCTGGTTGAGGTCGATCGTCACCAGCGTATGAGGGATGTTTTTCGCCTTGAGTTCATCGGCGATGACCTTGGCACCGCCTTGGCCGAAATCGGTGTTCTCGGCGACGATGGCGATGTTCTTGAAGCGCTCGGCCGACCAGTCCGCCGCCTTCACATAGACCAGCGAGTTCGCTGGCGAGAGGCGGAAGACTTCCGGATACTGCTTGGCCGTAATCGCATCGGACCAGACGTCCGTGCCGACCCATGGCACATGATATTTGTGAGCCTCGTCGATCTCGGCGAGCGCGACGGAGGAATGGAACTCGCCGATGATGGCCGAGACATTGTCCTTGGTGATCAGGCGGACAGCCGCCGCGCTGCCCTCTGCCGGCTGACCCTTCGTGTCCTCATAGGTGACCTTCAGCGGTCGCCCGAGCACGCCGCCGGCCTTGTTGATCTGGTCCACCTCGAGTTGGACCGCCCATTCCATTTCCTGGCCGCCGGACTAGTTGCCGGGTGGCGACAGCGGGCCGACCCAGCCGATGGCGATCGGATCGGCGGCCGAGGCCGGCGTGGCGGCGAAGGGCAATGCCGCGACGGCGGCTGCGGCCATGCCTGCCAAGTACGTGCTGACGAGATGTTTCATGCGAGCGTCCTCCCTGCTCTTTCCCTGACTTGAAACATTACACTCACTATGGGAAATTTGAAACACTTATTGCACGTTTTCGTCTGCAGGCATAGATTGATGCCATGTCAGACCCTACGCTGCGCTCGCGCCTGATGGCTGAATTCGACGCCATGCCCCGTCAGATCAAGGTGGCGGCGCAATGGGTGCTGGACAATCCACAGGACGTCGCGCTGCTGTCCATGCGTGAGCAGGCAAGGAAGGCGGGTGTGACGCCCGCCTCCATGACGCGGCTCGCGCAACGCATGGGCTTCGAAGGTTATGACGGGCTGCGGGGCGTCTTTGCCGAACGGATCCGCCGGGGCGAGATGAAGTTTTCCAGCAAGGCGGAAGCGCTTGTTGCGCGCCGCAGCAACGAGGGCGAGGACGCGTTGGCCTTCGACCTTGCCGATACGCTCAGTCGACATATGCGCACACTCGCCGAGCCCGCCGTGCTCGATTCGGTGAGGGCTGCGGTTGCGGTCCTAACCGAGGCGCGGCGGGTTTATGTGATGGGCTTCCGGTCGAGCTATCCGGTTGCCAGCCATTTCGCCTACGTCCATTCGCTGGCGGGCGGCGACGCGCGCCTGCTGGACGCTCCCGGCGGGACCGGCGCGGATCGCCTGCGTGGCGCGGGTCCGGACGACGCGATGCTCGCCATCAGCGTCAAACCATACACGCGCGCCGCGGTCGACCTTGTCGACTACGCACTGGCGTGCGGCATCGCCATCGTGGCGCTCACCGACAGTCCGGTGTCACCACTCGTCCGGCGCGCGCGCACTTCGATCGTCGTGCCGACGTCGAGCCCATCCTTCTTCCACACCATGACGCCGGCCTTCGCGACTGTCGAGGCGCTGGCGGCGATGCTTGCGGCGACGGCAGGCGAGCAGGCACTCGAAGCCGTGCGCGAAATGGAACGCCAGTTCGACGACCTCTCAACACATATCTGACCGCGAGCCACCACCATGACCCACATCCTTCACCGCCAGATCCACCATTCCTATCCAGTCGCCGTCGGCGGTGAGGGCGTCGAGATGATCGACCGCGATGGGCGCCGCTATATCGACGCCTCTGGGGGGGCGGCGGTCTCCTGCCTCGGCCACCAGCATCCGGACGTCGTGGCGGCGATGCACGCGCAGCTCGACAAGATCGCCTATGCCCATACAAGCTTCTTCACCAGCGAGGCGGCCGAATCTCTGGCCGACGAACTTGTCGCCCATGCGCCGGGCGATCTCGGACACGTCTATTTCGTCTCCGGAGGCTCGGAAGGGATCGAGACGGCGCTGAAGATGGCGCGGCAATATTTCGTGGAACGCGGCGAGCCGGAGCGGCGCCGCTTCATTGGTCGGTATCAGAGCTATCACGGCAACACGATCGGCGCGCTTTCGGTCGGCGGCAATCGCTGGCGCAAGGCGGCCTTCGAGCCGATCCTCCTCGAGAGCCATCACATCGATCCGTGCTATGCCTATCGTCATCAGCGGCAGGACGAGAGCATCGAGGCCTATGGAGAGCGGGCGGCCGACCTGCTAGAGGCGAAACTGAAGGAACTCGGGCCGGAGACCGTGATTGCCTTCATCGCCGAAACCGTCGTCGGCGCCACCCTCGGCGCGGTGCCGCCGGCACCCGGCTATTTCAGACGCATTCGGGAAATCTGCGATCGGTACGGCATCCTGCTCATCCTCGACGAGGTGATGTGCGGCATGGGCCGCACCGGCACGTTGCATGCGTGCGAACAGGACGGTGTCGTGCCCGACCTGATGGTGGTCGCCAAGGGGCTTGGCGGCGGATACGCGCCGCTCGGGGCAGTGTTCGCTTCGGACCGCCTCTTCGACGCCTTCGCCGAAGGTTCGGGCACATTCCTGCACGGCCACACCTATATCGGCCATCCGCTTGCCTGTTCCGCCGGGCTCGCGGTCCAGCAGGTCATCCGGCGTGACGATCTGCTGGCCAATGTGCAGGCCCGCGGTGCCGATCTGGAACGTCGCCTCCGGGAGCGCTTCGACAATCACCACCACGTCGGTGACATCCGCGGCCGCGGCCTGTTCCAGGGGATCGAGCTCGTTGCTGACCGGTCATCGAAAGCACCGTTCGACCCGGCGCTGAAGCTCCACGCCCGGATCAAGGCGGCGGCGATGGAGCGCGGTCTGATGGTCTATCCGCAGGGCGGGACGACGGACGGGCGCGCCGGCGACCACGTCCTGCTCGCGCCGCCCTTCATTATCGACACAATCACGATTGACACGATCGTCGAACGCCTTTGCGATGCCGTCGATATGGTCGTCAACGAGATTAAACAATAGCTTCGCGGCGGCGGCAACGGCGCCCTGTCTTCGCCGCGCCTCTCCCAATGTGCGCCGGCGGCAAGGGCTCGGCGGCCTTGGGCTCGCATGTCGGCAAGCCTGTCACCCGAGAGCGCAATCGAAGGCTATAGGGTATATTCGGTAAGTGCGAGGATCGACGGCATCGCTCCTCCGCTACCATTCCCGTGTCCGGTTGGAAGACATGGGTAACAGCTTATCCCTAAGGCTCTTAGGGAAAAGCCAAGCTAAACCGCAGCCGTGGCTTCAGCGGTGTTGGCGGATTGCGCTACGGTGCCGCGACCGTTTGCGACGAGAGCAGCGACCCGATCGCGTCTTCGTCGAACCCGAATTCGGCGAGGATTTCGCGCGTGTGCTCGCCGACCAGCGGAGCCGGGCGCTCGACGGTTGCCGGGGTGGCGGACATCTTGACGGCGGGTGCGACGACCTTCACCTCCCCGGCGACCGGGTGGGTGTAGCGGGTGATCGCGCCCATGTGGCGGACCTGGGGATCGTCGGCCGCCTGCAGATGCGTCTTCACCTCGCCGCACCAGATATCGACGGCGAGCATCGCGTCGAGCAGGTCCTTCGTCGTCCATTTCCGTGTCAGCGCCGCGAGCTTCTCCCAAATCTCGTCGCGCTTGTCGAAGAGCGTCTTCGGGTCGTCGTAGGAAAGCAGGCTGTCGTCGCCGAGGACGCCGACGAGGCGCTTGTAGGGGCTCATGGCGATCGTCACCCAGCCGTCCGAGGTCGGGTAGACGCCGAAGGGCGCATCCATGCCGGGATGGCCGATGCCGGAATTGGGCCGCTCGAGGTTCTCGTTGAAATTCATAGCCATCAGCATTTCCTGACCCTGATGGGCGAGCATCGCCGACATCAGGTCGACCTTGATCTCCTGTCCTTCCCCGGAGCGCTCGCGACAGTAGAGCGCAGTCAGGATGCCGTAGACCATGTTCATGGCACCGATCTGGTCGGAAAAGCCGGAGCCGACGGGCACCGGCGGTCCGTCGCCGCGCCCGGTCGCCGCGGCGATGCCGGTCCGCCCCTGGATCAGCATGTCCTGCCCGGGCCGTGTGACGTACGGCCCGCTTTCGCCATAGCCGGAGCCGGAGCAATAGATGATCCGCGGGTTGACGGCCTTGAAATCCTCATAGCCGAAGCCGAGCTTCCCGAGCACGCCGGGGCGGAAGTTCTGCACGACCACATCGGCCTTTTCGGCGATCCTGTAGAGGATGGTCTTTGCCTCCGGCGCCTTGAGGTCGATCGCGAGCGAGCGCTTGTTGCGGTTCCAGGCGAGGAAGTTCGGGCTCTCCCTGCCGCCGACCCACTTGTTGTTGAAGGTCATGGTGCGGAAGAGATCGCCCTGGCCCGGCCGCTCCACCTTGATGACGTTGGCGCCCATGTCGGCGAGGAGCTGCGTGCAGAAGGGGCCCTGCAGCAGGTGGCTGAAGTCGAGGATGGTGACGTCCGAGAGTGCTTTCGCGTTCATGCTCTTGATCCGGTGTCTTGCTGGATTCGATTGCGGGCGGCCTCGAGCGAGGCTCGCCATAGGGTCCGCAGTTGTGCGAGGATGCCGTCGGCTGCTGTGGTTGCGTTGATCGCCTGCCTCAGCGCATCGGAGGCGGCGGTCTGGAAGGCGATGTAGCCGTCGGAGCGGGGCCGCACCCATGCCTGCTCGGCCGTTTCGGCCGTGGCGGCGTAGAACCCGCCCCAAGCGCCATTCACCTCTTCGGAGAGCCATGCCTCGCGCGCGGACGGCTGCCCATCATGGCAGGGGATGAAGCGCAGTAGCGCTTCCTGCGACATCAGCCAGCGGAGATGGTCGAGGAGTTCGTGGTCCGGCCTCCTCCGGCGCGTAATGCCGATGCCCGTTCCGCCGAGCACGCTGCCGCGTCGCCCGCCGGCGCTCTCGCGCGGCGCATTTGAGAAGGCGACGGGCAAACGGCCGGGCGCGGGCACGGCGTAGTTCACATAGCCGAAGACGAGCGGGACGAGCGCGATGCCGCGGCGCGCTGCGATCGCCTCGAGAAGCGAGATGGGGTTGAGGCCTTCGGTGCCTTTCGGTGCACGTTCGGAAAGGCGCATGACGTGCCTCAGCGCTTCCCGTCCAACGGCATCGCTTATGAGGTCTTCGCCGCCCGGGTCCTCGCCGAGCGACAGGCAGAGCGAGAAGAAGGTGAGGACCGCGTGCGGCCCGGCGAGCGAAAGCGCCACAGGCTGCGTTTCCGACAGCCGGACCACCTCGTCCCAGCTATCCGGAGCGTCCGGCACCCTTTCCGGATCCCGCGCCGCGACCTGCATGGCGACATCGAGCGGCAGCGCGTAATGCCGGCCGTTCCAGCGGTAGCTTTCGAGCGCCCGTCCGATCGTGGCGGAGGCCCACGCCTCGATTTCGGCTGGCGAGAACCAGTCCTCGATCGGCTGGAGGCAATCTTCGGCGATTGCCTCGCCGATATGCGGGTGGTCGAGCACGAGGAGATCGTAGCGGGAGGCGAGGTCGGCGATCGGGTGGCTTTCGAAACCCTCGAGCGGCTGGCGCGCCCATGCGATCGGACCCTCGGCCGATGCTGCTTCCAGCGCGCGGTAGCCGCGCGGATGGTCCCAGGTGAGGCCGCTGAACCGGCGCGCCGTCACGGGCGGTTCCCCCGTTGCGCATGAAGCGGCGCGCCGTGCGTGTCGGTCTCGATACGCGTGACGTGCCAGCGGCCGAGATTGGCCGTGTAGAGGGCCGCGCCATCGAAGGCGATGTTGGTCGGATGGGCGAAGAGGTGCGCGGTCGGGTCCTCGACATAGACCTCTGCCGTGCCGCCGCCGGGCGGTATGCGGAGGATGCGGGACGGCTCGTAGCAGCCGACGAAAAGCGCGCCGGAATCGTCGAAGGCGATGCCATCCGGCAGGCCGGGCAGGTCGGTCGCATAAGGCTCCGCCTCAAGCGCGCTGCCGTCCGGCGCGATCGGGATGCGGGTGACCTTCCGCGCAAATGTCTCGCAGACGAAGAGGGCGTCGCCATCGGCCGAAAGAGCGAGGCCATTGGCGAAGACCATCGGCCGGTCGTTCCAGAGCCGGCCTTCGCCCGTCTTCAGGTCGTAGCTCCAGACGCCCGGTCCCGGCGCATCGGCGCCATGGCTGTCGGAGACCAGAAGCCGGCCGCGCCGGGCGTCGACCACCGGATAGTTCGGGATGCGGATGCCGGGCGGCGTAAAGCGTTCCAGTTTCCGGGTCGCGAGATCGAGGCGGAAGACGGCGGCATGCTTCTGCTCGCAGGCATAGAGTGCGCGGTCGCCGTCGAAGGCGAGGCCGAGGGTGAAGCCGCCGGTCGTGGCCACCTCCTCGATCGTCGCACCATCGGATGAAATACGCATGATCTGGCCGTTCTCACTGCCGCACCAGATCCAGCCGTCGGGGCCGATGGCGACGCATTCGGGGTGCTGCAGCCGCGGCTCCGTGAAGGTGCCGTCGAAGAAGACGCTCGCACGGTCGATCGGGAGGATCGGGCTTTCGGCCGTCGCAAAACAGTACTTGGTCATGGCCGGCCGCTTTCGATGCGTTGTCCGCCGTCGCAATCGAAGGCGTGAAGACGATGGCTGTCGAGGCGGATGCCGACCGGCTCGCCGATCGCCCGGCCATGTTCCGGGCCGGCCTTCACATTGACGAGGTCGGCGCCGACCGTGACGCCGACCAGCGTCGTGTCGCCCAGCAGTTCGGAGGAGAAGACGGTGCCGGAGAGATGGCCCTCCGTCGGACCGGTGATCGCCATGTCTTCGGGCCGCGCGCCGAGGGTCACCTCTCCCTCCGGCAACCCCTCGGCCGCCAAGGTTCCGGCGGCATGAAGGAAGCGGCCTTCGACGACCCGACCGGGGATCAGGTTCATCGGCGGCGAACCGATGAAGCCGGCGACGAAGGTGTTCGCCGGCCGCGCGTAGATTTCCGCCGGCGTTCCGGATTGCTGGATGCGGCCGTCCTTCATGACGACGATCCGGTCGGCGAGCGTCATCGCCTCCACCTGGTCGTGCGTCACGTAGACGGTGGTGGTTTCGAGGTCGCGCTGCAGGTGCTTGAGCTGCGCGCGCATGACGGTCCTGAGCTTGGCGTCGAGGTTCGACAGCGGCTCGTCCATGAGAAAGAGCTGCGGCGTCCGGACGATGGCGCGTGCCAGCGCGACACGCTGGCGCTGGCCGCCCGAGAGCTCGCCGGGCCGCCGGTCGAGAAGCCTGCCCAGTTCCACCCGTTCGGCGGCCGCCTGCACGCGCTTCTGGCGGTCGATCTTCGCCACGCGGCGGACCTTGAGCGGGTAGCCGATGTTCTCCGCGACGGTCATGTGCGGATAGAGGCCGTAGTTCTGGAAGACCATGGCGAGGTCGCGGTCGCGCGCCGGCTTGTCGTTGACCCTTTCGCCATTGATCAGGATGTCGCCGGCGGTCGGCTCCTCGAGGCCGGCAATCATCCGCATCGTCGTCGTCTTGCCGCAGCCGGAGGGGCCGAGCAGCACGAGGAACTCGCGGTCGGCGATGTCGAGGGAGAGATCATGGACGGCGGTGAAGGCGCCGAACTGCTTGACCACGTGTTGGAGAGAGATCCCGGCCATCGTCAGCGTCCCTCCGAAAGGAAGCCGTTGTCGAAGGGGACAGACAGCGTGCGCCCCGACCGGTCGGTCACGACCAGCATTTGGCCATCCGTGCGGATGTCGGCAGCGGCATCCCAACCCTCCGGTACCGGCAGGGCGCCGATGACGTGACGGACTTCCACCCGGCCCGCCGGATCGAGCCTGATCGCGGTCGGGACACCGGCCTCGTTGAGCGGATTGGATGCAGTCGACGCGGCGTGGCCGTTGCCGCCCCACGTGCAGCCGTCCTCGATGCCAAGCACGTTGCGGTGGCGTCCGTTCCACGGCGCATAGAACCGGCCGCCGTTCGAGTACCAGAGCATCGTCACCGGAAGTTCGGCCGGGTTCTTGAGCATCAGCGCCATGTCGCCCTCGCCGGGCCTGACGGCGGCGCTCCAGCCCAGGCTGGACCTTTCCGCCTCGACCAGCATGACGAAATCCTCGTGTCCCTCGTCGATCGGATAGGCGGTGAGGTCGGCGGTGCTGCCGTCGGCACGCGGGAATGCGGCGAGAACTTCTGACCGGGCCGGATAGGCGAGGGCACTGCGGCCGCGTGCCGGGTCGTCTTCAAGCGGCTTCTCCGGCGTCTCCGCCCAGCGCTTCGGCGAGAAGGAGAGGCGTCCGCCCGTGGGCAGGCGGACCATCGCGTGGTTGGCAACCGGAAGCGCACCGGCGCCCCCCTCGAAGACGTGGCTTTGGTAAAGGAACGGGTGCCCGTCGCGCAGCGTCAGGTGCTTCAAGACGTGCGCTCCCATGACGGCGCGCTCCAGCCGGAACGTCGCCCGCACCCCGCCTTCGATCGCCTCGCAGGCGACGGGCGACCATGCGGAATTTGCCGTCCAGCCATGGGCCGGCGCCGGCTCGACGTCGGAGGTCGAGAAGGGGGCGCAGAAGAAATCGCCCGAAATGCGCGCCAGATGCGGCGCGTCCGCCGTTCCGTCCGGCGGCATCGCGTCGTCCGCCCAGGGCGCCCGATGGAAGGGAGCCGCTTTGCGACCGTTGCGGTCGACCTCGAAACGGGCGATGTGGCCGATGCCGAGATCGAGCACGAGGCGGATGCCCGCTGCGGCGAGCTCGTAAGGGGGAACCCGAGTCATCGTCACTCCCCGCGGACGACGAGGCCGCCGTCGACGCGCAGGATTTCGCCGGTGATGAAGGATGCGCGGTCGCTCGCGAGGAACGCCACGGCTTCGGCGACCTCGTGCGCCTCGCCGAAGCGGCCGAGCGGATGCGCCTTGTTCCATGTGTCGATCAGCGCCTGCGGATCGTCGATCGTGTCGAAGAGGCGCTGGTTCAGCGGCGTCATGATCGTTCCGGGGGCGACGGCGTTCACGCGGATCTTGTGCGGCGCAAGGTCGATCGCCGCCTGCTGCGTCAAGGCGTTGATGCCGCCCTTGGCCGCCGCATAGGCGGCCCAGCCCTTGAAGCCGGCCATCGATTGCACCGAGGACATGCTGACGATGGCGCCGCCGCCGCGCCTGATCATCTCGGGAATGCAGACCCGCATGCCGCGCCAGACGCTGGAAAGATTGGTGGAGAGGACCTTCTCCCACCTCTCCTCGTCGATCTCGTGGACGCGGCCGCCCAGGGCGCAGGCGGCATTGTTGATGAGAATGTCGATGCCGCCGAAGGCCTTGATTGCCTCCTCCGCCATGCGGTTCATGTCCGCCATCCGCGACACGTCGGTCTCGACGAAGAGCACCTTGCCGCCCGCAGCCTCGATGGCGCCGGCGGTTTCGGCTCCGACCTCGCGGTTGAAGTCGGCGACGACCACCGATGCGCCGCCCCTTGCGAGCGCCTCGGCGCAGGCCTTGCCGATGCCCATCGCCGCGCCGGTGACGATTGCGACCCGGCCCTCGAATTCGCGATCGGCCATGTTCATTCTCCCTTGAATTGCGGTTGACGCTTTTCCAGGAAGGCGTCGATGCCCTCCTGTCCGTCATGGGTGGCGTAGAGCCGAAGCAGGACTTCCTGCTCGAGCGATTGGGCGACCGGCAACGGCGCATCGAAGCCCTGGCGGATCAGGCGCTTCATCTCGGCCTGCGCGCGGGAGCCAAGCTTCAGCATCGCGCGGGCGCGGTCGAGGACGACGTCCATCAGCGCCTCGTCGTCCGCCAGTTCGACGGCGAGGCCGATCTGGTAGGCGCGTTCGCCGGTGATGCGGCGGGCGGCGAGCATGATGTCGGAGGCCATCGGGCGCCCCACCGCGCGGGTGAGGCGCTGCGTGCCACCGCCGCCGGGCGAGAGCCCGAGCAGGCCCTCCGGAAGGCCGAGCCGTGCCGATTGGGCGCAGACGATCAGGTCGCAGCAGAGCGCGATCTCGAAGCCGCCGCCGAGCGCATAGCCGCGGATCGCCGCGATGGTCGGCTGCGGCAGCGCCTCGAGCTTGTCGAAGACGCGGCGGCTCTCGAACTGGTAGGCGGCAAAGGCGGCTGCGCGGTTGCCCTGATATTCGGCAATGTCGGCACCGGCGACGAAGGCGCGCTCGCCAGCCCCGGTGAGCACGACGACGCGCACGGCCGGATCGGCGGCGACTGCGTCAAGCTCGGCTTCGAAGGCGCGGATCAGTGGCGTCGAGAGCGCGTTGAGCTTGTCCGGCCGGTTGAATGTCAGCAGGACGATGCCGGGCTCGACCGTTTCTTTGAGCAGCGGGTTATCGCCCATCGATCAGCCTTTCACCGCGCCGGTCGTGAGCCCGGCGACGAACTGGCGTTGCAGGAGGAAGAAGACCGCGACGACGGGGATCGAGATGATGACGGAGCTTGCCATCAGGTCGCCGTAGCGGATGCCGTATTGGCCAATGAAATCGTTCATGCCGACCGGCAGCGTGCGCATCGTCTTCGTCGAGGTGAAGGAGAGCGCGAACAGGAATTCCTGCCAGGTGACGATGAGGATGAACACGGCGGTGGCGACGATGCCCGGCTGGCAGAGCGGCACGATGATCTCGAAGAAGGCGCGCAACGGCCTGGCGCCGTCGACCTCCGCTGCCTCTTCGAGCGTCGCCGGCAGGCGGATCATGAAGCCACGCAGCATCCAGATCGCCACCGGCAGCGTGATCGTCACATAGGCGATGATCAGCGACGCATAGGTGTTGAGCAGGTCGGCGGCCTTCATCAGCTTGTAGATCGGGATGATGATGGCGCTTGCCGGGAACATCTGCGAGACCATCACCAGCACCATCAGCACCGAGACGATGCGGAACTGGGAGCGGGTGAAGCTGTAGGCGGCAAGCAGTCCGAGCGTCACGCTGATGACGACGGTCGAGAGCGACACGATCACCGAGTTCATGAAGTAGGTGCGGAATTCCGGCCGGAAGGCGTGGATGTAGTTGGCGAGCGTCGGATGCTCGGGCCAGAGCCGCGCGGGAATCGCGAACGGCTCCGTATCCGGCTTGAGCGACACCGACACCATCCAGAAGAACGGCAGCAGGATGACGATGGCAAGTGCCACCTGCAGCACCAGCAAGCCGATCCGGCCCTTCCTGAAACGGCGCGTGGTCATGCGGCGATCCTCCGCGAGCGGCCGCCGCGCTGGGCGATGAAGTAGAGCGAGATCAGGAGCGCCAGCACGATGATCGAAAAGACGCCATAGACGGCGGCCTGTCCGAAACGGAACTGGCCGAAACCGAGCTCATAGATCTTGGTCGGGAAGATATGCGTCGCGTCGAGCGGTCCGCCGCGCGTCAGCACCCAGATCAT
>JBQCEN010000160.1:0-10466 GCA_051960215.1 Pararhizobium sp.
GCGGATGCCGTCGCCCTCGGCGTTCATGCAGAGGAAGTTCGCGAGCTCGTCCGGGACGGTGACGACGTAACGCGCCTGGTCCTCGCCGAAGAGGAGGCCGTGCATCGGTCCTTCCGCGCCGTCCATGTCGATGGCCATGCCGCGGCCGGAGGCCATTGCCATTTCGGCAAGGGCCACCGCGAGGCCGCCGGACGAGATGTCGTGGCAGCTCGTGACCTGATCGTTGCGGATCGCGGAACGGACGAAGTCGCCGACGCGCCGCTCGATCGCGAGGTCCACCGGCGGCGGCGGGCCGCCGGCCTCGCCCAGATATTCGCGCAGGTACAAGGAGGCGCCGAGATGCTCGCCATCGGCGCCAATCAGGATGACGGCGTCGCCCTCGAAGGCGCCGCCGATGGTGGCGCTCCGATGCCAATCGGGGAGCAGGCCGACGCCTGCGATCGTCGGCGTCGGCAGGATCGCCTCGCCGAAGGTCTCGTTGTAGAGCGAGACGTTGCCGGAGACGATCGGGAAGGAGAGCTTCGAGCAGGCCTCGCCGATCCCCTCGATCGCCTTGACGAGCTGGCCCATGATCTCCGGCCGCTCAGGCTTGCCGAAATTGAGGTTGTCGGTCGCCGCGAGGGGCTCGGCGCCAACGGCCGTCAGGTTGCGCCAGCATTCCGCGACAGCCTGCTTGCCGCCCTCCTAGGCATCGGCCTCGCAATCATGCGGGTTGACGTCGGAGGAGAAGGCGAGGGCCTTCGTCGGTTGGCCTTCGACGCGCACGACGCCGGCGTCGCCGCCCGGCCGCTGCAGCGAATTGCCCTGGATCAGCGTGTCGTACTGCTCGATGACCCACCGCCGGGACGAGCCGTTCGGCGAGCCGACGAGCGAGAGAAGCGCTGCGCCATAGTCCTCAGGCTCCGCCACCTGGCTCGCCGGCAAGGGCGAGAACTGGCCCGGCTCGCGCCACGGCCGATCATATTCCGGCGCCTCGTCGCCCAGTTCCTTGATCGGCAGGTTCGCCATCTCCTCGCCGTGGCGCAGCACGCGGAAACGTAGGTCGTCGGTCGTCCGCCCGACGATCGCGAAGTCGAGGCCCCATTTGCGGAAGATCGCCTCGGCCTCCGCCTCCTTCTCCGGGCGGAGCACCATCAGCATGCGCTCCTGGCTTTCCGAGAGCATCATCTCGTAGGCCGACATGTTCTCCTCGCGCACCGGTACGCGATCGAGATCGAGTTCGATGCCGAGGTCGCCTTTGGCGCCCATCTCGACGGCCGAGCAGGTGAGGCCGGCGGCCCCCATGTCCTGGATCGCGATAACGGCGCCGGTCTGCATCAGCTCGAGGCAGGCCTCCAGCAGGCACTTCTCGGTGAACGGATCACCCACCTGCACGGTCGGGCGCTTCTCCTCGATCGTCTCGTCGAATTCGGCCGAGGCCATCGTCGCGCCGCCGACGCCGTCGCGGCCGGTCTTGGCGCCGAGATAGACGACGGGCAGGCCGACGCCTTCGGCCTTCGAGTAGAAGATCGCGTCGGTCTTCGCGAGGCCGGCGGCAAATGCGTTGACCAGGCAGTTGCCGTTGTAGCGGGCGTCGAACTCGACCTCGCCGCCGACCGTGGGCACGCCGAAGGCGTTGCCGTAGCCGCCGACGCCGGCAACGACGCCGGCGACGAGATGGCGGGTCTTCGGATGGCCGGGCTCGCCGAAGCGCAGCGCGTTCATCGCGGCAATCGGCCGGGCGCCCATGGTGAAGACGTCGCGCAAGATGCCGCCGACGCCCGTCGCCGCCCCCTGATACGGCTCTATATAGGAGGGGTGGTTGTGGCTCTCCATCTTGAAGACGACGCAGTCGCCATCGCCGATGTCGACCACCCCGGCATTCTCGCCCGGGCCCTGGATGACGCGCGGGCCGCTCGTCGGGAGCGTGCGCAGCCACTTCTTCGACGACTTGTAGGAGCAGTGCTCGTTCCACATCGCCGAGAAGATGCCGAGTTCGGTGAAGCTCGGCTCGCGCCCGATCAGATCGAGGATCCGCTGATATTCGTCAGGCTTCAACCCATGCGCGGCGATCAGGTCTTCGGTGATCGGAACCGTGTTGGGGATGGTCATCGCTCTCGTTTCGCGCCCTGTTCTCGAAAAGATGCCGGCGGCGCGGCGCTCCCTGGCGGAGGCGCCGTGCTTCATCGTCTGCCGCGCATATAGCCGCTTTCGCCGCCGCAGAGGAAGGGCGGCGGTGCCAGCGCGGCGCAGAAACGGTGGAACGGTCGCGTCAGGCCGACGTGCCGCAGCCGCTGCCGCCGCCGGCCCAGCGCTTGACGTCGGCGGCGATGCGGCTGCCGACCGGCGCGCTCATCAGCGGCCCGAAAGCCTGGACCTTGGCCGGCGAGCCCTCCGCCTGGATGACGGCGAGCGGCCGCGACTCCGGGCTGTTGCGCGGCACGATCAGAAGCCGCGGACGGCCGGAATAGGAATCGAGCTCGGAGGCGATCTTGTAGGCGGCGAAGTCCCGGTTGCCGCTCTTGAACCAGCAGGCGCTCGCCTGGGAGAGCACGCGGTTCATCGCGGGATAGGCGGAATCGGAAGCCGCGACGTCGAGCTGTCCGGGGCCCGGCGCGCCGGACTGGCAGGCACTGAGACCTGCCGCGGCAACTGCGAGGAAGGCGAGGGCGAAGCGGTTCATGCGGCCACCATGTCGAGTGCGCTTGCAAAGAGTGCCCGTCCATCAAGGCCGCCATGAGCGTCCTCGATCAGGTTTTCCGGATGCGGCATCAGGCCGAGAACGTTGCCGGCCTCGTTGACGATGCCGGCGATGTCGTTGACCGAGCCGTTCGGATTCGTGTCCTCGGCGTAGCGGAAGACCACCTGGCCTTGCCCCTCGGTGCGCGCCAGCGTCTCCGGCTCGGCGAAGTAGTTGCCGTCGTGATGGGCAACCGGGCATCGGATGATCTGGCCTTGCGCGTACTGCCTGGTGAAGGCGGTATCGGCGTTGGCGACGGCGAGCTTCACCTCGCGGCAGACGAAGCGGAGCGACGCGTTGCGCATCAAGGCGCCGGGCAGCAGCCCGGCCTCCAGCAGGATCTGAAATCCGTTGCAGACGCCGATGACCCGCGTTCCGCGCTCGGCCCGTTCACGCACGGCCTGCATCACGGGCATGCGCGCGGCGATCGCGCCGCAGCGCAGATAGTCGCCATAGGAGAAGCCGCCGGGAATGACGATCAGGTCGATGTCGTCGGCGATCGCGGTCTCGGTCTGCCAGATGGTGACCGGCGGCGTCCCGGAGATCTTCGTCAGCGCCGCGATCATGTCGCGGTCGCGATTGAGGCCGGGGAGGAGGATGACGGCTGATTTCATGAGCGCGGCTCTATGCGTTCGCGAGAGATCGCCTGCCTCTTACAGGAGCGGCGGGGAAATAGCGAGGGAAAGCAGGGGACGTCGGGCAGATGCCGTCCGCGCCGGCATTCGTCCTCGTTATCCGAGAGGATCGAAAGGTCGCTGCGGTTCCGCCAGTTCGTGCAGGTCCAGGCGACGCTCGATCCGATCAAGCCGTTCGTCGTGGCGATCCAACCGTCGGTTAACGCCGGCCAGCGCTTCTTCCGTACCCGTCATGCGCTTCTTCAGTTCGCGGAGATCGAACTTGATCTCCGACAAGTCGCTGTGCATCCGCTTCAGCAGCTCGTACATCAGCTCATTGGTCACTTCCGCCATCCAATGCCTTCCGCTGCAACCGTCACGCGATCTCGACAGTGTAGTCTTCAATCACGGTATTCGCCAGCAGCTTCTCGCACATCGTCTTGAGGTCGGTCTCTGCGCGCGTCCGGTCGGCGGTGTCGAGCTCGAGATCGAAGACCTTCCCCTGCCGGACGGGGCCGAGGCCGGAGAAGCCGAGGGAGGCGAGGGCGTGCTCGATCGCCTTCCCCTGAGGGTCGAGCACGCCGTTCTTCAGGGTGACGGTGACGCGGGCCTTGATCACGCTGCTTCTCTCCGGAGGCTTACTTGACGAGGACGGGGCCTGTGCCGCGCGGCGGCTCGTTCTCGTTCATGATGCCGAGCCGGCGGGCGACTTCCTGATAGGCCTCGACGAGATTGCCGAGGTCGCGGCGGAAGACGTCCTTGTCGAGCTTCTCCTGGCTCTCGATGTCCCAGAGGCGGCAGGAGTCCGGCGAGATCTCGTCGGCGACGATGATGCGCATCATGTCGCCCTCGAAGAGGCGGCCGCACTCGATCTTGAAGTCGACGAGCTGGATGCCGACGCCAAGGAAGAGGCCGGAGAGGAAATCGTTGACGCGGATGGCGAGCGCCATGATGTCGTCGATCTCCTGCGGGCTTGCCCAGCCGAAGGCGGTGATGTGCTCTTCGGACACCATCGGGTCGTCGAGGGCGTCGGCCTTGTAGTAGAACTCGATGATCGAGCGCGGGAGGACGGTGCCTTCCTCGCTGCCGAGGCGCTTGGCGAGCGAGCCGGCGGCGATGTTGCGCACGACGATCTCGAGCGGGATGATCTCGACTTCCTTGATCAGCTGCTCGCGCATGTTCAGCCGGCGGATGAAATGCGTCGGGATGCCGATCTTGTTCAGATGCGTGAAGATGTATTCCGAGATGCGGTTGTTCAGCACGCCCTTGCCGTCGACGACGTCGTGCTTCTTCTTGTTGAAGGCGGTGGCGTCGTCCTTGAAGAACTGGATGAGGGTGCCGGGCTCGGGGCCCTCGTAAAGAATCTTGGCCTTGCCCTCGTAGATACGGCGGCGACGGTTCATGGCTTTTCTCTGGTCAGGCTCGTCGTTCGGGGGCGAGCGGGTTCTGGACGACGGGTTATTTTCCGCGTGCTTATCCCAATTGCGACCATTTCACAATTGGCCCGGCCGGTTGATCCTCGCCTTTCCCGGACGCCGCCGGCAGCGGCAATTGGCGCCGAGAATGGCTGTTCCCATTTGCGGCGCGCGAGGGCAATATCCGGCTCGTACGGCCTCGATCCTGCAGGGGAGACGACGATGAGCTTCATGGATGAGCGCGAGCACGCCTTCGAGAATCTGTTCGCCCACGACGAGGAACTGCGGTTCAGGTCCGTCGTGCGGCGCAACAAGCTGCTCGGGCTCTGGGCCGCCGAACTCCTCGGCAAGACCGGCAGCGACGCCGATGAATACGCCAAGGCGGTCATAGCGGCCGATTTCGAGGAGGCCGGAGACGAAGACGTCTTCCGCAAGGTGCGGGCGGACCTCGACGCGGCGGGGGTCGAACAGTCGGACCATCAGATCCGGCGACGGATGATCGAACTGCTCGCCGTCGCCGTCACCGAAATCCGCAGCGCCTGAACAGCAACGACTCCGAGCGGCCCGCTCGGCGCCCGACCCATCCGGAGGACATCCATGACGCTTGCCCAACGCCTCGCTGCGGGCGATACCCTTCTCACGGCCTGGTCCGGCCATCCGGCCGCCGAAGGCGTGGCCGCGATCGCGCGTTCGCCTTACGACGCCGTGACGCTCGACATGCAGCATGGCGCGCATACGGAAGCTTCCATCCACGAGGGCATTCCCTGGGTCGCGCGCTACGACAAGCCGGCGATCGTCCGCGTCCCCGTCGGACGCAACGACGCGGCGAGCCGGGCCGCCGACTTCGGCGCCGAGGCGATCATCGCTCCGATGATCAACTCGCTGGCGGAGGCGCAAGCCTTCGCGGCCGCAGTCAAGTACCCGCCGCTCGGAGAGCGCTCGTGGGGGCCTGGACGCGCCCTCGATGTCCATGATGCGGAGAGCCCGGCCGCCTATCTCCAATCGGCCAACCGTTTCGTCCTCACCTTCGCGATGATCGAGACGCGGGCGGCGCTCGACGCCCTCGACGCAATCCTCGCCTTGCCCGGCATCGACGGCGTCTTCGTCGGTCCGTCCGATTTCTCGATCTCCTGGAGCGGCGGTGCGGTCGTCGATCCGGCGCTGCCCGAAATGCAGGACGAGGTCGCCCGGATCGCGGCCAAGGCGAGGGCGGCCGGAAAACATGCGGCAATCTTTGCGGTCCTGCCGGAAATGGTCGCCGGCTACCGCGACATGGGCTACCGCCTGATCGCGCTTGGCACCGACGACCAGATCGTGACCGCCGGCGCGGCGGCGCTGATCAAGGCTGCGCTGTAGGAGCCGTGGCGCGGCTCAAAGCTGCGCCACGAACTTCGCGAAGACCATCGTGCCTTCCGGCCAGGGTCCATGGTCGGACTTGGCGTTGATGTGGCCCGACTGGCCGGCGTCGAGGAAGAGCGAGCCCCAGGCGGCGGCGATGTCGTCGGCTTCCTCGAACGAGCCGAAAGGGTCGTTGCGGCTTGCGATCACGATGGACGGGAAGGGCAGCGGGTCGCGCGGGTAGGGGCCGAAGGTCATCAGGTGGCGCGGCCTGACCGACGGATTGGCGACCTCCGGCGGGGCGACGAAGAAGGCGCCGGCCACCTTCTTCCTGTAGAGCGGAATCGCCTGCACCGCCGTCGCCACGCCCAGCGAATGGGCGACGAGCACCACCGGGCGCGTCGATGCGTTGACGGTTTCCGCCATCCGCTCGATCCAATCCTCGCGGACCGGCTTCGACCACGCTTCCTGCTCGACGCGCCGCGCCGTCTTCAGCCGGCGCTCCCACCGGCTCTGCCAGTGGTCCGGACCGGAATTGGTGTAGCCCGGAACGATGACGATATCTGCTTCGGAGGCTTTCATGACCGGGCGATGTGCGTTCGCATCGTGCCGATGTCAAGGCAAACGCAGGCGCCGCGTCTCGTCGCGGCCGGATCGTCGGGCCGTGGCGGCCGGCCTCGCAATACTCGATTAACCATATGAGAACGATTGGCATTTTAAGATCATTTTCTTGAAACTGAATGCTTCGATCCTTGTTGTGCAATGCGACCTCATCAACGGTGCGGATAAGTCATGAGAGTTCTGATCGTTGAAGATGAAATCCTCATCGCCATGGAAGTGGAGAGCATCCTTTCGAATGCCGGCCACATCTGTATCGGAATTGCCGCGGACAGTGCCGCCGCGCGTGCCATGGCGCGCTCGGCTGACCTCGTGCTCGTCGACCTCAACCTGCGCGACGGTGCGACCGGGCAGGACCTCGGGATAAGCCTGGCTGACAAGCACGGCCTCAAGGTGGTCTTCATGACGGCCGACCCGCAGGAGCTCCGTGACGGGATCGACGGACCGATCGGCGTCCTGCCGAAGCCGGTCAGCGAGCCGGAGCTGCTCCAGCTCCTCGACTATGTGGAGAGCCGGACAGCCACCAGGGGTGCCGTCGAGCCCCCGATGCGCATGACGCTGTTCCACCAGGCGGCCTGACGACCGGTCCCTGTTCCCCACGACAGGGCGCGCCAGCGGGTCTATACTCAGGCCTCCAGGTGTCGCGACGGATCGTGACAGTGCTCAAAGGTCATGCCGGCCGCGGCCCGCAGAGCGGGAGGTTGGATCATGACGGATTTCCACATCATGGCCGGCGCCGGCGATCTGCCGGTGCGCCCGGCCGTGCAGCGGATCGGCTTCGGCGAGGTCTTCGCGGCCCTGAAGAACGGGCTCGACGATTTCCGCGAGAAGCCGTCGCACGCGATCTTCCTCTGCCTCGTCTACCCGGTCGCCGGCATCGTGCTCGGCACGGCGGCATCCGGGGGCAACGCCCTGCCGCTCGTCTTCCCGCTGATGTCGGGCTTCGCGCTCCTCGGGCCGATCGCCGCGCTCGGGCTCTACGAAATCAGCCGCAGGAGAGAGGAGGGCAGGGACGCGAGCTGGCGCGCGGCGCTCGCCGTCTTCGATTCGCCGGCGCTTCCGTCGATCAACGCGCTCGGGGTGATGCTGCTCCTGGTCTTCGTCGTGTGGCTGCTCGTCGCGAAGGCGATCTACACGTCCCTCTTCGGCCTGCAGGAGCCGGCGTCGATTTCCGCTTTCCTCGACATGGTCTTCACGACCGGCCGGGGCTGGGCGCTCATCGTCGCGGGCAATGCCGTCGGGCTGCTCTTCGCGGCCTTCGTCCTCATGACAACGGTCGTCGCCTTCCCGCTGCTCCTCGATCGCGACGTCGGCGCCGTGGCGGCGGTGCAGACCTCGGCGCGCGCCGTTCTCGAGAACCCGCTGCAGATGGCGCTCTGGGGCGTCATCGTCGCGGCACTGCTGGCTCTCGGCAGCATTCCGCTGTTCGCCGGCCTGGCCGTGGTGCTGCCGGTCCTCGGCCCTGCCACGTGGCATCTCTACCGCGCCGTCGTCGCACCCGGAGCTCCCGGGCCGTGGACGGCGCGGGAGAAGCATCGGCCTACATGACGTCGGACGTGTCCTTCTGGTCGGAACGTCCGGCGTCGTCCTTGCGAATGAAGCTGATCTTGCCCTGCGGCTCCAGGATCGCCCATGCGACGTCCTTGATCGAGGCGATACCGGCAAGCCGCATCTCCGATTCCACCTCGCCGCGCGTCAGCCGGTCGCGATGCAGGCTGTCGACGAGCAGTTCGCCCTCCTTGATGATGACCCGCGGGTGGCCCGCGAGGAACTTCTCGATGCTCGGAAAGAGGTAGGCGAGCCAGCTCAGCACGAGTCCCCAGAAGCCGAAGGTGACGATGGCGAGCGTTGCGCCGGTCACGGAGAAGTCGTTATGGGTGACGCCCTGCTGGATCAGGTCGCCCATGACGATGAGGACGACCAGCTCGAAGGGCGACAGCTGGCTCAGTTCCCGCTTCCCGAGCAGCCTCAGGAGCAGATAGAGGACGGCGAACATCGCCGTGGCGCGCAGGATGATGTCCATCAGGGGAAGACCGTGATCGAGACGGGGAGGGTGGCAAGCTTCGCGTCGCCGTCATAGACGGCGATGTCGCCCTCGTTGCCGGCAAAGAGCGACGGGTTGATCTGGAAGTCGAACTTGACGTCGAACTTGTCCCCGGCGTCGAGCTTGTCGAAGGTGTAGCGGAACGCACCGTCCTTGAAGGTCTCGTCGGCGGCGGCCGGGATCATCGAGTTCATCGTGATGTCGCGCTCGAGCGACGGATCGAGCGAAAGCTCCAGTTTCTTGATCGGCTGGCGCGCCGTGACGTGGACATGCGCCTCGAAGAACATGCCGTTGCGGATGAGCGTCGGACCTTCATAGGTGAGGACGACGCGATCGTTCTCAGCCGTCAGATGGCTGTCGCCGGAACCACCGAGCACGCCGCTCAACGCGATCGCGACGATGGCGCCGAGAACGCAGAGGGAGACCACGCTCGCGTGACGGCGGAAGCCGCGGTCCCGCTCGAGGTTCTGCTTGCGTATGCCGTCCGGCAGCGGCGTTACAGGATTGGGAAGATCGGTCATGCCGAGATACCGCCCACAGCCGCCGAGTCGGGTCAAGAGCGAGCGAAGCGGCTGCACCTGCGACAAGATGAGTCCCCCCGATTCTCGGAACAGGAAAGCGCCAGCATGTGTTGCCCCTCCGTTGCCTGCGACGGCAGCAAGACCGCCAAGAATGAAATCAGGGAATTTGATATGCGAAAGACTACGATGCTTCTCGCCGCACCGCTGACGCTCGGCCTCCTGAGCGGCACCGCGTTCGCAGCCGGGACGTCCAGCACGTCCAGCGGCGCGGACTCCACGGCGCAGATGAATGCGACGACCTCCGATGCTGGCGCCGCAAATTCGGATGCGATGAGCGCCGCCGGTTCGGCGGGCGCGGCGGCGACGAATACGGCCGATACCGCCGACAGCGCCATGACCGGCACCAACGACGCCTCATCGGCCTCGGCCAGCGACAAGTCCGCCAATACCGGCGACAAGGATGATGCCAAGAGCATCATGAAGCAGGCGGTGAAGGTCGTGAAGGACATGAAGAAGGATCCGCATCTCGCGGAACTGCTGAAGAAGTCGAAGGGCATCTACATCGTGCCCGACTTCGGCCGTGGCGCGCTGATCGTCGGCGGCCGCGGTGGCGCAGGCGTCATGCTCGCCAAGCACAACGGGACATGGTCCAGCCCCGCCTTCTACGACTTCGGCGCCGTCAGCATCGGCGCGCAGGCCGGCGGTTCGGCCGGATCGGTTGCCTTCATCCTGATGAGCCAGGACGCCGTCAAGGCCTTCAAGAGCGGCAACCAGTTCTCGCTGAACAGCGAAGCGGGCCTTTCCATTATCGACTATTCGACCGATACGCAGGCCTCCGCCGGAAAGGGCGACATCGTCTTCTGGTCCGATACGGCGGGCGCCTATGCCGGCGCGACCGTCAGCGTCTCCGACCTCGATTGGGACGACGGCAACAATCGCGGATTCTACGGCAAGAAGGTCACGCCGAAGCAGGTGATCTCCGGCAAGGTCACCACCGACAAGGCCGCAAAGCTGAAGCAGGCGCTGCAGAGCTGAGGCGGCGCCGACGCCTCCGCCCGCCTCATGCGAGAAGACCCGCCGCACCGAACGCGGCGGGTCTTACTGATTCAGCCGAACACGCGGCGGGAGATCGTGGAGACGTTCTTCGTATGATAAGCAATGTCGAATTTTTCGCGGATAGCACCCAAGGGAAGCGCC
>JBQCEN010000161.1:0-2317 GCA_051960215.1 Pararhizobium sp.
GCGCCTTAGAGAGTTTCCGCGTTTCGTTGAAATCGCGAAGCCAATCCACGTCCTCGTCTTGTCGCGTTTCGGGATGGAAAGCCGGTTTCCACCTTTCTTCGATACGCTTCAGTTCATGTCGAGGAGCCGCTCGAGATACTGCTTCTCGAGCGCCGGGCTCAGGTTGTTGCCGAGTCGCTTGCGGATCTGGTTCAGGATCTCGCGGGCGCGCTGGATGTCGATCTCGTCCGGCACCTTGACGTTGTCGCCAAAGTCGGGGCCGGTGGTGGAGCGCGGCCGGCCGAGCGGATCGCGGTTGTTCTCGCCGTACTGGTCGCCGCGCCGGGCGCCGCGACCGGGGCCGTCGCCCTGTCCCTCGCCCTGACCCTGCATCGCCTGCATCTGGCTCATCATGTCCTGCGCGCCCTGGCGGAGTGCTTCCAGCGCGCGGCCCTGTTCGCCGAGTGCCTGCTCGCCCTCGCCCTGGCCGAGCGCCTTGCCGGCCTTGCCCATCGCCTGACCGGCTTCGCCGAAGCCCTTTCCGGGCTTGATCCCCAGGCCTTTCAGGCCCTTCTGCACCTCGCCGAGCTGGTTCTTCAGGTTCTCCTGCTGCTTTCGCAGCTCCTTCAGCGCCTGGCGGAGCTCCTGCTCCGTCATCGGCTTCTGTCCCTGGCCCTGCTGGCCTTGCTGGCCCTGCTGCTGTTCGCCGTTCTGGCGGTCGCCGTTCTCGAGCTGCCGGTTCAGGTCGAAGGTCTGGTCCATCAGTCGCTGCTGCTGCTGCATCAGCCGGCCGAGCTTGTCCATCTGCTGGCGCATCGGGCCGTTGTCGCCCTGGCGGCCCTGCTGCGGCCGGCCGGCCTGCAGGTCGTTCATCATCTGCTGCAGTTCGGAGAGGAGCTGCTCGGCCTGGTCGCGCTGGCCGGAGCGGGCGAGGTTCTCGATCTGGTCGAGCATCCGCTCGAGGTCCTGCTGGCGCAGCACCTGCTGCATACCGTTGGGATTGGTCGCGCCTTTGAAGTCCTTCGGCATGTTGCGGGCCATCTCCTTCAGGAGATCGTTCATCGCCTGGCGCAACTCCTTCATGAGCCGCGAGATCTCCTTGTCGGAGGCGTGGTTTTTCAGCGCCTCGGAGAGGGCGCGCTGCGCATCACGCAGGCGCTGCTGGGCAAGCGACAGGTCGCCGTTGTCGATGCCGAGCGCGATCTGCCAGAGATAGTCGGCCGCGTCCCGCATCTCGTCGTCGTCGCCGGCAAGCGTCATGCGCGTCCGCGCCGACCGCAGGAGCAGGTAGTGCGTCGGACTGATCTCCTCCGGTGCGACCGTCAGCGCATCGGCAAGGTCGAGCGCACGCGGCATCTGGTTCGTATCGAGCGCGAAGGTCTGGCGCTCCTCGGCGACGGCGCGCGCCAGCGGATTGCCGAAGTTGTGCTCCGGCAGGGTGATGACCTTCGTCGCGCTGCGGCCGACATGGCCGGCGGCGTCGGTGGCGACGAGCGTGATCTTCACCCGCTTGCCGGAGAGCGGGTTGTCGGTGATATCGCGGCTCGACCGCCCTTTGCCGGAGCGCCCGCCGCCGGGGATCGTCAGCGGATAGTCGGGCGGCCCGTAGAGCGGATGGGCGTCCTTCCGCGGCGGCTCGGCCGGGATGATCTCCGCCTTCGCCTTCTCGATCCCGTAGTCGTCCTTGACGGTGTAGGTCAGTTCAAGCGCGCCGTTCAGCGCCTGCGTCGGCTCGCCGGCAAAGGCGATCTCCGGCGCCTTGTCGGGGATGACGTCGAAGGTCCAGCTCTCGGCCGGGCCACTTGCGGCGACTGTCAGCGTGCCGCTGCGGGTCGCCTTGAAGGCATAGGTCCGCGCCGCCGTATCCGCCTCGCTTCCGCTGGGCGCGGCGCCCTTCTTGCCGGCGCGCCCGCCGGTCGCGGCCGGCGCGATCTCCGACGGGTTGGAGCCGTCGGCGGCACCGTAGGTGACCGTGCCGGCCGTCCCGCCGCTGACACGCACGGTGACGGCGCTGCCTTCAGGCACGGCGATGCGGTCCGGCAGCTTCTCGTCCGCCTGCGTCAGGAAGATCGGCGCCTCGCCGGTATAGGCCGGCGGCGTCACCCAGGCGTCGACGCGCACCGGTACGGCCGCCGCCCGGCCGTTCTCGACGAAGGCGTCGGAGATGAAGCCCGACCGGCTCGAATAGGAATAGGCGAAGGCGGTGACGAAGAGGAGGACGACCAGCGCCCGCAGCGCGTAGGGGTCACGGCGTGGCGTGTCCGGTTCCGGCAGGCCGGTGCGCAGCGACTGGATGCGCTCTGCCATGCGGCGGCGGTGCTCGGTCCAGAGCGCGCGC
>JBQCEN010000162.1:0-14560 GCA_051960215.1 Pararhizobium sp.
CTGTCTTCCCTATCCCGCGAAGGCGCGCTCCACCACGTGGCGCCTCGGTGCATTGCCGGCGTCTTCCCCCGACGCGGAAGGTTCTCGAGGAGCGGCCGCGGCCCGCAGATCATGGTGCGGTCGCTGCCGATATCGATCGCCGCCGAATCTGCACGTCGCACTCCGCCGCTTGCAGCGCCTCACGGCTTCCAAGCCGTGCAGGTTGCTGACCGTCTCGCCGGCCGGCCTTGCAGTCGCGAAACGTGCGACATCCGTAGAGGACTGGAAGCGCTATCACGGCCGCGCTCGCAAGCCGCGCCGTGTCGGCGTCGCGAGGGCCGCGAAGACGACCGGCCGTCGGGAGCATGCGTTGACCAGCGGCCAGCCATCGACTGGTCAATCTGAATGGCAATGCCTGTGCCCTCTTTCCCCCCGTTCTCGGACGAAGCCATCCTGCCCGTTCGGGAGACGTCTTAGATCTTGAAGGTCGTCGAATAACCGGCGTGCGTTTGACGGGAGGGGAAACCCCTCGTCCGGACGTCCGCGTTCGCCGGCGCCTCTTCCTTGTTCCTTCCCAAGAGCAACCGTGGAACTGGGAGCTGGGGCGCGCGGATCACCTGCGGCCTCGCGGCAGTTGACATGCTAACATGTTAGGTTAGCGTAGCTTCTCCGCAGCCGTCTGGTGGCGTGGCCTTCGTGGCAACGGCCTAATGTATACGCGAAACGCAGCAGAGGTATCGCGGGAAACGTGCGGTCCCAGCCGGTTGATGAACGGCTGCGGATACATTAGCGTCAGCTTGGCCGCGTCCGGCGGCGGCTTATGCCAGTTCAGGGAGGAACGGGACGATGCAGCGCAGGGAATTCATGAGGATGGTGGCTGCCGGCGCGGGCGCGGCGGGATTGGCCGTCGCCTCCGGCCGCTCGGTTCTTGCGGCGGAGGAGAAGTGCCTCGTGCCGTGGTCTTCCGACACACCGATGGTGTCGTGGAAGAAGAAGGACGGGCCGTACAAGATCGCGCTCTCCAACTCCTATATCGGCAACACCTGGCGCACCGAGATGGTGCAGATTGCCAAGGCCTATACGGAGCTCCCCGACGTCAAGCCGCATATCGCGAGCTTCCAGGTGTCGAGCTCGGGCAACGACGTCAACGCGCAGATCGCGCAGATCAACCAGATGATCCTCAGCGGCGTCGATGCGATCGTCATCGACGCGGCGACGCCGACCGGCCTCAATTCGGTGATCGACCAAGCCGTCGACAACGGCATCCTCGTCGTTTCCTTCGACAGCCTCGTCACGACCAAGAAAGCGGTGGTCGTCAACGAGGACAACTACGCCATGGGCAAGAAGTGGGCCGAGTTCATCGTCGAGAAGATGGGCGATTCGGGCAACGTGCTCATGGTGCGCGGCGTCGCCGGCACCTTCGTCGACCAGGAGCGGGTGCGCGGCGCCGGCGACGTGTTCGGCAAGCACAAGGGCATCAAGACCACCGAGGTCTACGGCGACTGGGACGACGGCACCGCGCAGAAGGTGACGGCGAATGCCCTTGCGGCCGGCACGAAGTTCAATGGCGTCTGGTGCCAGGGCGGCGACACGGGCGTGGTTCGCGCCTTCCAGCAGGCGGGCGCCGATATCCCGCCGATCGCCGGCGAAGCCGAGAACGGCTTCCGCAAGCTTGCCGCCAAGCTCAAGTTCCCGATGCTTTCGATCGGCCAGTCGCCGGCGCTCTCGGCTCTCTCGATCAAGGCGGCGATCGCCATCCTGCAGGGCGAGAAGGTGCCGCAGTCGATCAGCGTTCCGCTGCCGACGGCGACCACCGAGACGCTGAAGGCGGGCGTGAACTACTTCCCCGACCAGCCGGACAGCTTCTTCACGCCGATCAACATCGAGGCCTGCGGCCTGAAGTTCGACATCGACAAGATCCTGAAGCAGAAGGTCTGAGGGGCGTGCCCCTCCGGCTCTCGGCGCGCCATGCCGTTCCCTCGGGGGCGGCGCGGCCGACGGTTGCGCAATGACGGCGGACATGGACACGGGTCATCAGGCGGCGGAGGCTGCGCTCCTCGAAGCGCGCGGCATCTCGAAGGGCTTCGGCGGTGTGCAGGCGCTTTCCGAAGCAGACTTCACCTGCCGCGCCGGCGAGATCCACGCGCTGCTCGGCGCCAACGGTGCTGGCAAGAGCACGCTCGTCAAGATCCTGAGCGGCGTGACGCAGCCCGATTCCGGCACGATCCGGCTCGCCGGCGAGACCGTGCGCTTCTCCGGGCCGGCCGACGCCGTCGCCCATGGCGTGGCGACGGTGTTCCAGGAGCTGTCGCTCTTCACGCATCTGAGCGTCGCCGAGAACATCATGATCAGCCACGAGCCGACGCGCGCTCTCGGGCAGATCGACCGGCGCCGGATGCGCGCCGACGTGCAGGAGCTCTTCGACAGCCTCGGCGTCACGCATCTGAAGCCGGACGCGCTCGTCTCGGAGCTGTCGCTCGCCGACCGGCAGCTCGTGGAAATCTTCAAGGCGCTGTCGCGCCGGCCGCGGCTGCTCATCCTCGACGAGGGGACGTCGGCCCTCGGCAGCCAGGAGGTGGAGCGCCTCTTCGACCTCCTGCGAAAGCTTGCGCGAGGCGGCACCTCCGTCGTCTTCATCTCGCACCGGATGAGCGAGATCCGCGCCTTCGTCGACCGGATGAGCATCTTCCGCAACGGCCGGCACGTCGCGAGCGTCGCCGCCGCCGAATGCAGCGACGAGGAGATCGTCGAGATGATGCTCGGCGAGCGCGTCGCCCGAACGTTTCCGGAGCGCAACCGGCTTGCCGCGGATGCCGAAATCCTCCTCTCGGTCGAGGGCCTCTCCGGCGGTGCGCGGCTCAAGGATATCTCCTTCGCCTTGAGGCGCGGCGAGGTGCTCGGCATCGCCGGGCTCGAGGGCCAGGGACAGGGCGAATTGCTGCTTTCCCTTTTCGGCGCCTATCGCCGGCTCTCCGGCGAAATCCGGATCGCCGGCAAGACGGCGCGGCTCGGGGCGCCATGGCGAGCGAAAGCGGCGGGCGTCGCCCTCATCCCGGAAGACCGCAAGACCGAAGGCCTCGTCCTGCCGATGAGCGTGCGCGACAACATCAGCTTCGCGACGCTGCCCGACCACAGCTCCTTCGGCTTCATCTCGCCGGAACGCGAGCGCAGCTTCGTCCGGCGGATGATCGAGCGGCTGTCGATCCGCGTCGGGACGATGGAGCAGCCGGCGCGGTCCTTGAGCGGCGGCAACCAGCAGAAGCTCGTCATCGCCAAGTGGCTCGAGGCGGGCGCCGACATCTTCCTCTTCTACGATCCGACGCGCGGCATCGACGTCGGCACCAAGCACGCCTTCTACGAACTGATCGCGGGCCTGACGAAGGAGGGCAAGGGGGTCCTCCTCTATACCACCGAGCCGGTCGAGCTCATCGGCCTCTGCCACCGCGTCCTCATCATGGATGACGGGGCGATCGTCAGCGAGCTCGAAGGCGAGGCGATCACCGAGCAGAACATCCTTTCCGCCTCGCTCGGCCTCAAGCGGACGAAGGGCGGCGTCGTCACTCGCGAAGGAGCGCCCGCGTGAACGTGCGCCGATACCGCAGCTCGCTGGTCGCCATCGTCGCGCTGATCCTGCTGCTCGTCTATTACTGGTATCAGCAGCCGCTGATCCTCTCACCCTTCGGCATCCGCACGCTCTCGAACCAGGGCACGACGCTGGCGCTGGCGGCGCTCGCACAGCTGATCGTGGTGCTGACGGGCGGCGTCGACCTCTCCGTCGGCGCGGTCGTCGGGCTCAGCAATTCCGTCGCCGCCACCTATATGGGCGCAAGCCCGGCCGGCGTTGTCGGCGTCGTCATCCTGACGCTCCTGATCGGCACGCTCGCCGGCACCGTGAACGGCCTCATCGTCGCCTATGGCCGCATCCAGCCGATCATCGTCACGCTGGCGACGCTCTACATCTATTCCGGGATCGCGCTCATCATCCGGCCGCAGCCGGGCGGATCGGTGCCCGATTTCTACGCGCATGCGCTGACCAGCGCCTGGGGCTATCTGCCCTATTCCCTGGTCGTGGTCGTCGCCGTCGCGCTGCTCGTCTGGACGCCGATCATGCGCACGCGCCTCGGCACGGCGATCTACGCGGTCGGCGACAATCCGGGCGGCGCCCACATGTCGGCGATCAACGTGACGCGGACGCTGATCGCCGCCTATGCGCTCGGCGGCTTCTTCGCGGCCTGCGCCGGGCTCTACCTCACGGCGCAGACGACGTCGGGCGACGCCACGGTCGGCACGACCTACACGCTCAATTCCGTCGCCGCGGTGGTCTTCGGCGGGGCGCTGCTCGGCGGCGGAAAGGGCGTCGCGCTCGGGCCGATCGTCGCCGCCTTTTTCATCTCGATCATCATCAGCGTGCTCTTCGCCGCGGGCGTGTCGCCCTTCTACCAGAGCATCTTCCAGGGCGGCATCCTGATCATCGTGCTCGTCTTCGGCAATGCCTGGACGCTCAGGGCGCGCAACTGGCTTTCCGTCCTGAGGACCTGACAGATGCAGGCTTCCCCCACCGCCAAGCCGAACCGGCTCACCGCCTGGACGAAGAACGGCGTCGCCGTCGCCTATCTGCTTCTCGTCGTGCTCATCATCGCGGCGATCGCCTACAATCCGCACTTCGCCTCGATGGGAAACCTCAGGGCGCAGCTGCAGATCGCCGCCTTCATCGGCATCATCGCGATCGGCCAGACGATGGTCATCCTGACCGGTCAGATCGACCTGTCGGTGCCGTGGAACCTGACCTTCTCGTCGATCCTGATGGCGACGCTCTACGCCAACGGCCACAGCGTCGCCGTGGCGATCCTCGCGGCCATCGTCTCCGGTGCGCTCGTCGGCGTCGTCAACGCCATCGGCGTCGCCGTCTTCCGGCTGCATTCGCTGGTCTGGACGCTGGCGATGAACGCGCTGCTGGAGGGCGCGGCCCTCGTCTACACGAACGCCCAGCCGCCGAAGTCGGACATCCCGGACTTCCTCCGCTTCCTGGCGATCGGCCGGGTCGGCGGCTTTCCGGTCTGTGCGATCGTCTGGGCCGTCCTCGCGATCATCGCGATCGTCATCCTCCGCCGCTCGCGCTTCGGCCGCTACCTCTATGCGATCGGCAACAACGAGGCGTCGCTCTTCCTCTCCGGCGTCGACAGCCGCCTGGTCTATCTCGGCGCCTTCGTCGCGTCCGGCGTCTGCACGGCGATTGCCGGCCTGCTCCTCACGGGCTATGCCTCGCAGACCTATCTCGGCATGGGCAACGACTACCTGCTGATCCCGATCGCGGCCGTCATCATCGGCGGCACCAACATCATGGGCGGTTCGGGCGGCTATGTCGGCTCGATCGCCGGCGCGCTGATCGTCGTGCTGCTGCAGTCGATCCTGTCGACGGCGCAGATCGGGCCGGCCGGCAAGAACATCATCTTCGGCCTCATCATCATCGGCCTCGTGCTCCTCTATGCGCGCGAGACGCGGCCGACGGACTGATCTGCGCCTTTGCTCCAGGGAGGGGAACGCCTTGCTCGACGATGTCTTCGAGATGATCGACCCGCGCTTCAAGCGGCTGCACGTGCCGACGGCACGGCTCGACCGGCTCTACACGGGCTGCCGCTGGGCGGAAGGACCGGCCTATTTCCCCGCCGGGCGCTATGTCGTCTGGTCCGACATCCCGAACAACCGGATGATGCGGCTCGACGAATGCAGCGGCTCCGTCAGCGTCTTCCGCCAGCCCTCGGGCAACGCGAACGGCAACACGGTCGATCGCTCGGGCCGCCTCGTCACCTGCGAGCATGGCGGGCGGCGCGTCTCGCGCACGGAGTTCGACGGCCGCGTCGTCACCATCGCCGACAGCTATGACGGCAAGCGGCTGAACAGCCCGAACGACGCCATCGTCAAGTCCGACGGCAGCATCTGGTTCAGCGATCCCTCCTACGGCATCGATTCGGACTACGAGGGGACCAAGGCGGAGCGCGAGCAGACGGCGAACCGCGTCTATCGCGTCGACCCGCAGAACGGCGCGATCAGCGTCGTCGCCGACGACTTCGTCCAGCCGAACGGCCTCGCCTTCTCACCCGACGAGAGCATCCTCTACATCGTCGACACCGGCCGCACGCACCGCGAGGACGGGCCGGCGCACATCCGCAAATTCGCGGTCGACGAGCGCGGCCGGCTTTCCGGCGGCGCGGTCTTCGCCGAGTGCACGGCCGGGCTCTTCGACGGCTTCCGCATCGATACCGCCGGCCGCATCTGGACGAGCGCGGCCGACGGCGTCCACTGCTACGATCCGGACGGCACGCTTCTCGGCAAGATCCGCGTGCCGGAGATCGTCGCCAATGTCTGCTTCGGCGGCGACAAGAGGAACTACCTCTATATCTGCGGGACGACGTCGCTCTACGGCGTGCGCCTGCCGGTTAACGGCGTGGCGCAGCCCTGAGGCGGCGCTGAGGCCGCGGCCGGATCAGGCGAGGTCGAGCGGCCGGTCGCCCGCCTCGTCGCGGATGCGCGTCGGCAGGCCGAGCCGGTCGAGGAGGGCAAGGAAGGGCCGCGGCGGCAGTTCCTCGACATTCGCCATCGTCTTCACGTCCCATTCGCCGCTCGCGATCAGCATCGCGGCGGCGACAGGCGGCACGCCGGCCGTATAGGAGATGCCCTGGCTGCCGACCTCGTTATAGGCGTCCTTGTGGTCGGCGACGTTGTAGATGAAGACCTCGCGCGGCTTGCCGTCCTTCGTGCCCTTCACGACGTCGCCGATGCAGGTCTTGCCGGTATAATCGGGGGCGAGCGACGAGGGGTCGGGCAGCACGGCCTTGACGACCTTGAGCGGTACCACCTCCTGGCCTTCCGCCGTGCGGATCGGCTGCTCGGAGAGGAGACCAAGGCTCTTCAGCACGGTGAAGACGGTGATGTAGCGTTCGCCGAAGCCCATCCAGAAGCGGATGTCCTTGACGCCGAGGTTCCTCGACAGCGAGTGGATTTCGTCGTGGCCGGTCATGTAGGTCGTGCGGGTGCCGACGACCGGCAGGTCCCAGTCACGGCGGACCTCGAACATCCTGTTCTCGGTCCACCGGTTGTTCTGCCACGACCAGACGACGCCGGTGAACTCGCGGAAATTGATCTCGGGGTCGAAGTTCGTCGCGAAATACCTGCCGTGGTCGCCGGCATTGACGTCGATGATGTCGACGGAGTCGATCGCGTCGAAATACTCGGCCTTGGCGAGCGCGGCATAGGCGTTGACGACGCCGGGGTCGAAGCCCGCGCCGAGGATCGCGGTGACGCCGTGCCTGGCGCAGTCATCGCGGCGCTTCCATTCATAGTTGCCGTACCAGGGCGGCGTCTCGCAGATCTTCAGAGGGTCCTCGTGGATCGCCGTGTCGATATAGGCGGCCCCGGTCGCGATGCAGGCCGAAAGCACCGACATGTTGACGAAGGCCGAGCCGACATTGATGACGATCCGCGCGCCCGTCTTCTCGATCAGCGCGGTGGTCGCGGCGATGTCGGTGGCGTCGAGCTGGTGCGCCTCGAGCCGGACCTCGGTCTTCAACGCCTTCTTCTCGCGCACCGAGGCGATGATCTTCAGGCACCTGTCGAGCGTGCGCGAGGCGATGTGGATGTCGCCGAGGACGTCGCTGTTGCGGGCGCATTTTTGCGCCACGACCTGTGCGACGCCGCCGGCGCCGATGATGAGGACCGTCTTCTTCATGTCCCGATCGTCTCCTGAATCCGATTATTTCGGCAGGCCTTCAAGAGAGGCTCCGCTCGTAGTCGTCATAGGTGAATTGGCGGACGAGCCGCTCGCTGCCGTCGGCCTCGCGGATCGCGATCGCCGGCATCTGGACGCCGTTGAACCAGTTCTTCTTGACCATGGTGTAGCCGGCGGCATCCTGGATGGAGATGCGGTCGCCGACGGAAAGCTTGCGGTCGAAGCGGAACTCGCCGAAGACGTCGCCGGCGAGGCACGACTTGCCGCAGATCATATAGGCGTGGTCGCCGGCGTTCGGCGCGAGCTTGGCACTCTCCCGGTAGATCAGGAGGTCGAGCATGTGCGCCTCGATCGAGCTGTCGACGACCGCGAGGTCCTTGCCGTTGAAGAGCGTGTCGAGCACGGTCACCTCCAGCGTCGTCGACTTCGTCACCGCCGCCTCGCCGGGCTCCAGGTAGACCTGCACGCCGTGGCGGTCGGAAAACGCCTTCAGCCGGTCGGCGAGCTTGTCGAGCGGATAGCCCTCGCCGGTGAAATGGATGCCGCCGCCGAGGCTCACCCAGTCAACCCGGGCGAAAAGCGGGCCGAACTTTTCCTCGATGATGCCGAGGATGCCGTCGAAGCGGTCGAAGTCGGCATTCTCGCAGTTGTTGTGGATCATGAAGCCGTCGATGCAATCGAGCACGGCCTCGACCTTCGCGACGTCCCATTCCCCGAGACGGCTGAAGGGCCGGGCGGGATCGGCAAGGTCGAAGCCTGAGGTGCTCACCTGCGGGTTGAGGCGCAGGCCCCGCGCGATGCCGTCGCTGCGTCCGGCGAAGCGCTGCAACTGGCCGAGCGAATTGAAGATGATCTTGTCCGCGTTCTCCACCACCGCGTCGATCTCGTGCTCGGCATAGGCGACGCTGTAGGCATGGGTCTCGCCGCCGAAACGCCGACGCCCGAGCGTGACTTCGTAGAGCGAGGACGAGGTCGTGCCGTCCATATAGTCGCGCATCAGGTCGAAGACCGACCACGTGGCGAAGCATTTCAGCGCCAGCAGCGCCTTTGCGCCGGATCGCTCGCGCAGCCGCGCGATCGTCTCCATGTTGCGAAGGAGCTTCGCCTTGTCGATCAGGTAATAGGGAGTCTGCATCGCCAGGATCGTTGGTTGCCGGTTCTCGTGAGGCCGGAGCCTTATAGGCATCCGGAGGCGTCGCCGCAAATGCTGGCGGCCGCCGTCGTGGCCGATCCCGGCAAGAAGGCTTTTCGGAGCGACGGGATGGGTTGCATCTTGCGGCCGAAGGGAGTGAATAGGCGTCGACTTTGCGCCGGAGCACGACCGGCGCGCCGATCGTCAAGGGAGGGTAAGCCAGCCGTGCCAGCCATCGCGTCATCCTCGGCGTCGCCGCAGCCGGCAAGGCTCTTGCGGCCGGCGGTCCCGCTGCCCGGCCTCCGGGTGCGCTGATGACGGCCGGGGGTGCTGCCGCCGTGCGGACGCAGGATGCGGGCGAGAGGACGAAGGCGCCGGCCATCGACCTCGACGCCGTCACCATCGCCTTTCCCGTTGCCGGCGGCCAGATCTTCAAGGCGGTGGCCGACGCGCGGCTGACGGTGGGGGCGGAGGAGTTCGTCGCGATCGTCGGGCCGACGGGATGCGGGAAATCGACGCTGCTCAACGCGTCGGCCGGGCTGATCCGTCCGGCGGGCGGATCGGTGCGGATCTTCGGCGAGATGCTTCCCGCGCTCAACCGGCAGGCCGGCTACCTCTTCCAGCAGGACGCGCTGATGCCGTGGAAGACGGCGCTGGAGAACGTGGCGATCGGTCTCGAGATCGCCGGGACGCCACGGCGCGAGGCGCGCGAGCGGGCACGCGACTGGCTCGGCCGCGTCGGGCTTTCCGCCTTCGGCGAGCGCTATCCGCACATGCTTTCGGGCGGCCAGCGCAAGCGCGTCGCCCTGGCCCAGGTGCTGATCCGCGATCCGAAGATCATCCTGATGGACGAGCCCTTCGGCCCGCTCGACGCACAGACGCGGCTGATCATGGGCGATCTGCTCCTCAAGCTCTGGTCGGAGGACCGCAAGGCCGTGCTCTTCGTCACGCACGACCTGGAAGAGGCGATCGCGCTCGCCGACCGGGTCGTCATCATGTCGGCGGGGCCGGCGGCGCGGATCATCGGTGACTTCCCAATCCCGCTCGACCGGCCGCGCGACATCGGCGAGATCAAGCTCGAGCCGAAGTTCCAGGCGGCGCACCGCGAGATCTGGCACATGCTGAAGCAGGAAGTGATGAAGGCTTATGCCGGCGTGGGGAGCTTACGATGAACCGCGCGCTGCTCCTCGCGGCGCAGGTCGCCGTCGCCGTGGTGGTCGTCGTCTTCTGGCAGATCGTCTCGACGACGCATCTCTTCGGCGACCCCGATTCGATCTCGTTCTTCTTCTCGACGCCGAAGGCGGTAGCCATCCACATCTGGGGCTGGTTCGCCGACGGCTCGATCTGGATCAACCTCTGGATCACGCTCGCCGAGGCGGCGCTCGCCTTCGTCATCGGCTCGGTCGGCGGCATCGTCATCGGCTTCTGGTTCGCCCGCAAGCCGCGGCTCGGCGCCGTCTTCGATCCTTACGTCAAGGCGGCGAACGCGCTGCCGCGCGTCGTGCTCGCGCCGATCTTCACGCTCTGGTTCGGCCTCGGCATCTGGTCGAAGGTCGCGCTCGGCGTGACGCTGGTCTTCTTCATCGTGTTCTTCAACGTCTATCAGGGCGTCAAGGAGGTCGACCGGACGGTGCTCGCCAACGCCCGCATGCTCGGCATGGACGAGCGGCAGCTGCTGCGCCACGTCTACTGGCCGTCGGCGCTGTCGTGGATGTTCTCCTCGCTGCACACCTCGATCGGCTTTGCCGTCGTCGGCGCGGTCGTCGGCGAGTATCTCGGCTCGGCCGGCGGGCTCGGCTACCTCATCCAGCAGGCGGAAGGCGTCTTCGACGTCGCCGGCGTCTTCGCCGGGATGTTCGTGCTCGCCGCCTTCGTCATCGTCATCGACTGGTGCGTGACGCTGGTCGAGCGCCGGCTTCTCGTTTGGCGCCCGGAGACGCCGCAGGCGCGGGAATAGCTTCTTCAAAAATCCCAAACAGAACGTGGAGGAAACGGGAATGAGGATGATCGGACGACTGGCGGCCGCCGCGGCGGCGCTGCTGATGATGGGTGGCATGGCCGCCGCGCAATCGACGGTGAAGATCGCCGTCGGCGGCGAGGCATGCCACTGCTACCTGCCGACCGGGCTCGCCGAGCAGATCGGCGCCTGCAAGAAGGCGGGCGTCGACGTACAGCTGATCGACTTCAAGGGCGGTTCGCAGTCGCTGACGGCGGTGCTCGGCGGCAGTGCCGACGTCGTCTCCGGCTATTTCGACCACACGATCGAGCTTGCCGCGAAGAAGCAGCACCTCAAGGCCTTCGTCGTCTACGACCGCTTCCCCGGCCTCGTCCTCGTCGTGGCGCCGGGCGAGACGGGCAAGATCAAGTCGGTCAAGGACCTCAAGGGCAAGAAGGTCGGCGTCAGCGCTCCCGGCTCCTCGACGGACTTCTTCCTGAAATACGAGCTCAAGAAGGCCGGCCTCGACACCAATGCGGCGGCCGTCATCGGCGTCGGGCTCGGCGCGACGGCGATCGCCGCGATGGAGCATGGACAGATCGATGCGGCTGTCATGCTCGATCCGGCCGTCACCGTGCTGCAGACGAAGTACAAGGACCTGACGATCCTCTCCGACACGCGCACCGAAGCCGATACGGAAAAGGTCTTCGGCGGCGACTATCCGGGCGGCGCCCTCTATACGCGGCCTGACTGGCTGAAAGAACATCCGAAGGAAGCGCAGGCGCTGACGAACGCCATCGTCAGCACGCTCCACTGGATCCATTCGCATAGCCCGAAGGAGATCATGGAGAAGATGCCGGCGAACCTCGTCGGGCCCGACAAGGAGGCCTATCTCGCGGCGCTCAAGAACACGATCCCGATGTATTCGAAGACCGGCCTGATGGACCCGAAAGGCGCCAAGGCGGTGCTTGAGGTCTTCAGCGTCGGTTCGCCGGACGTCGGCAAGGCCAATATCGATGTGACGACGACCTACACGAACGAATTCGTCAAGAAGGCGAAGGCCGACTGACGACAGCGCTTCGGCGGGCCGGCTTCCGGCCCGCCATCGCCTGCGGCCTATCGCTTGCGGACGACGCCGACTTCGACCTCGGCGATACGGGCCATCCCGCCCCTGGCGAAGAGGTCGGGATCGGAGAGATAGGCGGCGCAGAGGCCGGTCGCATCGTCGCCCCAGAAGATCTCGTTTCCGGCCGCCAGCGTCGGTACGCCGAAGATGCCGCGGCCGATCGCCTCCTCCGTCGTCGCCCGGAGCGCGTCCTTCACGCCCTGATCCGACACGATCGCCTCGACGGGCCGCGTCGCGCCGATCCGTGCACCGAGGGCTGCGAGCTCTTCCGGGCCGTCGGGGCAGCGGCCGTCTGCAAAGATGAAGGCGAAGGCTTCCCGCGCGCTCTCCGGCGTGCAGCCGACGCCGATCAGGAGGCGCAGCGCCTGCACCGGGTTGAACGGGTGGCGCGGCGGCATGCGGAAGGGAATGCCGCGCCGGTCGGCCGTCCACTGGCACATGCGGTAGGTGTGGAGACGCTTCGGCCCGATCTCGGCGGGGCCGATCTGGCCCCAATGCTTGAGGATCGCGCCGAGGAGCACCGGCTTCGGGACGATCGTGGTGCCCTCGAGGCGGTCGAAGGCGTGCATCTGCAGGTAGGAGAAGGGCGAGACCAGGTCGAAGTACCAGTCGATCGTCGTCACGGCCATCATGCTACTCCGCCGCGTGCCGCGCCGCGAGCGGCGCGTCGGTGCCGGGGAGTTTCGGGACGGAACAGCCCGTCGCGCAGCAGCGGCCGGGCTGCCTGGAGATGCGACGGCCGTCGTCGACGACGCCGCGCTCGATCAATGCCTCGACGAGGTCCTTCTTCTCGCCGACCGGATAGTTACGCCAGATCTCGCGCTTCATCGCCTCCGGCGAACCGCCGCCATGGAGCGAGATCACCGAGTACCAGCCGGCCTGGTCGGAGACGGTGAGGTCCTCGATGAAACGCGCGACCTGCATGCGGCGGTCGTAGGGGATGTCCGGCCTGGCGCCGAGAACGGCGGCGAGCGAGCCTGCCGTCTCCGGATTGTGGTCCTCGTCAGGCCCGGGGAGCGCCACGATCAGGCCGCCGGAGACGGTGTGGGCGATGCGGTGCATGTCGTAGATCTGGGTCGCGAGCAGCAGCTTGCCGATGTTGGCGAAGACCGGGTCGGGCATGACGTTGCCGCCGGGTTGCCGGCCCGCATAGACGGAGGCGGCGACGCCGCAGGCATAGAAGCCTTCGACGATCTTGATCAGGTCGACCAGCTCGTTGCGGATATGGCCATGGCGCTCCGGCTCGAGGCCGTTCGCCTCGACCATCAACGCGCCGGCGCCGATCAGGAGATCGCCGAAGCCGGCGCGCGCGGCGATGCAGGAATGGCGGTGGTGCGTGGCGTAGGAGGTCGTCAGGTGACCGCCTTCTTCGGTCTCGCCGGCGAGGAAGACGCGCTCCCACGGCACGAAGACATCCTCGAACTGGACGACGCCGGTCGACTGGCCGTATTTGCCGGAGAAGTTGGCCGCCGCTTCGCCGGGGCGTCCGGCCCGGCGGGCGACGATCGTCACGCCCTCGGCGTCGACCGGTACCGCGCAGCAGACGGCGAAGCCCTCGTCGTCGATGCGGTGGGTGCGGCAGGGCATGACCAGGAATTCGTGGACGTAGGGAGCGCCGGTGACGATCGCCTTGGTGCCGGAGATGACGATGCCGTCCGGCCGCCGCTCGCTGATATGCACATAGGCGTTGCGGTTCGGCTGTTCGCCGGGGCGCTTGGCGCGGTCGCCCTTGGCGTCCGTCATGGCGATGCCAAGCGTCAGGTCCCTGTCCTGGACGTCGTGCATGTAGGCGATGAAGCGGTGGTGGTAGTCGGTGCCGTGCATCTCGTCTGTGCGCTTGGTCGCCTGGAAGATGCCGTTGAAAGCGTCGTGGACGAGATAGCGCTGGGCGCAGCCGGAGATCCTGCAGAGGAGGCGGACCGCTTCGAGCTTCGCGAGGAGATCGGCCGACGTCTCGTCGATATGCAGCATCCGGTTGATCCGCTTGCCGGAAGTCCCCTGCGTCGCCGTCATCAACGCCTCCTGCTCGGGAAGGCGGGCAAGATCGTAGGTGACGCCGATGGCGTTGATCCCGGGGCGAAGCAGCGGCTCGTCGGCGACGCTCTCGATCCGCCGGCCCTCGACGAAGACCCGCGGCCTGTATGCCCGCAGCGATTCACGGTAGTCGGCGGCGGACATGAACATGGGTCGTCTCTCCTCGATCTGGACGCCGGATGAAAAATCGAACAGTGTTAGAAAAAGATCAAGCAGAATCGGAGGGCGCGATGCCGGCGAGCGAAAGGCGGAGCGCGCGCAAGCGCGCCGTCGCCGAGCTGAAGCGGTCGCTGATCCTTCAGGCCGCCCGGGCCGCATTCGAGACGGAGGGCCTGGAAGGCACGTCGCTGCGTTCGATCGCGGCGCGCGCCGGCTATACGCCGGCGGCGCTCTATTTCCACTTCGAATCGAAGGAGGCGCTCTATGGCGAGGTGCTTGCGGCGTCGCTCGAACGGCTCCATGCGGCGGTGCATGCGGCGGCGGAACGCTGCGCCGTGCCGGCAGACGCCTTCACGGCGGCAGGAATCGCCTTCTACGACTTCTACCGCGACAATCTACGCGACCTCGACCTCGGCTTCTACCTCTTCCGCGGCGGCATGACGCCGAAGGGGCTCGGGCGCGAGCGAG
>JBQCEN010000163.1:0-8445 GCA_051960215.1 Pararhizobium sp.
AGGAATCTCGCGCTCGAACACATCGGAAAAGGTCAGGATGCGGACGTCATGGCCGCGCGCGCCGAGCGCCTGCGCCAGCCTCAATCGGCTTCCGGAGGGGCCGTTGCGGCCAAGCTCGGCGATAATGAAGACGAAGCGCATTGCCCCCCTACCCGCCGTGCGACCTTAAAGAAAAAAGGCGCCACGGCAACTCGCGACGCCTTCGATTCTTCGTTCAACGTCAGACGGTGCTGCTTTCCGACCGACCCGCGATGGTCTTCTCCGACCTTTATCGAGCGACTATGCCGGGCGCGCCGCTGGCAAAGCGCGCTTGCGCGCCCTTTGCCCACTTTTGTTGCCGTCGGCAGCTTTCGGCCCGGCGCTTGCAATCCTCTATTTGACGATCGCCGCGACGATGCCGGCGCCGACGGTGCGGCCGCCCTCGCGGATGGCGAAGCGCAGCCGCTCCTCCATGGCGATCGGCACGATCAGCTCGACGTCCACCGTCACGTTGTCGCCCGGCATCACCATCTCGGTACCCTCCGGAAGCGTCACGACACCCGTCACGTCCGTCGTGCGGAAGTAGAACTGCGGACGGTAGTTGGTGAAGAACGGCGTGTGCCGGCCGCCCTCTTCCTTCGTCAGGATGTAGGCCTCGGCCTTGAACGTCGTGTGCGGCGTCACCGAGCCCGGCTTCGCCAGGACCTGGCCGCGCTCGACGCCCTCGCGGTCGACGCCGCGAAGCAGCGCCCCGATGTTGTCGCCCGCCTGCCCCTGGTCGAGCAGCTTGCGGAACATCTCCACGCCCGTCACCGTCGTCTTCGACGTCGGGCGGATGCCGATGATCTCGACTTCCTCGCCGACCTTCACAACGCCGCGCTCGACGCGGCCCGTCACCACCGTGCCGCGGCCCGAGATCGAGAACACGTCCTCGATCGGCATCAGGAACGGCATGTTGATCGGACGCTCCGGCGTCGGGATGTAGCTGTCGACCGCAGCCATCAGCTCGCGGATCGCGTTCTCGCCGATCTCCGGGTTGTTGCCCTCAAGCGCCGCCAGCGCCGAGCCCTTGACGATCGGGATGTCGTCACCCGGGAACTCGTAGCTCGACAGGAGCTCGCGAACCTCGAGCTCGACCAGCTCCAGGAGCTCGGCGTCGTCGACCTGGTCGACCTTGTTCAGGAACACCACGATCGCCGGCACGCCGACCTGGCGGGCAAGCAGGATGTGCTCGCGCGTCTGCGGCATCGGCCCGTCGGCGGCCGACACAACCAGGATCGCCCCGTCCATCTGCGCCGCGCCGGTGATCATGTTCTTCACGTAGTCGGCGTGCCCAGGGCAGTCGACGTGGGCGTAGTGCCGCGCCTCCGTCTCGTACTCCACATGCGCCGTCGAGATCGTGATGCCGCGCGCCTTCTCCTCCGGCGCCGCGTCGATCTGGTCATAGGCCCGGAAGTCGCCGAAGTACTTCGTGATCGCCGCCGTCAGCGTCGTCTTCCCGTGGTCGACGTGACCGATCGTCCCGATGTTCACGTGCGGCTTCGTGCGTTCGAACTTTCCCTTTGCCATTTTCGGCTCTCCATCTCTCTCGGATCCCGAGGGACCGACTTCTCTTGTTTCTTCAGCTTGCTGTCAGTCCGATCAGGCGTACTTCGCCTGAATCTCCTGCGCGACGTTCGAGGGGACCGGCGCGTAGTGATCGAACTGCATCGTGTACTGCGCACGGCCCTGGCTCATGGAGCGCAGGTTGTCGACATACTTGAACATGTTGGCGAGCGGCACGTGGGCGTCGACGACGATCGCCACGCCGCGCGTCTCCTGGCCCTGGATCTGGCCGCGCCGCGAGTTAAGGTCGCCGATGACATCACCGACATAGTCTTCCGGCGTCACGACCTCGACCTTCATGATCGGCTCGAGGAGCTGTGCACCGGCCTTCTTGGCCGCCTCGCGGAAGCAGGCGCGAGCCGCGATCTCGAAGGCGAGCACGGAGGAGTCGACGTCGTGGTAGGCGCCATCGACCAGCGTCGCCTTGACGCCGAGCATCGGGAAGCCCGCCAGCGGACCGGAGGAGAGCACGCTCTCGAGGCCCTTCTGGACGCCCGGGATGTACTCCTTCGGCACCGAGCCGCCGACGATCTTCGATTCGAATTCGAACTCCTCGCCTTCCGGATTGGGCTCGAAGACGATCTTGACGCGGGCGAACTGGCCCGAACCGCCGGACTGCTTCTTGTGCGTATAGTCTTCCTCGTGGCGACGGGTGATCGTCTCGCGGTAGGCCACCTGCGGCGCACCGACATTCGCCTCGACCTTGAACTCGCGCCGCATGCGGTCGACGATGATGTCGAGGTGGAGCTCGCCCATGCCGGCGATGATCGTCTGGCCGGACTCCTCGTCGGTCTTGACGCGGAAGGACGGATCCTCGGCCGCCAGGCGGTTGAGCGCCAGGCCCATCTTCTCCTGGTCGCCCTTGGTCTTCGGCTCGATCGCGATCTGGATGACCGGCTCGGGGAACTCCATGCGCTCCAGGATGACCGGCGCGAGCGGATCGCAGAGCGTGTCGCCCGTCGTCGTCTCCTTCAGGCCCGCCAGCGCGACGATGTCGCCGGCATAGGCGACGTCCACGTCCTCGCGCGAATTCGAGTGCATCTGCAGCATGCGGCCGATGCGCTCGCGCTTCTCCTTGACCGTGTTCATCAGCGACGTGCCCTTCTCGAGCTTACCCGAGTAAAGGCGGCAGAAGGTGAGCGAACCGACGAACGGGTCGTTCATGATCTTGAAGGCGAGAAGCGCCACCGGCTCGCTGTCGCTCGCCTTGCGCTTCGTCGGCTCTTCGGTCTTGACGTCGATGCCCTTGATCGCCGGAATGTCGATCGGCGACGGCAGGAAGTCGACGACCGCGTCGAGAAGCGGCTGCACGCCCTTGTTCTTGAAGGCCGAGCCGCAGAACATCGGGAAGAACTGGGTGCTGATCGTGCCCTTGCGGATGAGCGCGCGGAGCTCGTCGTTGCCCGGCATCTCGCCTTCGAGGTAGCGCTCCATCGCGGCCTCGTCGATCTCGACGGCCGTCTCGATCATCTTCTCGCGGTATTCCTCGGCCTGCGCCTTGAGGTCCTCGGGGATCTCGACGACGTCCCACTGGGCGCCGAGAGATTCGTCGCGCCAGATCAGCGCGTTCATCTCGATCAGGTCGACGACGCCCTTGAACTCGTTCTCGGCGCCGATCGGAAGCTGCATGACGACCGCGGTCGCGCCGAGGCGCGTCTTCACCATCTCCACCGACCGGAAGAAGTCCGCACCGATCTTGTCCATCTTGTTGCAGAAGATGAGACGCGGCACGTCGTACTTGTCGGCCTGGCGCCAGACGGTCTCCGTCTGCGGCTCCACGCCGGCATTGGCATCGAGCAGCGCGATCGCGCCGTCGAGCACGCGCAGCGAACGCTCCACCTCGATGGTGAAGTCGACGTGGCCGGGCGTGTCGATGATGTTGAAGCGGCGCGTCTTGCCGTCACGGCCCTTCCAGAACGTCGTGGTCGCAGCCGACGTGATCGTGATCCCGCGCTCCTGCTCCTGCTCCATCCAGTCCATCGTGGCGGCGCCGTCGTGGACTTCGCCGATCTTGTGCGAACGGCCCGTGTAGAACAGAACGCGCTCCGTCGTCGTCGTCTTCCCGGCGTCGATATGCGCCATGATGCCGAAGTTGCGGTAGTCTTCGATTGCGTATTCGCGGGCCATTTGAATGCCTTTCGAGAACGGTGTTCGTCGGTTACCAGCGGTAATGCGAGAACGCGCGGTTGGCTTCGGCCATCTTGTGCGTGTCTTCGCGCTTCTTCACCGCCGAGCCGCGATTGTTCGCGGCGTCCATGAGTTCGCCGGACAGGCGATCGATCATGGTCGACTCGTTACGGTTGCGCGCGGCGCTGATCAGCCAGCGGATGGCAAGCGCCTGACGGCGCTCGGGGCGGACGTCGACCGGCACCTGGTAGGTGGCGCCGCCGACGCGACGGGAGCGGACCTCGACATGCGGGGCGATGTTGTCCAGCGCCTGATGGAAGACCGTGACCGGCTCCTGCTTCGTCTTCGACTGCACGATGTCGAACGCACCGTAGACGATCGTCTCGGCGACCGACTTCTTGCCGTCGTACATGATCGCGTTCATGAACTTCGTGATGACGAGATCGCCGAACTTCGGATCGGGATTGATCTCACGCTTCTCTGCACTGTGACGTCGCGACATTCTCTTCGTCTCTCAACTGTTGCTTTGAACCGGTCCCGGGCACGAAAAAGCGCCCGAAGGGCAACCTTACTTCGGACGCTTCGCGCCGTACTTCGAGCGGCGCTGCTTGCGGTTCTTGACGCCCTGCGTGTCGAGCACGCCGCGGATGATGTGATAGCGCACGCCCGGCAGGTCCTTCACGCGGCCGCCGCGGATCATGACGACGGAGTGTTCCTGCAGGTTGTGGCCCTCGCCGGGAATGTAGCCGATGACCTCGAAGCCGTTCGTCAGGCGGATCTTGGCGACCTTGCGCAGTGCCGAGTTCGGCTTCTTCGGGGTCGTCGTGTAGACGCGCGTGCACACGCCCCGCTTCTGCGGGTTCTGCTCCAGGGCCGGAACCTTGTTGCGCTTGACCGGCGCCTGGCGCGGCTTGCGGATCAGCTGGTTTACGGTCGGCATCGTACCATCCCTTGTAAAACTGTTCTTAACGCCCTTTCGGGCGAAACCCGTGCCCTTCCGGGCGGCGACGCAAGCGGCTATCCATGCGCAAAGCGAGGGCCCGATCCGCTTCTTCGCGAATGGCCCCGCAGGAGCAGAGGACGCGTATGCCGCGTCATGCGTGCAGCATTTTCTATTCAGCGTGCAGTCTTGAACCCTGTTTGAGGCGAACTCCGGAACTTGGGCGTTCCGAACCAGCCGGCCTCACATTGGCTCTGGTGACGCGCGATTTACTGATTTGGCCGCCAAAGGTCAAGGCCATGCCCGAAGAAATCCGGCAGAGGCCCCGACAGGCGCGTTAAAGGCGGTCAGGACGCAATATCGTGACGCCCGCAGCTTTTTCAAGGTAATGGATGTGATCGGGGAACTATTCCCCTCGAGCCGGCCTTAACGGCGAGGCCTTCATTTGCGTCCCGGCGCGACTCGGGGCGGCCCGATCAGTCAATGCGTCAGGAGCGGCCATGAAGATCAACGAACCGGTCAACGACAACGCGGGCGGCGAGCCGCTCATCTTCATCATCACCGGTCGCGTTCATCGGACGAAGGACGACGAGGCGACCGAGGTGCACATCCTCTTGTCGGCCGCCGATGACGACAGCGCGGTGCGCGAGGCCCTGAACGCGCTGGCCGAGGAAGGCTACGAGGCCGCGGAACTCGACCAGATCGGCACCGTCGAGGCGATGCCCGACGAGGAACCACACGCCTCGGCCTATCAGGGAGCGATGGAAGGCGAGGTCGCGATCGTCGCCTTCGAATGAGTCCGCCGCAGCCGACAGGTCTCAGTGCGCCACCATCGCGACCGCGGCGCCGGCCATCACCGCGGCACTGCCGCGGTTGACCAGCCGCACGGCGCGGCGGCTCGACAGCAGCCGCCGGGCGCGCGAGGCAAGCGTCATCCAGCCGAAATGAACGACGAGGAGCACGCCGATCGCTGTCGCCAGCAGTTCGGCGAAGCCGCCGAGCCCGACCCTCGTCAGGTCGACGAAGGTCGGCAGCAGCGCCATGTAGAAGACCATGATCTTCGGATTGCCGAGCGTCACGGCCATGCCGACCGCGAACATGCGGAGTGCCGACGTCCGCGGCAGGTCCGCGGCCGGCGTCTCCGCAGGAACTGGCGGCGCAGTCCACATCTTCCAGGCAAGGAAAATCAGATAGGCGACGCCGGCAAGCTTGATGATAAGGAACAGCGCGCCGAAAGCCTGGGCGATCGCGCTCATGCCGCAGACGGCCAGCGCCAGCCACACCGCCTCCCCGACCCACATCGCCAGCAGGAACGGCAAGACGTCGCGGATGCCCCGCGCCAGCACCCGCGCGACGAGCGCGCCGATGCTCGGACCTGGGGCTGCGGCGGCAAACAGCAGCGCCCCCGCGAATGCGACCAGCGATGTCAGTGGGATCATTCCCCCCTCCCCGACGAGAGCCCGGCGGCCCGGTAACGTCGCCGCACGCCTTTCATACAGGACGCACCAGCCCGCCGGAAGCCTTGGCCGCCGCAGACTCCGCATGAAAAAGCCGCCCCGGGGGAACCCGGGACGGCTGATCTCTGCGATGGCTTCGAAAGTGCCGCGGCTATTCGCCGGCCGGCACGTTCTCTGCTTCGGAGGCCATGTTGGCGAGCATCGGGGCTGCTTCCTCCGCCCCGGAACCCTTGCGGCGCTCCTCAAGGATGAGGTCGTCGCGCGAGGTCGCGATGCGGCGGATCTGGCTCATGGTGCCGCCGGTGCCGGCCGGAATCAGGCGGCCGACGATGACGTTCTCCTTGAGGCCCTGCAGCGTGTCCATCTTGCCGGCGACCGCAGCCTCCGTCAGCACCTTGGTCGTCTCCTGGAAGGAGGCGGCCGAGATGAAGGACGGCGTCTGCAGCGACGCCTTGGTGATGCCGAGCAGCACCGGATTGCCGGAAGCCGGCTTCTTGCCCTCCTCCGCGAGCCGCTCGTTGGCGTCCTCGAGCTCGATCCGGTCGACATTGTCGCCGACGATGTAGGCGGAATCGCCCGCATCGGTGATCTCGACCTTCTGCAGCATCTGGCGAACGATCACCTCGATGTGCTTGTCGTTGATCACCACGCCCTGCAGCCGGTAGACCTCCTGGATCTCGTTGACGAGGTACGAAGCCAAGGCCTCGACGCCCCGGATCGCCAGGATGTCGTGCGGCGCCGGATTGCCGTCGAGGATGTAGTCACCCTTCTCGATGTAGTCGCCGTCCTGCAGATGGAACGGCTTGCCCTTCGGGATCAGGTACTCGACCGGCTCGACGCCGTCTTCCGAAGGCTCGATCATGATCCGGCGCTTGTTCTTGTAGTCGCGCCCGAACCGGACCGTGCCGTCGATCTCGGCGATGATGGCGTGGTCCTTCGGACGGCGTGCCTCGAAGAGCTCGGCCACACGCGGCAGACCGCCGGTGATGTCCTTCGTCTTCGCGCTCTCGAGCGGGATACGCGCGAGAACGTCGCCCTGGCTGACCTTCGCGCCCGGCTCGACCGAGAGGATCGCGTCGACGGAGAGCATGAAGCGCGCATCGCCACCGCGGGCAAGCTTGGCGACGGCGCCGTCCTTGCCCTTGATGACGATCGCCGGTTTCAGGTCGGCGCCGCGCGGCGTCGAGCGCCAGTCGATGACCTGACGCTTGGTGATGCCGGTCGACTCGTCGGTCGCCTCGAGGACCGACAGGCCGTCGACCACGTCCTCGAACTCGACCGTGCCCTCGACCTCCGTCAGGATCGGACGGGTATAGGGATCCCATTCCGCCAGACGCTGGCCGCGGCGCACCGTATCGCCGTCGTCGACATGCAGCCGCGAACCGTAGGCGACCCGCTGCGAGGAGCGCTCGTTGCCCTTCTCGTCGAGGATCTGCACCGCCATGTTGCGACCCATGGCGACCAGGTGGCCGTCGGAGTTGCGCAGCACATTGCGGTTCTTGAGCTGCACCTTGCCCTCGTACGAGGCCTCGAGGAACGACTGGTCGACGACCGTCGCCGTACCGCCGAGGTGGAACGTGCGCATGGTGAGCTGCGTGCCCGGCTCGCCGATCGACTGCGCCGCGATGACGCCGACGGCCTCGCCGATGTTGACCGGCGTGCCGCGGGCCAGGTCACGGCCGTAGCAGACGCCGCAGACGCCGGTCTGGATCTCGCAGGTGAGCGCCGAGCGGATCCGCACGGTCTGGATGCCCGCCTCCTCGATGGCCGCGACATGCGCCTCCTCGATCATCACGCCGCCGGGGACGATGACTTCGCCCGTCGCCGGATGCAGCACGTCCTCGAGCGCCGTGCGGCCGAGGATGCGCTGGCCGAGCGAGGCGACGACCTGGCCGGCGTCGACGATCGGCGTCATGGTCAGGCCGCGATCCGTCCCGCAATCGGTGTGCGTGACGATGCAGTCCTGTGCCACGTCGACGAGGCGACGCGTCAGGTAGCCCGAGTTCGCCGTCTTCAAGGCGGTGTCCGCCAGGCCCTTCCGGGCGCCGTGCGTCGAGTTGAAGTACTCGTTCACGGTCAGGCCTTCCTTGAAGTTCGAGATGATCGGCGTCTCGATGATCTCGCCCGACGGCTTCGCCATCAGGCCGCGCATGCCGCCGAGCTGACGCATCTGGTTCGGCGAACCGCGCGCGCCCGAATGGCTCATCATGTAGATCGAGTTCATCGGCTTCTGACGGCCGTTTTCCTCGAACTCCACTGCCTTGATGCGCGCCATCATCTCGTCGGCGACCTTTTCCGAGCACTTGGCCCAGGCGTCGACCACCTTGTTGTACTTCT
>JBQCEN010000164.1:0-20736 GCA_051960215.1 Pararhizobium sp.
CGACGGCGAGCATTTACGTCGCGGGCATTCAGTGAGCGCAGATCGCTACCGACGAGCGCGGTACTCAACCTCTCCCTCTGTAACCCCACGTTGAGCCGAGGCCGTCGTGGCTCCGGCAGACAATCAGCGCACTTTCTAAAGAAGGCGAAGCAGCAGTCACTTGCGCCTTGCGCGGCTCCCTTCGAATGTGTTGATCACGGATGCGACCAGATTTTCGCGGCCAGCCGGGGATATTAGACAGGTTCGGGAGGACGATGTGGCGAAGACGAAGAAGCTGATCAACGATCCGAAGGCGATCATCGAGGAGATGATCGAGGGGATCGTCAGGGCCCATCCGCATCATGTGCGCCGGCTTGCGCACAGCCCGCGCTCGATCGTCGCGGTCGACGGACCGCGCCAAGGCAAGGTCGGCATCGTCATCGGCGGCGGCTCCGGCCATGAGCCGACCTTCGTCGGTTTCGTCGGCAGGGGCCTTGCCGACGCCTGCGCCGTCGGCAACGTCTTCGCCTCGCCGCCGCCCGATCCGATCCTCGAATGCACGAAGGCCGTAAGCGGCGGCGCCGGCGTCCTCTACATGTACGGCAACTACGCCGGGGACGTGATGAACTTCGACATGGCGGCCGAGATGGCGGCGATGGAGGACGTCGAGGTCCGCACCGTGCTGACCACCGACGACGTCGCCTCCGCGCCGCTTGACGAGAAGGAGAAGCGCCGCGGCGTCGCCGGCAATTTCTTCGTCTTCAAGATCGCCGGCGCCGCCGCCGACAGGATGGGATCACTCGACGAATGCGAGCGTGTCGCGCGCAAGGCCAACGAACGGACCTTCACGGTCGGCGTCGCCCTGTCGCCGTGTTCACTGCCGCAGACGCTCCGCCACAATTTCGAGATCGGCGCGGACGAGATGGAGATCGGCATGGGCATCCACGGCGAGCCGGGCGTCACGCGCGGCCCGCTGAAGAGTGCGGACGCGGTGACCGACGAGATCGTCGACCGGATCTTCGCCGAGATGAAGCCGGAGAAGGGCAAGCGCGTCGCCGTCCTCGTCAATTCACTCGGTTCGACGCCGCTCATGGAGCTCTACGTCGTCAATCGGCGCGTCCACGAGCGGCTGGAGCAGGAGGGCGTTGCCGTTCACGCGACCTGGGTCGGGCCTTACTGCTCGTCGCTCGAAATGGCGGGGATGTCGATCACGCTGATCGACCTCGACGATGAACTGACGGCGCTGCTCGACCACCCCTGCGACTGCGCGATGTTCCGCGCCGGCCAGGCGGCCGATCGAGGAGGGCGATGATGGACAGGATCACCGCCGCCGACCTCATCGGCGCCTTTGACGCGATCGCCGACGCCGTGGAGGCGGACAAGGACCGGCTGTCCGAGCTCGACGGCGTCATCGGCGATGCCGATCACGGCGTCACGATGGACATCGGCTTCTCGGCTGTCCGCGCGGCGCTTGCAGCTCTCGATCCGGACGCGACGGATCCGACGACCGTCTTCAACACCACGGCAAAATCCTTCCTCGGAGCGGTTGGCGCTTCGGCGGGCCCGCTCTATGCGACCGCCTTCATGCGCGCCGGCGCGGCCGTCAAGGGCAAGGCGGAGCTCGATCGCGCGGCGGTCGTCGCCGCCGTCGTCGCCATGGCCAAGGGCATCCAGGATCGCGGCAAGGCCGAGCGCGGCGAGAAGACGATGGTCGACGCATGGACGCCGGCGGCCGAAGCGATGGTCGCGGCGGCGAATCGCGAAGCGAGCATCGCCGAATGCCTCGCCGCTGCGGCAGCGGGCGCCGAAGAGGGCGCCGAGGCGACGAAGTCCATGCGCGCCACGAAGGGCCGCGCGGCGCGCCTCGGCGACCGATCGCTCGGCCACGTCGATCCGGGCGCGGCGTCGACGGCGCTGATCCTGCGCACCCTCGCGACCTCTCTTTCCGCAGCCTGACCGGTCGGGCGATCGGCGGGTCTCAAGGCTCGGCGATCTTGCCCTTGCCCCGGCCGTCGGCGGAGTGGAAGGCGAGGGTGAAGACCTGCCCGCCGATGCCGGCGGCAAGCTCCGGCGAGAACGTCAATGGCGCGCAATGCGTCACCGCGTCCACCGCGGCCTTGATGAACGCCTTGCGCGCATCCTGGTCGCCGGGCACCTGGATGCTGACGGGGCGCGGCGGACCGATCAGGGTCCCGTCGCGCTTGAAGCTGAAGCTCAAGGTGACGAAAGCGTTCTTCACATTGGCCGGAGGTTTCCAGCAGGCCATGAGGGCGTCGCCGACGGCCCCCATGGTCGAGAGCGGCGCCGCCTGCGCGGCGGCCGGAACGGCGAGCGCCAGGCTTGCAGCCGTGATGAGCGTTCCAGCTATCCTGTCCATCGCTCCTCTCCTTCCTGCCCGATGCCGGCAGGTCCGTCGAAGGCGCGTCGGACCGCCGGCCGATGCCGGCCGAGCCGTGACGTCGGGCTGAAGCGGCCGGATGGCCCAGTTTGCGCCTCGACCACGGCCGATGACAAGCCTCCGGGCTTTCTCGGTTCCCGGAGCCGGCCGGACCGCTATGGCTGCAGGTCGCCGGCGGATCGCCGGCTGCGGTCGAGGTCGAGAAGAAGCAGCAGGCAGAAGAGGGTCGCGCAGGCGATCATCGCCGCGCCAAGGCTCAGAACAATCATTGCTCGCCCCGATGGGATGACGATATTGTCAACAGCGGCGACGCGAGCACGGCAAGCTTGCGCCGGGCTTGCGCGCGAAGAAAATGCCGGCCCCGCGGCCGCCCGGCACCGCCACCCTCGCACAAGTTTCGCTTCCTAGGCTTCGGGTCAGGCGTCCGGGATGCCGGGCGAGGGGCAATCATCGCGGACAAGACGGAATGGCTCTGTTGAACCAAATCAGCGCGTGGATGCGCGCGCTTCCGGGGCTCGGCCAATACCGGATGCTGGCGATGCTCGGCGCGGGCGCACTGGCGCTCGGGCTGATCGTCACCGCGGGAATCTATCTTTCCGAGCCGACCTACGAGACGCTCTATGTCGGCCTCAAGACCGACGATGTCACCCGCATGGGCACGGCGCTCGGTGCGGCGAACATCCCGTTCAAGCTCGGCAGCGACGGCGCCAGCATCAGCGTGCCCTCGGGCGTGAAGAACCGGGCGCGCATGCTGCTGGCCGAGCGGGGCCTGCCAAGCAGCGCGACGGCCGGCTACGAGCTCTTCGATCACGTCGGGTCGCTCGGCCTGACGTCGTTCATGCAGGAGATCACCCGCGTCCGCGCCCTTGAAGGCGAGATCGCCCGGACGATCCAGTCGATCGACGGCATCAACGCGGCGCGCGTCCAGATCGTCATGGCCGAGCGCGGCAACTTCCGCATCGGAGCGCAGAAGCCGACGGCCTCCGTCATGGTTCGCGGCGCCGACGACGTCGTGCGCCGCTCCGCTTCCGCGATCCGCCACCTCGTGGCGGCGTCGGTGCCGGGCCTGAGCGTCGACGACGTGACGATCCTCGATTCGACCGGGCGCCTGCTCGCCTCGGGTGACGACCCGTCGAACAATGCCCTCAGCCACTCGCTCGACGTCAAGCAGACGGTCCAGAACGGCATCGAGCAGAACATCGACAAGGCGCTGGCGCCGCTTCTCGGGCCGGACAACTTCCGCACCAGCGTCTCGGCCGACCTCAACACCGACGCACAGCAGATCCGCTCGATCGTCTACGATCCGGATTCGAAGGTCGAGCGCTCGGTGAGCGTCACCCGGCAGAACGAGAAGTCCGACCGGGCCAATGCCGCGACGCCGGCGACGGTCGCATCGAACATCCCGCAGGCCGCACCACCGCAGCCGACCAGCGGCCCGAAGTCGACCGAGCAGAACGATCGCCGTGAGGAGCAGACGAACTACGAGATCAACAGCACGACGACGGCGACGACGCACAACAGCTACCGCGTCGACAAGCTCTCGGTCGCCGTCGTCATCAACAAGGCGCGCCTTGCGGCGATGCTCGGCGGCAAGCCGACCGACACGCAGATCAGCGACTACGTCGCCCGCCTGCAGAAGACGGTGGCGACGGCTGCCGGCATCGACGCCAAGCGCGGCGACCAGGTCAACCTGACGGTGATGAACTTCCTCGACGATCCGCTGCCGGAGGCCGCGCCCGCCGGCTCGCGCATCTCCGAGATGGTCTCCGACCACCTCGGCGGCCTGATCAACGCGCTCGCCTTCGTCGCCGTCGCCTTCCTCGTCGTCTGGTTCGGCATGCGGCCACTCGCCCGCTCGCTCGGCGCCGCCAACCAGAACGCGCGCCTCGAGGCCGGCGGCAGCGAGCTCGAACTGCCGGACTTCTCCGGCTCCGGCGCCGACGGGCTCGGCGACGGGCTCGGCGGCGAATTCGGCTTCGACGCGCAGGAGCACCTGTTGACCATGGAGGAGAGCGGCGAGTTCAATCGCCGGGTGAAGGAAGGGCCGGAAAAGAGGCTCGCCCGGATGGTCGAGATCAACGAGGAGCGCGCCGCCAAGATCCTGCGCAAGTGGGTGGCCGACAAGGCGGCCTGAGCCGGCGGTCCGTCATGGTGCATAAAAAGATAATCAATTGACGAAAATCGCATATGGTCGTGATAGTATAGGGCTCGGGAAAGGGCTGTAGGGCGCCGGGCGGCTTGGTTGCTGCCGCCTTCGAGGCCGGCGCCGTCGCGCCCAGCGCGGTGGCCGGCTCTCCAAACCCGTGGCGGAAGGGACGCGTGGAATGGACCTTGTGTTAGCCGGCGTTAAGCCGATCTCGATGTTCTCCAGCCGGGAGAAATCAGCAGTCGGCACGATCCTCACCGCATCGCGCAAGACGGTCGCTTGCAAGCATATCGGGCACGTCTTCACGCGTCGCGAAGGCCCCCGCCCGGAAACCTTCATCTCTGTGACCTATCCCGGCAAATGGCTGATCAACTATGCGGTCCGCAGCTACTTCTCCATCGACCCGGTGATCAACCATAGCGAACGGACGCACCGGCCGATCATCCTCCAGGACCTGTCGCAGGAGAACGGCGCCCTCCGCACGATGCTCGCGGATGCGCGGCGCTTCGGGCTCGGCCGCAGCTTCGTCTCGTTCTGCGTCATGCCGAACTCGGAGACGCCCGGCAGCGTCATGTTCTCCTTCGACATCGAGCCGGCGGAGTTCCAGCCTTTCTTCGCGGCCAACGAGGCGCGGTTGCGTGAGGCGGCGCGGAAGATCCATCTCGACATCCTCTCCGCCCGCGGCCTGCTCGGCGCGCGCGCCTGGGCTTTCGACCTGACGGAGCGCGAGGAGCGCTGCCTCGCCGCGCTCGCGAACGGCCGCACCTTCGCCGAGATCGCCGAGACGATGGATGGCACTCCCGGCGACGTGTCGGACATGATGCGCGGCATCTGCGCGAAGCTCGATTGCAGCAACTCGATGCAGGCGGTGTCGCGCGCGCTGGCCCTCGGCCTTCTCGACGAGAGCGACGCCGACGCGCTCAAGCCGCAGCAGCAAAATGGCTTTTCGCCCAGGCGAGACGTTCCACCGACGCGGCACTGACCTCCCCGGCGACGCAGAGGATGTCGTCGCCGCCCGGCATTTCCCTGCGGCCGAGCGTCTCGCAGGGAATGCGGAACGTCTTCGTCAGCCGCACGATCTTCTCTTCGCAGACCGCCACGTGTCGCTTCGCCCCGAACGAGATGCCGGCCTCGAGCGCCGCCGCCGAGAGTTCGATGGCGTAGCGGTTCACCCCGCTCATGAAGCGGATGTCCTTGTCCTCGGGCCGGACGGCGAAGCGGGTCGTCTCCCAGGTGTGGTTGTTGAAGAGCGCGACCGGGTCGGCGATCATGTCGGAGAACTTCTCCCAGGTCAGCGTCGGCCCGGCCATCTTCATCTGCCGGAGGCCACCCGCCACCGTGCCCGCCGGGTCGAGCGCCAGCATGTAGTGGCAGCCAAGGCTGTCGTAGATGTCGTATTCCTGGTCGCCGTGGACCAGCACGTCCCATTTCAGCAGATCGTTGAAGACCTGCTTCCGGATGCGGAAATATTCGTCCACCTGCTTGGAATGGAGATGGCGGTTCTCGGGCGTGACGTGAAGGATCATGGCGGCCTCGGCATTTGATACCCGAGGAGCCTATGATCCGCGCGGCCGGAGAGACCAGAGCTAAGGCTTTGTTTCTACAAGACTACGTGAACGACTGATCAACGAATCAGCTCGACTTCGAGGCAAATTGCGTCAGACGGTCTCGAACTCCCGGCGCGAGAACAGGAAGAGGCCGTAAAGTTCGTCGTCGCCGTCGTTCGGTCCGACCTGCCGGTAATCGCCGAAGCAGTGGACGACCCGGCTGGCCTCGCCGGAGGAGCGCAGTTGCGCGGTGTACTGGAACGGTCGTGCGCGCGCGGCGGCGTCCTCGAAGACGCCGATGATCTCATGGCAGACGCGCGGATCATAGCAGCGGACGAATTCGAGGAGCCCGAAGCGACCGGTCTCGTTGCCGAGGCCGTGAAAGCGGCAGGCGTCCGGCCCGAGGCTCAGCATCGCGTTGTGCAGGTTCGCCGACCAGCGGTCGACCGCGCAGAAGCGCGAGAGCAATGCGATCTCCGCCTCGTCCCACCGAGGGGTTGCGAAATCCTGTGCCGCCGCGACATCGCGGCTCGCCGACACACGAAACAAGGCTCAGTCCTCCAGATCGGTGGAAGGGCACGCCGCAAGCAGGCTGCCGTCCGTCGCTCCGCGCGACGCCAAAGTTCAACCAAAGCCTGGACGCATGCTCCGATGCCGGAGTTTCATCCGAGGCCGGCTTTCCGGACGGCGCCGGATGGACCTGCCGCGTACAGGGCGACGACGGCATGCCAATCGAGGATGCCGCCGTCCGCGCACCGACTGAACGCAATCGCCTCGATGTTGTAAAGCCCCCAACCTTTGCAGTCGTCTTTTCGCGGCTCTTCCTCTAGACTCGCAAGGCGCGCTGAATCGCGCGCTGTTCAAGGGTAACCGGGTTCCGCGCGTGAAATCTGTCCGCCATCGGGATGGCGGCTTTCCTGCTGGGGTCGATCGCGCCTTCTTCGCGTGCATCCGGCGCTTCGGGCGTATCCGCGCCGGAGTCTGCTGACGGCGCTGCGGCGTTCCTCAAGGCAGGCGAGACGCCCCCCATCCGGACGATCGGGGGCAAGCGATGTCGGCGCAAGATGCGCTTTTCGACGAACTGGACCGTCTTCCCGACCGGCATGACCTGGCCGCGCGGATGAAGGCGATCGCCGCCTATGCCGGTGCCGAACGCTATCTCCTGATGCGCGACGAGAGTGCGGCGGCCGGCCCGCTCGAGCAGGTGCTGACCGCGGACTGGCCCTTCGACCTCGTGCGCTCCCTGGCCGTCCGTCTGCTGCGCGAGCAGGCGAAGAAGACGGAGATCGAGCGTTGCCTCGCCGCGCTGCGGCCGACCATGATCACCTGTCCCGACGACATCACCTTGCCGGAGGGGCTGAGCCGCCAGTGTTGCCTCGTCTCGTTCCATGCCGTGGACGTGCGGCTTCTGGCCATGTTCCTGTTTCGCGATCGCGCCGTCGTCGCGCCCGATCGCGTGCAGGAAGCGGCCCTCATGGCGGCCTATCATGTCGGCGATTCGATCGCGCGGGACGGGCGGCCCGAGCGTCCGCTCGACCTTACGGAGCGCGAGCTCGAATGCCTGGCATGGATTTCCGAAGGCAAGACGAGCGACGAGATCTCGACCATCATCGGCATCTCGCGCAACACCGTGAACAACTACATCACCAGCATCATGCGCAAGACGGCGACGCGGACGCGTTCCGAGGCGATCGCGCTCGCCGTCCGCAACAGCCTGATATGAGAACGGGAAAAGGAAGGCGCCGCAGAGATGGATTATGAGCGCTATGCCCCGTCGCGCGACGAGGCCGGCCACCCCGCCGATTATGGCGCCGCCGGCGATGCCGCCGATGCCGGCCGCGCCGTGCCCACCGGGCTGGCGGCGAGGCTCACGGCCATGCGCCGGGTCGTCGGCGCGGAGGCGGCGGCGGTGTTTTCCGGAGTGGCCGGGGCAGGGCGGTTTTCCGGGCAGCTGACGCTGGTCGCCAGCGAAGGAAGCGACCGGTTCCGCGCGCCCCTCGACCAGCTCGCCGCGTCGGCGTCCGGCCGCGTCCTGACGGGCCATATGGAGCGCTCTTCGAAGCCGCTTCTGTGGAGCGGCGGCGGCGCCCTCGTGCTGACGGGCGAGTTGCGGCACGTCACGACGACGGCGGCCCTGCCGGATACCCGCTGTCCGGGTCTCGCGTTTCCCGTCCGGCTCGGCACGGTCGGCAATGGCGCCGTCGTCCTCGCCGGCCTGCGGATGGAGATTGCGGCAGGGGCGCTGCTCGGCCTGCATCGCCAGGCCTTCCGAGTGATGGCGCAGCTCCTCCGGGCCGAGGTCGAGAAGGCCGCTTCGCGGCAGACGCTGTCGGAGCGCGAGCTCGCCTGCCTGCAGCAGGCCGGCGACGGCTGCCGCAGCGAGGAGATCGCCGAGCGCCTCGGCCTCTCCGTCCACACGGTCAATGCCTACCTGAGCGCCGCTACCGCGAAGCTCGATTCGGTCAACCGGATCCAGGCGATCGCCAAGGCGATCCGACTCGGCCTGATCGCCTGAGGCGGTCGCGGCCTCTGTCGCCTTCTTCGTTCCGAAGGTCGCGCGGCGCTGCCGGCCTATCGAAAGCCGGCGTCGGATTTGCCCGCCTGCGCCTTAGATCGTTTCCGCGCTTCGTTGAATCGCGAAATCGATCCACGCTTTCGTTTTCTCGCGTTTCCGGACGAAACCGGTTTCCGGTTTTCCTGCAAACACTCTAAGCCGAGAGCCGCCTCGCCTCGGGAAGAAACGAGGCGTTCTTCAGGCATTCGGCGAGCACGGCCGCGACCTCTTCCGGGTCGCTCACCGGCCTGTCGAACTCGATGTGGTTGATCTCGATGCCGCCGGTCTCGTCCTGCAGGAAAAGGCGCAGATAGGCGACGAGCCCCTTCGGCCGCAGTTCGAGGTCGAGCGCGATCTTCGGCTCGCCGCGCCATTCGAGATGGTAGTCGCCGCCCGAGCCGAGGACGACCGTGCCCGGCAGGTAATAGAGCTCCGAAGCCGAGGCGACGAGGTCGGCGAGTTCGGCGTGGCGCTCGAACCGCAGAAGCGAGATCAGGTCGCCCGCCTCGATCAGGCGCAGTTCGCTGGCGACGGGGCGCACCGCATTGGCGATGATCTCTTCGCAGCGCGGAGAATAGGCATTGGGCTTCATGCACGACGACCTGTGGCGCGTTGTCTGGCAGAGGCGGCGTTGACCCGGTGCACGAGTTCGGCGACCGCCTTGTAGAAGGCTGGTGGGATGAAGCTATCGACCGAGACTTGCGCAAACATGGCGCGCGCGAGCGGCGGATCCTCGAAGACGGGAATGCCGTTCGCCTCGGCGATCTCCCTGATCCGCAGCGCAACCAGGTCCTGCCCCTTGGCCAGCACGACGGGTGCGCCGCCTTCTTCGCGGATGTAGCGCAGCGCCACGGCGAAGTGCGTCGGGTTGGCGATCACCATGGTGGCGCGCGGCACTGCGTTCATCATCCGCTTGCGCGCCCGGTCGCGGCGCAGCGACCTGAGGCGCGACTTGAGGATCGGGTCGCCGTCGGTCTGCTTGAACTCGTCCTTGACCTCCTGCTTCGTCATGCGCAGGTCGGTGAACCAGTGGTAGCGCGACCAGAAGAGGTCGGCGATGGCGATCACCGCCATGGCGCCGGCGATCAGCGTCATCACCTTGCGCGTGTCCGCGCCCATCACGACGAGGATCGTCGAGGGCTCGCGGTACATGCTGTTGAGCCAGGCGAAATAGTTTGGCCGCATCGCGAGCGCGACGATCGCCGAGACGACGATGATCTTGGCGATGGACTTTGCGAACTCGACCATGCCGGGGGCGCCGAAGAGGCGTGTGAACCCCTTGACGGGCGACAGCCGGGAAACCTGCGGGCGCACGCGCTCCAAGACGGGGCTTGGCACGTTCTGCAGGATGGAGGCGGCGAGCCCGAAGGCGATCATCAGCACGAAGGCGGGGAGCAGGAGGCCGGCTGCGGCGAGCATGACGTGCTGGAACAGCGAGAGCGCGTCGGCCGCCGTCGAAAGCTGCCACTCGTCCGGCTTCTCGAAGACCTCGCCGAGCGAGACGGCGAAGCGGTGCAGGCCGTCGGGCAGGAAGAAGATCGCGTAGGCGAGGACGGCGAGCGTCGAGGCGAAGAGCGGCGCCTCGCGGGAGAAGGGCACGTTGCCCTTTTCGGCGGCGTCGCGGATCTTCTTCTCTGTCGGGGCCTCTGTCTTGCTGTCCTTGTCCTGCTCGTCGGCCACGGCCGGTTACTCCTCGCGTCGAAGGCCTGCGGGATGCGCGAGGGCCGGAAGGACGATCAGGCCGCGGCCTGGACCAGCGCTTCTTCCTTCAGGATGATGCGGCCGCTCGTCGACAGGCGGATCGCCTCCTGGACGATGGTCCGCCGCGCCGTCGCGACGTCGCGGGCGTTGCCGACGAACTCGCCGGCGAGGTCCGCCTCGATCATCCGCCGCGGCCGCGCGCCGATCGAGGAGCGCGCCGCCTCGCGGATCGGTTCCGGCGCGCCCCTGAGGGCGAGCGTGATGATCTCGCCCGACAGGTCGTTGAAGAGGACGACGCGGCTCTTGAGCGGCATGACGACGAGGTCGTCGAAGAGGAAGACCTTCGGCCGCACGCGGTCGGCGTCGGCCTTGCTGATGGTCTCGAGCCCGTCGAGAATGCTCTCCACATCCTCCTTCTGGAGCTCGTTCATGACTTCCACGACCTTTTCCGATCCCGCGGTGCGCTCGGCCTCGGCGCGCGCGACGAAGGCTTCGACACGGCCTTCGATGATCGCCGCGGCGCGCGGATTGATGGCCTTCATGTTGAGCGCCCGGTGGACGACGGCGGCACGGTCCTTCTCGGGCATCTTCGTGAGCACGGAGCCCGCGAAGTTCGAAGGCAGCATGGAGACCACGTAGGCCGCGGTCTGCAGGTTCTCCTCCGCAAGGAATGCGACCACCGCTTCCGGCTCCGCGCGCTGCATGCGCTCCCAGATCGGCGCGTCGTCCGAAACGAAGGCGGCGCGGCGCCCGAGGAGGCCGTCGACCTCGTCCGGCGTCAGGCCTTCCTCGAGGATGCCTTCCATGGCCTTGGCGTTGTCCATCAGGCCGGCGCCCTCGGTGAAGAGCTCCTCGAACTCCTCGACGAGGCCGGCGAGCTCGTCCGGCGGCACCGAGCGCAGCGTCTGGGCGCGGGCGATGATCGTCTGCAGTTCGCCCTGTTCGAAGAACTTGAGAAGCTTGCCGGCGACCGGCTTGCCCATCGCGAGCAGGATCGCCGCCGCCTTCTCCGGCTTGCTCAGCGGCTTCTGCAGCGGCACTCCGAATTCGGCGTAGGTCATCGCGTCAGTTCCGGCCGGACGGGAGCATGTCGATGAGGCGGATGCCGAAGCGGGTCTCGTCGCCGTCGAGCACCGTGATCTCGCCGTGGCCCACGACGCGGCCGTTGACGGTGATCTCCACCGGCTCGCCGATCTTGCGGTCGAGGGCGATCGTCGCCCCTTCGGAAAGGTTCATGAGGGCCGAGACCGGCATCCGGCTGCTGCCGAGGACGATCTGGACGTCGATCGGAATGTCCATGATGAGGCCGAGGCGCGCCGAATCGGCGGCCGCCGCGGCCACGGCCTCCTCCTCGTCGTTCGCGTCATCGCCGCCGAAATCGGCGAATGCTGCCGGTGAAGCCGTCTTCATCGCTTCCTTCCCGCTCCTGGCCGGAGCTGCAGGCCGTGCCGCGGCGCTCTTGGCCGTCGCCTCGCCAGGCTCCCTGAGGACGCCGCGCAGCTCGTCGATCGCCTGATCGAGCTCGGCCGAATTGTCGTCCGCCCTTGCGCCCGGAGCTGGGTCTTTTCTGGTCATGCGCCCTTATTCCATCCGAAGCTTGTCCGGAGCCTTCCGCCGATCATCCGGCGCGGCCGCCGGCGGCGTCCTCGAGGCTCTCGCCGCCCTTCAGCCGAACCATGAAGCGGCTGCCGGAGCGGCCGAGCTCGCAAACGTGGATGGTGCGGCCGTTGGCGTCGAGCCGCACGCGGACATCGCCTTCGTCGGCGAAGGGCAGGATGTCGCCGGGCTGCAGGTTGGCGAGCGCCCCGAGCGTCATCGGCACGAGGTCGATCCGCGCCCTGAGCGTCACATGCGAGCGGGTGATCTGCCGCTCGAGCTGCTCGGCCCATTCCGGCCGGCGCGATTCCGACGGTGCGCGGGGAGGGCGGAGCGGCGCGATCTCGGTCTTGATCAGCGTCGCCTGCGGCAGGATCAGCGATAGCTTCGTCGCCTGCGTGCCGAAGGCGAGGTCGAGCGTGACGAGTGCCGAATGCAGGTCGGGCGCCTCGTTCTCCTCCTCGATCGCCCCGCGCAGGAGAGGTTCGCCCGCGGTGGCGATGGCGGTCGGCGCCGTCGCGACCGTCTTGAGGGCATCGACGACCTGCTCGAAGAAGACGATCGAGGTGTGACGTTCGATGTCGGAGGGCGTCCGCTTCTTCGCCGCTGCCAGGTCGGGCTCGCCGCCGAGCAGGGCTTCCACGAAGGCGACGATGAAGGCTCCGGGAACGGCGATGGTGATGTCCGAACTCCAGCCGGCGATCGCCCCGCCGCAGACCACGTCGCTCTTGGCGAGCAGGCCTTCGAGTTCCGAGCGCAGGCCGAGGCGGACCGTCCCGCGGCTTGCGCCGACGGTTTCGATGCCGATGCGCATGAGCCCCTGCTCGAGCGGCTCGCACATGGCGGCAGCAATGAGCCCGGCGCGCTGTTCGGTCGTCTGCCGGTCGCCGAGCTGTCCGGTCATGCGCGCAAGCAGATGCGCGTCGAAGGCCGGCGCGGTCCTGGTTGGCATGTTCGGGGTGCTCGGCATCGGATCAGGCGGCCTTCGCTTCGCCGCCGGGGTTCATCATCTCCTGCTCCACCGCGTCGATGCTCGGCCGCTCGTAGGAGGAGATGGTCTTGCGTCCATGCTCGAGCGCCACCTGCGGCACCGAGCCGTTCATGTAGGCGAGCAGCGTCTGCTTGACGATGACGTAGAGCCGGCTCTGCTTCTCGCGCACGATCTTGATGTTGGTCGCAAGCGGCGTGATCGCGCAGTAGGAGAGGAAGATGCCGAAGAAGGTGCCGACGAGCGCCGCGCCGATCAGCCCGCCGAGGATTTCCGGCGACTGGTCGATGGCGCCCATGGCATGGATCACGCCGAGCACGGCGGCGACGATGCCGATCGCGGGGCAGGCGTCGGCGATGTTCGTCATCGCCTGGTAGGGCTTCATCTTGTCGCGCATGACGGTGTGGATCTCTTCGTCCATCAGCGCCTCGATCTCGTGCGGACGCGCATTGCCGATGATGATCAGCCGGACGTAGTCGCAGATGAACGAGGTCAGCTCCTTGTTCTTGAGCACGGTCGGCGCGGCGCGGAAGATTTCCGATTCCTCCGGATTGTCGATGTGGCCCTCGATCTCGCTGCGCGACTTGGTCCTGAGGTCGCGCATCAGGCTGTAGAGCACGCCGAGCGTGTCGAGATACTGGCGTTCCTTCGGGACGGCGTGCTTGAAGGCCTCGCCGATCGACTTGCCCGTGTCCTTGATGGTCTTCATCGGGTTGGCCATGATGAAGCCGCCGAGCGCAGCACCGCCGATGACGATCATTTCCGCCGGCTGGATGAGCACAGGGATATGGCCGCCCATGAACATGAAGCCGCCGAGGATGCAGCCGAAGGTGACCACAAGGCCGAGGATGATGTTCATGGGCCGGTCCCCGAATTCTCCGCTTTGAGTTGAGTTGAGTAGATTTTCAGCCTTGCGTGAACCTGTCTCGGCGCGCTCGCTTGCCAAGCGGTAAAGAAACCGTTGCCGGCCAGCCTCGCGCAAGGGCGGCCACCTATTCCAAGGATAACCGGCGGCGCGTGTGGGCGCTGCGGCACGTCCTCTTGCGGATAGGAAGCCCGGTTTGGATACTTCGCTCTACGTCTCGCTCTCCTCGCAGATCGCGCTGGAGCGGCGACTGACGACGATCGCCGACAACGTCGCCAACGCGAATACGATCGGCTTCCGCGCGACCGAGGTGAAGTTCGACCAGTTGATCTCCCGTTCCCAGAGCGGCGACACGTCCTATGTCTCGCCCGGCAGCGATTACCTTTCGACCGTCTCCGGCGGCGTGAAGCAGACGGGCAACGGCCTGGACTTCGCCGTCCAGGGCAACGGCTGGTTCGCGATCAACACGCCCGCAGGCCAGGCGCTGACGCGCGACGGCCGGTTCACGATGACGCAGGCAGGCGACCTCGTGACGCTCAAGGGCTATCCGGTGCTCGATGCCGGCGGGGCGGCGCTCCGCCTCGATCCGACGCTCGGCATCCCGGAAGTCGGCCGCGACGGCTCGCTGCGCCAGAACGGCAAGCTGCAGGGCGCGATCGGCGTCTTCAGCGCCGACTTCAGCCAGGGCTATGCCCGCACCGACAATTCCGGCGTCATCCCCACTGTCCAGCCGCAACCGATCCTCGATCGAAGCGATTCAGGCGTGCTGCAGGGCTTCCTCGAGGAATCGAACGTCAATCCCGTCGCCGAGATGACGCAGCTCATCATGGTCCAGCGCGCCTTCGACAATGCCTCCGCTGCCAACACCACGACCGACGGCTCCCTGAACGATGCCGTCAAGGTCCTCGGCGGCACGTCGTGAGCGCGCCGGCCCAGCCATCCAATGCGCAGGCCGGCAGCCGCCTCGCGGCGCTCGCCGGGCTCTCGGCCCGTTTCTCCGAAACCCAGGGCCTCCTCGGCTACGGCGGGCGCGTCGATACGATCGCCCCCGGCCACTACACGGTCACCGGGCTCTCCGCCCATGTCCGCCTTGGCGATTTCGTCGTCCACCGCAGCCGCTCGGGCGAGCATCTCGGCGAGGTCGTGCGCGTCGGGCCGCAGGAGACGATCGTCTGCCCGATCGAGCCGGGCGCGGCGATCGCGATCGGCGACTGCGTCTTCCGCCGCGGCGCCTTCCGCATCGCGCCGCACGAGAGCTGGTGCGGGCGCACGTTGAACGCTCTCGGCCTGCCGATCGACGGCAAGGGCCCGCTCGCCGGCGGGCGCGTGCCGCGCTCGATCATGGCCGCCGCACCGCCATCGATGACGCGCCGGCGCATCGAGGTCGGCTTTCGCACGGGCGTGCGGGCCATCGACATTTTCTCGCCGCTCTGCCTCGGGCAGCGCCTCGGCGTCTTCGCCGGCTCCGGCGTCGGCAAGTCGACGCTGCTCTCGATGCTGGCGCGCGCGGACTCCTTCGACGTCTGCGTCGTCGCGCTCGTCGGCGAGCGCGGCCGCGAGGTCCGCGAGTTCATCGAGGACACGATCGGCTCCAACATGGCGAAATGCGTCGCCGTGGTCGCGACCAGCGACGAGAGCCCGATGGTCCGCAAGATGGCGCCGCTGACGGCGATGACGATCGCCGAGCACTTCCGCGAGGCCGGCCGCAACGTGCTCCTCATCGTCGACAGCGTCACCCGCTTCGCCCATGCGATGCGCGTGGTCGCGACGAGCGCCGGCGAGCCGCCGGTCGCCCGCGGCTACCCCGCCTCCGTCTTCACCGAGCTGCCGAAGCTCCTCGAGCGGGCCGGGCCCGCCCGGGAGGGGGAGGGATCGATCACCGCGATCGTCTCGATCCTCGTCGACGGCGACAACCACAACGACCCGATCGCCGATTCCGTCCGCGGCATCCTCGACGGCCACATCGTGCTCGACCGCGCGCTCGCCGACGAAGGCCGCTACCCGCCGATCAATCCGCTCTCCTCGATCTCGCGCCTGGCGCGCAAGGCCTGGAAGGGCGACGAGGAGAAGCTCGTCTCGCGGCTCAAGGCGCTGATCCACCGTTTCGAGGAGACGCGCGACCTGCGCCTCATCGGCGGCTACCGGGCCGGCGGCGACGCCGAGCTCGACATGGCGATCAAGCAGGTGCCGGTGATTTACGAGGTGCTGAAGCAGATGCCGGGCGAGCGGCTCGCCGTGGATGCCTTCGATGATCTCGCGACCGCGATGAAGGCGGCGGCCGGCATCCCCGCCGCCGCCGCGCCGCAACCCGTTCCGCAACAGGCGAGGGCCCGCTGATGGCGTCGCTTCCGAAGGACACCGCCGAGAAGGCGGCGAAGGCTGCCGCGCGTCGGCCGCTTCTCTCCTCCGACCGGGCGCTGGCGCTCGCGGGCTTCGGCCTTGCCGCCCTGGCCGCCTTCTTCCCCTGGTACGTGTTTCTCAACCAGGACAGCGGCGGCATCCGCAATGAGGGCCTGCGCCTCGACGGCCACCGGAGGGGAACCCCCGGCGTCGACCGCGCCTATGGCCTGGCGCCGCTTTCGGAGCAGGCGGATGCGGCGGCGGAGAACTACGACGCCATGATAACGGCCGCGATCCCGGGTGCGGAGCGCGACCGGCAGCCCGATCCGGCGGTCCGAGCCGAGCAGCCCTTTCCGTCGCGTCCGTTCCGCCTCGTCCACGTGGCGAATGGCCAGGCGCTGATCGCAGACGCCACGGGCATGTATCTCGTCCACGTCGGGTCGAAGCTCCCCGACAACAGCGAACTCGCGAAGATCGAGATGCGCGACGGCGCCTGGGTCATCGAGACCTCCCGCGGCGACGTCGTCGCGAGCGGCGACTGAGGCGGCGCCCGTCTCCCCCCACAAGTCTGACGCAAGATTGTCCCTTTAGGGTCGGGTCAGACGATGGAGTGACCATGCAGCCGATCCAGCTCTTCCATCTTGCCGCCAAGCAGGCGCACTGGCTGTCGGTGCGCCAGGACGTGGTGGCCGGCAACGTCGCCAACGTCAACACGCCCGGTTACCGCGCCATGGACGTCGAACCCTTCGCCGATGTGCTGGCCAAGGAGCAGACCGCGATGGCGGCGACCAACCCTGCCCATTTCGGCGGCGTCGGGTCCGACGGCACCGTCAAGGTCGAGAACGTCGCCGACGACACCGTCGAGATCAAGCCGTCCGGCAATAGCGTGACGCTGGCGGAGGAACTGATCAAGACCGGCGACATCCGCCGCGAGTTCCAGTTGAACGTCAACGTCGTGCGGGCCTTCCAGGGCATGATGATGTCGGTGGTGAGCAAATGATCGTCGATGCGCTGACGTCCGCCCTCAAGGTCGCCGCTTCCGGCCTCGACGCGCAGTCGACGCGGCTGCGCGTTGTCTCGGAGAATATGGCGAACGCCCGTTCGACCGGCCCGACGCCGGGCTCCGATCCGTACCGCCGCAAGGTCGTCGACTTCGCCGCCGTCCTCGACCCTCAGAGCGGCGCCGCGGAGGTGAAGGTCGATCACATCGCCGGTGATCCGACGGACTTCAGCCAGGAATACGATCCCGGCAACCAGGCGGCCGACGCCAAGGGCATGGTCAAGATGCCGAACGTCAACATGCTGGTGGAGATGGCCGACATGCGCGAGGCGAACCGCTCCTACGAAGCGAACCTGCAGACGATCAAGCAGGCGCGCGACCTGATCTCCATGACGATCGACCTTCTGAGGAGCTGACGATGATCGACCCGATTCAGACGGCTTCGGCCGCGGGCGCAAGCCGCGGCCTCTCGCTCGACGCTCTCGGCGGGCCGCTCGGCGGCGACGCTGCGGCCGATCCCGCCTCGGCGGCGGGCTCGAGCTTCGCCGCGACGCTCTCCGGCATGGCCAAGGACACCGTCGACACGCTGCGCAACGCCGAGCACGTCTCCTTCAAGGCGATCAAGGGCGAGGCGAGCACCCGCGAGGTGGTCGACGCGGTGATGACGGCCCAGCGCACGCTGCAGACCGCGCTCGCGATCCGCGACAAGATCGTCTCGTCCTATCTCGAAGTCTCCCGCATGACGATCTGAGGAAGAAGCCATGAAAGCGCTCGCCATCGCGGCCACGGGCATGAACGCCCAGCAGCTCAATCTCGAAGTCATCGCCAACAACATCGCCAACATCAACACCACCGGCTTCAAGCGGGCGCGGGCGGAATTCTCCGACCTGCTCTACGAGACCGACCGCACGCAGGGCGTGCCGAACCGCGCGGACGAGGCGATCATCCCCGAGGGCGCGCATATCGGCCTCGGCGTCCAGAACATCGCGATCCGCAACCTGCACATCCAGGGCACGCTGACGTCGACCGGCAACGACCTCGACCTCGCGCTCGTCGGCAAGGGCTGGTTCCAGGTCAAGACCGCCAACGGCGACATCCTCTATACACGGGCCGGCGCCTTCAACACCGATGCGAACGGCCAGCTGATCACGCCGGACGGCTATGCCGTGGAGCCGGCGATCACCGTTCCGCAGAACACGACGAACGTCACGATCACGCGCTCCGGCCAGGTCTACGCGCAGGTCGGCAACAGCACGACGCAGACGCTCCTCGGCCAGCTCACGATCGCCAACTTCGCCAACGAGGCCGGCCTCGAACCGCTCGGCGACAACCTCTTCCGCCAGACCGACGCGTCCGGCGCGCCTGTCGTCGGCGTGCCGGACGATCCGGGCTTCGCGCACATCCAGCAGGGTTACCTCGAGGCCTCCAATGTCGATCCGGTCAAGGAAATCACTGACCTGATCTCCGCGCAGCGCGCCTACGAGATGAATTCGAAGGTCATCCAGGCCGCCGACGAGATGGCGTCCGTCGTATCGAAGAACCTGGGATAGCTTCAAGGGGAAGGCAAACATGACGTTTGTCCTTGGACAACGCGCTCGGGCGGCGATGCTGCCGCTTGTCGGGGCGCTCGGACTTCTCGCCGCGGGCGCCGCGCAAGCGCAGGAACCGGTCGCGGTCGTTCCGACGGTCATCATCTATCCGGGCCAGCCGCTGAACCCCTCCGACCTGCAGGAGGTGGAGGTCACCAATCCGAACATCCGCAGCGACTACGTCCACGCGATCGCCGACCTGCGCGGCATGGTCGCGACGCGCACGCTGCTGCCGGGCCGCGTCGTGCCGAAGGGCGCGGTCCGCAAGCCCTATGCCGTCGAGCAGGGCCAGAAGGTCCGGCTCGTCTATTCGGACGGCGGGCTGACGATCACGGCGCCGGGCATGCCGCTCGAGAACGCCGCGGTCGGCGACCTCATCAAGGTGCGCAACATCGACAGCGGCGTCACCATCTCCGGCACCGTGATGAAGGACGGCACCGTCGAGGTGGCGGCTCAATGACCGCCGGACGTCTCGCCGCGATGGTCCTTGCCGCAGCCCTCGCGCTCGCGACCGCCGTGCCGCCGGCCTCCGCGAACTCGCGCATCAAGGACATCACCTCGCTGCAGAGCGCCCGCGACAACCAGCTGATCGGCTACGGCCTCGTCGTCGGCCTGCAGGGAACGGGCGACGGCCTGCGCAACTCGCCCTTCACCGAACAGTCGCTCCGCGCCATGCTGGAGAACCTCGGCATCGCGACCGAAGGCGGACAGACGCGGGCGAACAACATCGCCGCGGTCCTCGTCACGGCGACGCTGCCGCCCTTCGCGAGCAAGGGCTCGCGAATCGACATCTCCGTCGGGTCGCTCGGCGATGCGACGTCGCTGCGCGGCGGCACGCTGGTGATGACCTCGCTCACCGGCGCCGACGGCAAGATCTATGCGGTGGCGCAGGGCGACCTCGTGGTCTCCGGCTTCGCCGCCCAGGGCGACGCCTCGAAGCTGCAGCAGGGTGTCTCGACCTCGGCGCGCATTCCTTCGGGCGCGATCGTCGAGCGCGAGATCCCGAAGACCTTCAAGTCGTCCAACCGCCTCGTCCTGCAACTGCGCAATCCCGACTTCACGACCGCCGTGGCGATCGCCGACACGATCAACGCCTATGGCGCCCGGCGCTATCACGAGGCAATTGCCGACGCGAACAACTCGACCGAGGTCGTCGTGCGCCGGCCGCCGCAGGCGGACCTGACGCGGCTGATGGCGGAGATCGAGGATCTGGTCGTGCCGACGGACACGCCGGCGAAGGTCGTCATCAACGAGCGCACCGGGACGATCGTCATCGGCAACGACGTCCGCATCTCGAAAGTCGCCGTCAGCTACGGCACGCTGACCGTCCAGGTGACGGAGACGCCGCAGGTGTCGCAGCCGAACCCGTTCTCGCGTGGCCGCACGGCCGTGACGCCGAGCACCGACATCGCCGCGCAGGCCGAGGGCGGCCAGGTCGCGATCATCAACGGCCCGGACCTTCGCTCGCTCGTCGCCGGGCTGAACCGCATCGGCGTCAAGCCGGACGGCATCATCGCCATCCTGCAGGCGATCAAGTCCGCCGGCGCCCTTCACGCAGAGCTCGTCGTCCAATGAGGAAGCATTTGAAGGCGGCGCTTCTCGCGCTGGTGGTCCTGGCCTCCGCCCCCGCACCGGCGGCATTCGCCGCGGGCGGTTCGGTGCCGACGAGCGCCTCGACCAAGAGCGAGATCGAGACCTTCTGCTCGAACATCGCCGATCCGGCACGCGACCGGCGCTATCTCCTTCAGAAGAAGGAGCTCACCGACCTCCAGGCGGATATCGACAAGCGCGTCAAGCTCCTGGAGAAGCGGCGGGCCGAGTACGAGGACTGGCTGACGCGGCGCAACGCCTTCCTCAAGAAGGCCGAGGCCGGGCTCGTCGACATCTACGCCAAGATGGACTCGCAGGCGGCCGCCCAGCAGCTGCAACTCGTCGACCCCAACGTCGCTGCGGCGATCGTCATGAAGCTCAATCCCTCCGCGGCGAGTGCCATCCTCAACGAGATGAACCCGGAGAGCGCCGCGGCGCTCGCC
>JBQCEN010000165.1:0-10170 GCA_051960215.1 Pararhizobium sp.
AGCCGGCGCCTTGACGAGCGCGGCCAGAGGCGCAGCGGGAGCCGGACGGAAGCCTGCGGCAAGTGTCAGGACGATCAGGAAAAGAACGAGCGGCAGAGAATGGAATCGGCGGATCAGGCGGGAGGGCAAGAGTACCTCGACGTCTTTGCGGAAAGGACGATTTGACGCGGATGGGACCTTTCTAGAAGGGTGGAGGAACATGTCAAATCTTCGGCCATCCGACATGCCGGTCCGAAGGGCCCGGGCGACGGCCGCGTTCCTTGCAAATCCTCTGCCGAGCGTCTATAGAGCCCGCGTCCGCGCAGACACCCTTGGAGGCAACGCGGATGGAGCGCCCGAAAGGGGGCTCGCGTTCCCGTGGCCCATGCCCTTCCGGCGGCTGACGTCGCTGCGAGTGCAGGCCGGGAACCTCTCCAGATCATAGACCTCGAAAGGACATGCCATGAGCGAAACATACGAGCTCAAGGCCGAGGCGCGCGAACGGGTTGGTAAGGGGTCCGCCCGTGAACTTCGCCGCAACGGTTTGATCCCCGCCGTCATCTACGGCGACAAGCAGCCCCCGCTCTCGATCGCGCTCCCTTATAAGGACGTGACGCTGAAGATCCACGCCGGCGGCTTCATGACGACGATCGCGACGATCGACGTCGGCGGCAAGAAGATCCGCGTCCTGCCGAAGGACTACCAGCTCGATCCCGTGCGCGACTTCACGATGCATGTCGATTTCCTGCGCGTGTCGAAGAACACGCAGGTCGTCGTCGAGGTGCCCGTCCACTTCGTCAACGAGGACAAGGCGCCCGGCATCAAGCGCGGCGGCGTGCTCAACGTCGTGCGCCACCACGTCGAGGTCCATTGCCCGGCCGATGCGATCCCGGACTTCTTCGAGGCCGACCTCACCGGCCTGCAGATCAACGACGGCATCCACATCTCGCACATCAAGCTGCCCGAGGGCGTGACGCCGACGATCACCGATCGCGACTTCACGATCGCGACGGTTGCCACCCCGGCTGCGCTGCGGTCGGAGGAAGAGACCGACGAGCCGGCGGCGCCCGAGGCTGAAGCCGCAGTGGAAGGGGAAGCGGAAGGCGAGGAGTAATCCTCGACAGCCTTCCCTTCCGAAGAGCGAGGGCCGGCCATGTTGCTCATTGCAGGACTTGGAAACCCCGGCCCCCGCTACGCCGACAACAGGCACAATATCGGTTTCATGGCGGCGGACGCGATTGCCCGCCGCCATTCCTTTTCGCCCTGGTCGAAAAAGTTCAAGGCGGAGATCGCCGACGGAACGATCGACGGCGAGAAGGTGCTTCTCCTCAAGCCCATGACCTTCATGAACCTTTCCGGCGAGGCCGTCGGCGAGGCGATGCGCTTCTACAAGCTGAGCCCGGGCGATCTCGTCGTCATCCATGACGAGCTCGACTTGCCTGCCGGCAAGGTCCGGCTCAAGACCGGCGGCGGCAACGGCGGCCACAACGGGCTGAAATCCATCGACGCCCATTGCGGCAAGGACTACCGGCGCCTGCGCCTCGGCATCGGCCATCCGGGCGTCAAGGAACTCGTCCACAACCATGTCCTCGGCGACTTCGCCAAGGCCGACGCCGCTTGGCTCGAGCCGCTCCTCGAGGCGATCGCCGGCAATGCCGGGATGCTGGTCCGCGGCGAGGACTCGCAGTTCATGAACAAGCTGGCGCTGGCCGGTGGCGACAGCGCGCCGCCGGCCGTCCTGCCGGCGAAGCCTGCCGGTCGGTCGCATATCCACCAGGCCCGCGACCACAAGCCCAAGGACATGCCCACGACCGGCCCCATGGCCGACATCCTGCGGAAGCTCTTCAAGGGCGACTGAGATAGGCTTCGGATTGCGGCGCTTCCCCGGGGTGACCGCGCCTTGATCCGCCCGGTCCGACCGACTACATTCACACGAACTTCGTGTTTCTGTGAGGCCGTGTCATGAAGAACGTGACGATTTCCATGGACGACGACCTGCACGCTGCCGTGCGCGTCGAGGCAGCGAAGGCGGGCAAGAGCGTCTCGCGCTATCTCGCACAGGCCGCCCGAGAAAAGCTGGACCACGACGAGGCCATCGGGTCAAACACGAAGAAGCAGCGGCAGATCGAGGCCTTGGAGCGCATCTTCAATGGTCCTAAGTGGAACCTGACCGAGAACGGGCGGATGCCGACGGCCGAGGAGCGCAATGCGAGGCGTTAGGGTCTTCATCGACTCAAACGTCCTTCTTTACGCGCATGACGCATATGACACCGCGAAGGAAGCTGCTGCTAAGTCTTGGCTTAAGACGCTGGTAGAGCAACAAGCGGCGCTTACGAATCTCCAGGTTCTCAACGAGTTCACTGCCGTCCTGATCCGAAGAAATGGTTCTCGTCGGTCGAGGACGTCTTCAGGATTGTGGATTCCTACGCAACGCTTGGGGCTGATCCCATAACCGGGGTCGAATCTGCGCGCGCGAGAAGCCTGCATCGCCGCTTCGGCTATTCTTGGTGGGACAGCATCCTGGTCGCATCCGCCCTAGAACTCGACTGCACACATTTTCTCTCGGAGGATTTGCAGGACGGTCGGGTCGTGGACGGCTTGACGATCGTCAATCCCTTCCGGCATGAACCGGCCACTTTCTTTTCGTCCGCCGCCAAGTGACGCCGCTCCATGTTCGCAATGCGCGACACCGGCTCCAGTCAGGTGGATCGTGCGGCCAACAGAACTCCAGAGGACTCTCATGGGCTTCAAATGCGGTATCGTCGGGCTTCCCAACGTCGGGAAGTCGACGCTCTTCAACGCGCTGACGAAGACGGCGGCGGCGCAGGCGGCGAACTACCCGTTCTGCACGATCGAGCCGAACACCGGCGAGGTCGCCGTGCCCGACGGGCGTCTCCAGAAGATTTCGGCGATCGCCAAGTCGAAGGAGATCATCCCGACGCGCATCTCCTTCGTCGACATCGCCGGTCTCGTGCGCGGCGCCTCGAAGGGCGAAGGCCTCGGCAACCAGTTCCTCGCGAACATCCGCGAGGTCGACGCGATCGTCCATGTGTTGCGCTGCTTCGAGAACGACGACATCACCCATGTCGAGGGGCGGATCGATCCGGTCGCCGATGCCGAGACGATCGAGACGGAGCTGATGATCGCCGATCTCGAAAGCCTCGAGCGGCGTACCGACCAGACGCGCAAGCGCGCAACCGGCAAGGACAAGGAGGCGATCCTCGTCCTGCCGATCATGGAGGAGGCGCTGAAGGGCCTGCAGGACGGCAGGCCGGTGCGCACCATGCTCCCCGGCATGGCCGCGGAAGACCTGCGGCTCCTGAAGGGCCTCAACCTGCTGACGTCGAAGCCCGTCCTCTACGTCTGCAACGTCGCCGAAGGCGATGCGGCGAACGGCAACGCCCATACCAAGGCCGTCGAAGCGATGGCCGCGGAGCAAGGCGCCGAGGTCGTCGTCATCTCCGCCGAGATCGAGGCGGAGGTCGCGCAGCTTCCCGACGAGGAGGCGACGGAGTTCCTCGAGTCCATGGGCCTCGACGAGCCGGGCCTCGACAAGCTGATCCGCGCCGGCTACCGCCTGCTCGATCTCATCACCTATTTCACTGCAGGCCCGAAGGAGACGCGCGCCTGGACCGTCCGGCGCGGTTCCAAGGCCCCGCAGGCGGCCGGCGTCATCCATACCGATTTCGAGCGCGGCTTCATCCGCGCCCAAACGATCGCCTATGACGACTATGTCGGCCTCGGCGGCGAGGTCGCGGCCAAGGAAGCCGGCAAGGCACGCGACGAAGGCAAGGAATATGTCGTCTCCGACGGCGATATCATGCTCTTCAAGTTCAACACCTGAGAAGCTGCAGCGGCTTTCAAGCTTCGCGCTCCGGTCGCTGTTGCCAATCCTTCGTTCCGCTGGTTGAATGCTTGCCTGTGGCGTCTCGGGAGGAGGCGCGGGACATGGCAGACGACCCGCATGTCGGCGTTCGCGCGGATTTCGATCCCTCAGAGATCGGCGCCATCGCCCATCTTTACCGCGGCGAGGTCTATCGCAGCACCATCTGGCGCACCCGGCTCGACAACACGACCAACTGGGCCGTCGTGACGACCGGCATCGCCCTGTCGGCCACATTCTCGTCGCGCGACGCCGCGCCCCTGCCGATGGTGCTTGTCGGTCTTCTCGTCCTCGGCTTCCTCATGCTCGAGGCGCGGCGCTATCGCTATTTCTACCTCTGGCGGGTGCGCGCCCGCATCATCGAGACGGAGTTCTACGCCGTCATGCTGCGGCAGCCGGGCGCGATGCACCGGGCGGAGTGGTCGCGGGTGCTTGCCGAGAACTACCTGCATCCGCACTTCCAGGTGCCTTACATCATTGCGGTCGGCCGTCGGCTGCGCAGCAACTATGCCTGGCTGCTCATGGTGCAGGCGGTCGGCTACTACGGCAAGCTCGCGATCCATCCCTATCCGCTGACCGACATCATCGAACTCTACGACCGCGCCGCTATCGGCCCGATCCCCGGCAAGGTCGTCGTCGCCGCCGGCATCCTCTTCCACGCGTCCTGGGTGACGCTGGCCCTCTGGACGCTGTCGAGGGACCGTCACCGGCGCCACGACGGACATCGGCTGATCGATACGACGGCCTGACCCACGCCGTTTTCGCTCAGACCCGAAATTCCGCTTGGCGGCCCGGGACCATGCGCGTCTTTCACGCGAGGCCTCGCCGGTCTATTCCCAAACACCAACGCGATGTCCGATGAGTCGCCGCCCGCTCGCGCGGCGGAAGGGGAAACGAATGAGCCGACCTGAAGAGCCGCGATTGGCTTACGAGGACTTCTATGTCGGGCGGCGATTCCCGCTTGGGCCCCGCATCGTCGGCGCGGAGGAGATCATCGACTTCGCCGCCGAATTCGATCCACAGCCGATGCATCTTGATGAGGAGGCCGGTCGCTCTTCCGTCCTCGGCGGCCTCGCCGCCTCCGGCTGGCACACGACGGCGCTTGTGATGAAGATGGTGACGGACAGCTTCCTCGTCGATTCGGCCTCGGAAGGCGGCCCCGGCGTCGACGCGGTGGAATGGAAGCGGCCGCTTCTCGCCGGCGACACGCTTCAAGGCGAGACGACCGTCGTCTCGCAGAGACTCTCGGCCTCGCGGCCCGGCATCGGGCTCGTCGGCTTCCGGCATGCGCTCTCGAACCAGCGCGGCGAAACGGTCATCGTGCTGACCCACGCCGGCATGATGCGCCTTCGCGGGGGAGCCGCGTCATGAGCGGCCTCGATGCCCATTTCGTCCCCGGACTGCGCCATCGCCTGGGCGCGCATCGGTTCGAGGAGGACGCGATCATCGCCTTTGCGCGGAAGTTCGATCCGCAGCGCTTTCACGTCGATCCCGTCGCGGCGCGCGCATCCGTCTTCGGCGCACTCTGCGCCTCCGGCTGGCACACGACCGCGGTCTGGATGAAGAAGAACGTCGAATACCGCCCGGCGCTCGCGGAAGCGTGGCGGAAGGCCGGGCTCGAAGAGCCGGAATACGGCCCCTCCCCCGGCATTCGGAACCTGAAGTGGCACCGGCCGGTCTATGTCGGCGACACGATCACCTTCTTCTCAACGACGACCGGCAGCCGCGCCCTGCGAAGCCGCCCGGGCTGGAGCATGCTCGAGCAGGTCGGAGAGGCGGAGAACCAGGACAGCCAGCCTGTCTTGCGGTTTGAAAGCGCGGCGCTGATCCGGCTGCCATAACGGGGTGGCTGCAGCCGCGCCCCATCCGGCACGTCCTTGCCGATCTCCTTAGTCGCCCTGGAAGGCGATCAGCGTGCGCACGAGGATGCCGAGCGCTTCGAGGCGCTTGCGGCCGCCGAGGTCCGGCAGGTCGATGACGAAGCAGGCCGCGACGATCTCCGCGCCCATCTGCGTCAGGAGGTTGGCCGCCGCCTCGGCCGTCCCGCCGGTTGCGATCAGGTCGTCGACCAGGATCACCTTCTCGCCCGGCTGGACCGCATCCCGGTGCATCTCCATCTCGTCGACGCCGTATTCGAGGCTGTAGGCGACCCGCACCGTCTCGTGCGGCAGCTTCCCCTTCTTGCGGATGGGAACGAAGCCGGCCGACAACTGGTGCGCCATCGCGCCGCCGAGGATGAAGCCGCGCGCCTCGATGCCGGCGATCTTGGAGATGCGCAGGCCGACATACGGATGGACGAGTTCGTCGACCGCGCGCCGGAAGGCACGCGGATTGCCGAGCAGCGTCGTGATGTCCCGGAACATGACGCCCGGCTTCGGATAGTCCGGGATGCTGCGGATCGAGGCAATCAGTTCGTCGCTGAGGTCCGACATGGCAAGGTCCTGGTCAGGCGTTCCGGCGGCCGGCGATCCACCGCCGACAAGGAAAGGGCGCCGGGGTCACCGGCGCCCGCATTCCATAGCCTTCGGATGGCCGTCCGCTCAATGCTCGATGCGCGAATAGATCGCTCTCTTGGTCGCGTAGATCAGGCCGGCGAAGATCAGCATGAAGATGACGACGACGAAGCCGGTCCGCTTGCGATCGATCAGATAAGGCTCCGACGCCCACATCTGGAAGGCCGCGACGTCCTTGGCATACTGGTCGACCGTCTGCGGCGACCCGTCCTCATACTGGACGATGCCGTCGGAAAGAGGCGGCGGCATCTTCAGCGAGATGGCGTTGTCGAAATACGGGTTGTAGTAGGTCCCCGCAGGCACCGTCACGCCCTTCGGCGGATCCTGATACCCGGTGAGAAGCGCGTGGACGTAGTCCGGGCCCTTCTGCTCGCTGTACATCGTGAAGATGTCGAAGACGAAGCCGGGGAAGCCGCTCTTCACGGCGCGAGCCTTGGCGATCGTCGAGAAGTCCGGCGGCGCTGCTCCGCCATTGGCGTAGGCCGCGGCCTCCTCGTTCGGGAACGGGGCCGGGAAATAGTCGTTCGGCTTGCCCGGCCGCTTGAACATCTCGCCCTGGTCGTTCGGCCCGTCCTGGACCTGGTGCGACGCGGCGAAGGCCTTCACCTGCGCTTCCGAATAGCCGAGCTGCTCGAGATTGCGGAACGCGACGAGGTTCATCGAATGGCAGTTCGAGCAGACCTCGGTATAGACCTTCAGGCCGCGCTGGAGCTGCGCCTTGTCCCAGGAGCCGAACGGACCGCCGAACGACCAGTCGAGATGCGGCGGCTTCTTCAGCGGAAATTCGGGAATATCCGCCGCCGAGGCGGCCGCGGCGCCGAGCGCCACCGCAAGGCCGAGCGACAGGATGGCTGATACAAGCTTTTTCATGTCTTCAAAGTCCCCTTGATCGCTTGTGTCAGCCGCGCTTTTCCGGCGCGGCCGGCGCCGCTGCGGGCTTGCCCGCTCCCGCGGTTTCCCGCTTCGACAGCACCGCTTCCGTGATCGAGTTCGGAATGCGCCGCGGCGTTTCGATCAGGCCGAGGACCGGCATGATGATGATGAAGAACGTGAAGTAGTAGAGCGTCCCGATCTGCGAGAGCACGACCACCGCACCTTCCGGCGGCTGCGAACCGCACCAGCCGAGGATCAGCGCGTCGGCCACGAAGAGCCAGAAGAACAGCTTGTACCAGGGCCGATAGACCGCCGAACGGACGCGTGACGTGTCGAGCCACGGCACGAGGAACAGGATGAGGATCGACGCGAACATCGTCAGCACGCCGGCGAGCTTCGAATCGATCGGCCCGATGTTGAAGGTGATCGCGCGGAGCATCGCGTAGAACGGCAGGAAGTACCATTCCGGCACGATCTCGGGCGGCGTCTTCAGCGAGTTCGCCGGCACGTAGTTGATCGCGTCGCCGAGGTAGTTCGGGATGAAGAAGACGAAATAGGCGAAGACCAGGAAGAACACGATCATGCCGAAGGCGTCCTTGACGGTCGCATAGGGCGTGAACGGCAGCGTGTCGGTCTTGTGCTTGATCTCGACGCCCGTCGGGTTCGTCTGCCCCGTCACGTGCAGCGCCCAGATGTGCAGCACGACGACGCCGGCGATCATGAACGGCAGAAGATAGTGCAGCGAATAGAAGCGGTTGAGCGTCGGCTGCCCGACGGAGAAGCCGCCGATCAGGAACTGCTGCAGCCACTGGCCGAAGCCCGGGAAGGCCGAGAAGAAGCCGGTGATCACCGTCGCGCCCCAGAAGGACATCTGCCCCCAGGGAAGCACGTAGCCCATGAAGGCCGTCGCCATCATCAGGAAGAGGATGATGACGCCGAGAATCCACAGCAGCTCTCGCGGCGCCTTGTAGGAGCCGTAATAGAGGCCGCGGGCGATGTGCAGGTAGACGGCGAGGAAGAAGAACGAGGCGCCGTTCATGTGCATGTAGCGCAGCAGCCAACCGTGGTTGACGTCGCGCATGATGAACTCGACGGAATTGAACGCCACCGACGTGTCGGCCGCGTAGTGCATGGCGAGCACGATGCCCGTCACGATCTGCAGCGCCAGCATCACGGAGAGGATGCCGCCGAAAGTGTAGGCGTAGTTCAGGTTGCGCGGCACCGGATACGAGACGAAGCTGTCATGCACCAGCCGCGGCAGCGGCATGCGCGAATCGATCCAGCGGCCGAGACCGGTTTTCGGAACGTAGGTCGAATGATCCCCACTCATTGTCGCTCTCCCCTCAGCCGATCGTGACGGTCTTGCCGCTGAACTTGAAGGGCGGCAGCGCCATGTTCTCCGGCGCCGGGCCCTTCCGGATACGGCCGGCCGTGTCGTACTGCGACCCGTGGCATGGGCAGAACCAGCCGCCGTAGTCGCCCTGCTGGCCGAGCGGGATGCAGCCGAGATGGGTGCAGACCTGGATCATCACCAGCCAGTTCTCCATGCCCTTGCCGGCGGAACGGTTGATGTCCGTCGCTTGCGCCGAGGCGTCGATGTTCGGATTGCGTGCGATCGGATCCTTGAGATCGGAGAGCGACACCTTCTGCGCCGCCTCGACCTCCTTGTCCGTCCGGTTGCGGATGGTGACGGGCTTGCCGCGCCACTTGACCTGCATCGAGGCGCCCTTCTGGAGGCTCGACACGTCGACCTCGACAGCCGCTTCGGCGAGGGTGGAGGCATCAGGACGCATCTGGTCGATGAAGGGCCAGGCGAGCGCTCCGGCACCCACCACGCCGGCCATGCCGGTGACGAGATAAAGGAAATCCCGGCGCGTTGGCTCGCCGAGGGCCTCCGCTGTCGTATCGTGCTCGCTCACGTCTTGAATCATCCTCTCACGAACATCTGTCCGGCCGGGTCCGCGATGTTCGGGAAAGCATGCGTCTGTCCCTCCGCATGCCGATTCCCCCCGCTCCCATCGGCCCTCACTCCCCGCCAATCGCGCGGGTTCTAGTCTCGATACTAGACTATGTCCAGTATCGGCAACCGTCCGATGGCATGAATGTCGCGGAAAATTGCCGCAGCGCGGCTTTGCCGCGCGCCGCGCCTCCGGCAGCCGAAATCGCCGCCGCGCCGTCCCTACTCGGCCGCCATGTCGCGGCCGAGGAATCCGCCCGACTGGCGCGCCCAGAGCTCGGCATAGAGCCCGCCGCGGGCGATCAGCGTATCGTGCGTCCCGTCCTCGATGATCGCGCCGCGATCCATGACGACGAGCCGGTCGAGCGCCGCGATGGTCGACAGCCGGTGGGCGATCGCGATGACCGTCTTTCCCTGCATCAGCCGGGCGAGGTTGTCCTGGATCGCCGCCTCGACCTCCGAATCGAGGGCCGAGGTGGCCTCGTCGAGGACGAGGATCGGCGCGTCCTTGAGCATGACGCGCGCGATCGCTATCCGCTGCCGCTGGCCGCCCGAAAGCTTGACGCCGCGCTCGCCGACATGGGCGTCGAAGCCACGCCGGCCGCGCTGGTCGCGGAGCGTCTCGATGAAGTCCAGCGCTTCGGCGCGGCGCGCCGCCTCGATCAGTTCGCCCTCCCCCGCCTCCGGCCGGCCGAACAGGATGTTGTCGCGGATCGAGCGGTGGAGCAGCGCGGTATCCTGCGTGACGACGCCGATCCGGCTCCTCAGCGAATCCTGCCGCACCGCGGCGATGTCGTGCCCGTCGATCAGGATGCGGCCGCCCTCGACGTCGTAGAAGCGCAGGAGCAGGCTGACGAGCGTGGACTTGCCCGCGCCGGAGCGTCCGACGATGCCAACCTTCTGCCCCGGTTCGATCGTCAGCGTCAGGTCGTCGATGACGCCGCTGCCGCGGCCATAGTGGAAGG
>JBQCEN010000166.1:0-24919 GCA_051960215.1 Pararhizobium sp.
GCTGATGCTCGTGCCGCTCCTTCTCGGCGTCGCGATCGGCGGCGCGCGGCTCGGCGGCCGCACGGCGCTGCATATCGCGCTGGCGCGCGCGAGCCTCGACGCCGTCGCGCTCAACCGTTTCGAGCCCGGCGCGATCGACCATACGAACGTCCAGCTCGCGCTGATGGCGCTCTACGCCGCCATGCTGATCGACACCCGCCATCGTCCCGCGTCCTTCGCGGCTGCCGGATCGATCGCAGGCGTGGCGATCGCCATCGGCGCGGAGACGACGCCGGAGGTCGCCGTCGGCTGCCTCGCCGTCGCGATCTCCTGGGCGTGGACGGGCGCCCCCGTGGCCCGGGCGGCCCAGAGCTTCGGCCTCGCCTTCGCCGCGACGCTGACGGCGGCCTTCTACCTCCTCGTCCCGCCGGGGCACTATTCCGCCGTCACCTGCGACGCGCTCTCGACCGGCTTCTACAGCCTCGGCACCGTCGGCGGCGGGCTGCTCTTCCTTGCGGCCGGCCTGCTTGCCGGACGCGGCGGACGGGCGCTGCGCTTCGGCGCGCTCGCGGTGATCGGCGTGGCGATGATGGCCATGACGCTCAGCGTCGCGCCGCAGTGCCTCGCAAGCCCGCTCGCCGGCCTCGATCCGCTGCTGCGGCGCCTCTGGCTCGACCACGTCACCGAGGCGCAGCCGATCGGTGCGCTGTTCCGGGCGCAGCCTTTCACGGCGGCCGCCTTCTACGCCGCGCCGGCGCTTGCCATCGTCGTCTGCCTGCGGGAAGCGTGGCGCGGGTTCCGGCGCGAGCAGCACCTCTTGCTCCTCGCCCTTCTCGGCATCACGCTCGCGATTACCGTCGTCGAGGTCCGCGGCAGCGTCTTCGCGAACCTGGCCGCCTTCGTCGTGATGGGCGCGGCCATCGCCCGCGCGCGGGCATCCTATCTGGCGGCGCCGAAGCGGATCGTCCCGGCGCTCGCCTTCGTCTCGATCACGCTCGCCTCGGTGCCGGCCTTCTGGAGCGTCGGCGGTGCACTCGTCGCAATCGCACTGACACAGCCGGCGAAAGCGTCGACGTCCGGGAAGAAGGCCTGCGCCACCGCGGAAGCGCTGGCGCCCCTCACGCGCCTCCACGGCGTGACCGTCGCCGCGCCCTCCAACCTCGGCGTCGACGTCCTGCGCTACACCGACGACCGCGTCCTCTCCGCGCCGTACCACCGCAACCAGGCCGGCATGCTCGCCGAACTCCGGATCGGGCTTGCGAAGCCCGAGGCGGCGGAGCGGCTGCTCGCCGACGCCGGCGTCTCCGTCGTCGCCTATTGCAGCACGGAGGCCGAGACGCGGCTCGTCGAGAACCAGGCGCCTGAGGGGCTATTCGCGACGCTGAAGAAGGGCGATGTGCCGGCCTACCTCACGCCCTTCGGCGACCCGTCGGAGCCGCTGAAGCTCTACCGTTTCACGCCCGCCGTCCGCTGATCGGCCCTCCCGCCACAGAATGGCCGTTTCGCTCCGGCGCGATAAGATCGGGATCGGCGGCGATTCGCGCCATCTCGCGCGCCAGGGAGGGCTTCGGCCAATGCGAAAGACGTTCAAGCCGCTCGCGACGTTCGGGCTTGCCGGCGCCGCGGCGCTCATCGCCACGCTCCTGCCGCAGGCCGCCTCCGCCGGAACGCCGGCGAAACTCCTCTTCGGGGCGAAGACGCGGCCGGCGGCCATGCGCACGCAGTCGATCGGCTTCTATGCCAAAGGGTGTCTCGCCGGCGCCCAGGCATTGCCGATCACCGGGCCGACCTGGCAGGTGACCCGGCTGTCGCGCAACCGCAACTGGGGCCATCCGGCGCTGATCGCGATGATCGAGAAGCTGTCCCGGGACGCCGCGAAATATGACGGCTGGCGCGGGCTCCTCGTCGGCGACATGTCGCAGCCGCGCGGCGGGCCGATGGTCAACGGCCACGCCTCGCACCAGGTCGGGCTCGACGCCGACATCTGGCTGACGCCGATGCCGGATCACGTGATGAGCCGCGAGGAGCGCGAGACGATGCAGTTCCCCTCGATGATCAAGGCCGGATCGCTGGAGCTCGACCCGAAGACATGGACGCCGGCGCAGGGCCGGCTGATCATGCGGGCGGCGCGCGATCCGGAGGTGGAGCGTATCTTCGTCGCCCCCGGCATCAAGAAGCGGCTCTGCGAGACCTGGACCGGCAACCGCTCGATCCTCGGCAAGGTCCGCCCCTACTGGGGCCACACCTCGCACATGCATGTGCGGATCGCCTGCCAGCCGGGCTCGCCGCTCTGCAAGCCGCAGGCGTCCGTGCCGCCCGGCGACGGCTGCGGCAAGCAGCTCGCCTGGTGGTTCACCGACGAGCCGTGGAAGCCGGCCAAGCCGTCGAAGAAGCCGGCGAAGCCCCCCTACCAGACGCAGCTCTCCGACCTTCCCGCCGCCTGCCGGACCGTTCTCGACGCGCCGGCGGCAGAGACGGTGACGACTGCTGCCTACCAGCCGGCGGAAATACCGGCGCCGGTTGCCGCTTCTGCGGATGCCATGCCCGTGCCGGAGGCGGTTCCTGTGCCTGTTCCGCGGCCGACCCGCCCCTGATCCGCCGCGCCGGCCGCTTCCCATGCCGCCGGCCATTCGGTATAGAACGCTCAAATCGATTAGAGCGTTCGTGATGCTCGTCGTTTCACGAAACGTCGGAAGCGGAAGGCATGGCCGAGAAGAGGTGCATCGCGCTCATCGCGCATGACCAGAAGAAGGACGATCTCGCCGCCTTCGCCAGGGCGCACGAGGCGACGCTTTCGCGCTTCCGGATCGTCGCGACGGGCACGACCGGCGGCCGCATCCTCGACGTCTGCCCGCATCTCGACGTCCGGCGGATGAAGAGCGGCCCGCTCGGCGGCGACCAGCAGATCGGCGCGATGATCGCCAATGGCGAGATCGGCCAGCTCGTCTTCTTCGTCGACCCGCTGACGGCGATGCCGCACGACGTCGACGTCAAGGCGCTGATGCGGCTCGCCATCGTCTACGACATCCCGATGGCGCTCAACCGGGCGACCGCCGAGCTGATCCTGGCAGCGGCGGCCGACAGGGGCGTCGGCGCGGCGCCCGAGGCAATGCGAAGCGAGGCCAAGAGACCATGAAGTCCCCTTTCGAACCCGAGCCGTCCTTCTCGTTTCCGGTGCTGATCGGCGACATCGGGGGCACCAATGCGCGCTTCGCGATCCTCGTCGATTCCTATGCCGAGCCGAAGACCTTCCCGACGCTCGCCACCGCCGATTTCGCGACGATCGACGAGGCGATCCAGACCGCCGTGCTCGACCGCACGTCGCTGCAGCCGCGCTCGGCGATCCTCGCCGTCGCCGGCCCCATCGACAGCGACGAGATCGACCTCACGAACTGTCCCTGGGTCGTGCGGCCGAAGCAGATGATCGCGAACCTCGGCTTCGACGACGTCGTCGTGGTCAACGATTTCGAGGCGCAGGCGCTCGCCGTCGCCTTCATCGACGACGAGCATCGCAAGAAGGTCGGCGGCGGCATCATCGAGGACCATGCCTCGCGCGTCGTGCTCGGGCCCGGCACCGGTCTCGGCGTCGCCGGCCTCATCAACTCGCACCACGTCTGGATACCCGTGCCGGGCGAGGGCGGCCACATCGACATGGGCCCGCGCACCGAGCGCGACTACGCCATCTTCCCGCATGTCGAGGCGATCGAGGGCCGCGTCTCGGCCGAGCAGATCCTCTGCGGGCGCGGCCTCGTCAACATCTACCGCGCCATCTGCCACGTCGACGGCGTCGAGACAAAATTCGATGGCCCGGCGGCGATCACCGCGGCCGCGCTCGACGGCTCCGATCCCGCGGCGGCGGAGACGGTGTCGCTCTTCTCGACCTATCTCGGGCGCGTCGCCGGCGACCTCGCGCTGGTCTTCATGGCGCGCGGCGGCGTCTATCTCGCGGGCGGCATCTCGCAGCGCATCCTGCCGGCGCTCCAGAAGCCGGAATTCCGCGAGGCCTTCGAGAACAAGGCGCCGCACGGGGCCCTCGTCCGCTCGATCCCGACGTTCGTCGTCACCCACCCGCTCGCCGCCGTCTCCGGCCTCGCCGCCTATGCCCGCACGCCTGCGCGCTTCGGCGTCGTCACCGACGGGCGGCGCTGGAAACGGTAGGCAAAGCCCCCGCAAGGTTCTATAGAGCGCCTCTGCGCTCAGAGAGGAACCGCCCGCGGGCGGTCGTATTGCTGCATTTGAAAGCCAGGACCAAAGACCGGCCGCGCATCGATGCCGACACCGCGCTCAGCATCCTGAAGCGCATCCTGTCGGAAAACTTCCGCGACTACATCAAGACCTACTGCTTCGCGATCGTCTGCCTGCTCGTCGTCTCCGGCTCCACCGCCTTCACCGCCTGGATCATGAAGGACGTCGTGGACGAGGCTTTCGCCAAGCAGCGCGCCGATCTCGTCGGCATCATCTGCATCAGCATCCTCGCCGCCTTCATCCTGCGCGGCGCCGCCTCCTATGGCCAGGCGGTGGCGCTGTCGACGGTCGGCAACAACGTCATCGCGCGCTACCAGCGCCGCCTCTACGACCACCTGATGGCGCTCGGCGTCGGCTATTTCACCGAAGCCCGCTCGGCGCAGATCTCCGCCCGCGTCAGCCAGAACATCAACGGCATCCGCGACGTCATGAATCTGACCGTGACGTCGACGGTGCGCGACTTCCTCTCCCTCATCGCGCTCATCGGCGTCATGGTCGCGCGCGATCCGCTGCTGACGCTGATCGTCTTCCTCGTCGGCCCGCCGGTGTTCCTCGCCCTGCGCTACATCTCGAAGCGCCTGCGCAGCGCCACCCGCGAGGCCGTGGAGATCAACTCGCGCGTGCTCGGCGCCATGCAGGAGACGGTGCAGGGGATCACCATCGTCAAGGCCTTCACGATGGAGCCGGAACTGCGCCAGCGGGTCTCGCACCTCGTCGACATGGCCGAAAAGCGGGCGAACCGGATCGTCCGGCTGACGGAGCGCACCTCGCCGCTGACGGAGACGCTCGCCGGTATCGCGATTTCGAGCGTGCTCGCCTATGCTGCCTTCCGCTCGATCTACGGCGGCGTGCTGCCCGGCTCGTTCTTCTCCTTCGTCACCGCGCTGCTGCTCGCCTACGACCCGGCGCGCAAGCTCGCCCGCCTGCAGGTGACGCTGGAGCGCGCCATGGTCAACGCCCGGATGATCTACGAGATCCTCGACACGCCGCCGAGCCAGCCGGACCTTCCGGGCGCGCCGGCGCTCACGGTCGCAGGCGGCGCGATCGAGGTCCAGAACGTCTCCTTCTCCTATGTCGGCGGCGCGCCGGTGCTCCACGAGGTGAGCTTCACGGCGGAGGCCGGCAAGACGACCGCCCTCGTCGGCCCGTCGGGCGCCGGCAAGTCGACGATCATCGCGCTGATCCCGCGCTTCTACGACCCCTCTTCGGGCCGGATCCTCGTCGACGGCGCCGACATCTCGACGGTGACGAAGGCATCCCTGCGCCAGGCGATCGCCTATGTCTCGCAGCAGCCCTACCTCTTCGAGGGCACGATCCGCGACAACATCCGCTACGGCCGGCCGGGCGCGACCGACGCGGAGATCGAGGAGGCGGCGCGGCTCGCCTTCGCCCACGACTTCATCCTCGACCAGCCGCAGGGCTACGACACGCCGGTCGGCGAGCACGGCATGACGCTTTCCGGCGGCCAGCGCCAGCGGCTTTCGATCGCGCGCGCGCTGGTGCGCAACGCGCCGATCCTGCTCCTCGACGAGGCGACCTCGGCGCTCGACACGGAGTCGGAAGTGATGGTCCAGAAGGCGCTCGATCACGCGATGCGGGGGCGGACGGTGCTCGTCATCGCGCACCGGCTCTCGACGATCGCCCGCGCCGACAAGATCGTCGTCATGCAGCACGGCCGCGTCGCCGAGGAAGGCCGGCACGAGGAGCTCGCTGCCCGCAGCGACGGCATCTACGCCCGCTTCCACCGCATGCAGGCGCTCGGCCTTTCGGCCGACGAGGCGATCGACGCGGCGTCGGGAGAGCAGAAGGAGTATATCCGATGAATTCGAGCGAGGCGGCGCCCGACGCGATGCGCCTGGTCGTGGTCGGCGCCGGCGGGCGCATGGGGCGCGCGCTGATCCGCACCGTCCACGCGATGCCGGGCGTGCGCCTGAGCGGCGCGGTGGAACGGCCAGGCTCCGAGTTCTGCGGCAAGGACGCCGGGGAGCTTGCGGGCGTCGGCCCGCTCGGCGTCGCGGTCACCGACGACCCGCTGCCGGCCTTCGTCGAGGCCGACGGCGTGCTCGATTTCACCGCGCCGGCGGCGACGACGGAGTTTGCCGGGCTCGCGGCACAGGCGCGCATCGTCCACGTCGTCGGCACGACCGGCTGCTCGGCCGAGGACGAAACGAAGATCGAGGCGGCGGCGCGCCACGCCCGGATCGTCAAGTCCGGCAACATGAGCCTCGGCGTCAACCTGCTCGCCGTGCTCGTCCGGCAGGCGGCAAAGGCGCTGGACGCCGCCGACTGGGACATCGAGGTGCTGGAAATGCACCACCGCCACAAGGTCGATGCGCCCTCCGGCACCGCGCTTCTCCTCGGCCGGGCGGCGGCGGAAGGCCGCAGCATCGCGCTCCAGGAGCAGTCGGTGCGCGTGCGCGACGGGCATACGGGCGCGCGGCCGGAAGGGACGATCGGCTTCGCGACGCTGCGCGGCGGTTCCGTCATCGGCGAGCACAGCGTCATCCTCGCCGGAGCGGGCGAGCGGGTGGAACTGACGCACAGGGCGGAAGACCGCACGATCTTCGCGCGTGGCGCCGTCAAGGCGGCGCTCTGGGCGCGATCGCGCAAGCCCGGGCTCTACTCGATGCTCGACGTCCTCGGGCTCGCCGAATAGATTTTCCCCACATCCCCGAACGAACGGAGCAGCCCATGTCCGGAACCCTCGTCCTCGTCCGCCACGGCCAGAGCGAATGGAACCTGAAGAACCTCTTCACCGGCTGGAAGGACCCGGGGCTGACGGAACTCGGCATCGAGGAGGCGGAGCAGGGCGCGCGGGCGCTGAAGGACTATGGGATCACCTTCGACATCGTCTTCACCTCGGCACTGTCGCGGGCGCAGAAAACGAACGACATCATCCTCGACATCATCGGCCAGCGCGACCTCAAGGTGATCCGCGACGAGGCGCTGAACGAGCGCGACTACGGCGACCTCTCCGGCCTCAACAAGGATGATGCACGGGCGAAATGGGGCGAGGAGCAGGTGCACATCTGGCGCCGCTCCTACGACGTGCCGCCGCCGGGCGGCGAGAGCCTCAAGGACACCGGCGCGCGCGTCTGGCCCTACTACATGCGCGAAATCCTGCCGCGCGTCCTTTCCGGCGGGAAGGTGCTGGTGACGGCGCACGGCAACTCGCTGCGCGCCCTCGTCTACATCCTCGACCGGCTGACGCGCGAGGAACTGCTCTCCCTCAACCTCGCGACCGGCGTGCCGATAGTCTACAGGCTCAAGGCGGACTCCACCGTCGAAAGCAAGGACGTGCTCGGCGACATGTCCGGCGCCCACTGACGCCGGCTCCCCGGCAGCGCCTGCGTTAAGCCGAGGCGCGCCGGCCGGTCTCCCAGCCGAGCATGGCGCGCTTGCGCGTCAGGCCCCAGTGATAGCCGGTGAGCGCGCCGGACTTGCCGATGGCACGGTGGCAGGGCACGACGAAGGAGATGGGGTTCCGGCCGACCGCCGCGCCGACGGCGCGCGAGGCCGACGGCCGGCCGATGCTCCGGGCGATGTCGGAATAGGTCTGCGCGGCGCCGAGGGGGATCTTCAGGAGCGCCTCCCAGACCCTGATCTGGAAATCGGAGCCGATCATCACGACGCGCAGCGGCTCCTCCGCGTTCCAGCGCGCCGGATCGAAGATGCGCCGGGCGTATGGGCGCGTCGCCGTCTCGTCCCTCAGGAAGCTGGCGCAGGGCCAGCGACCGGTCATGTCCGCCAGTGCCGCCTCCTCGCCGCCCAGGTCGGCGAAGCCGAGGCCGGCAAGGCCGCGGTCGGTGACCATGACCAGCGCCAGGCCGAAGGGCGAGGAATGGAAGCCGTAGCGCATCGTCAATCCCGCGCCGCGCGCCTTCCAGGTGCCGGGCGACATCGCCTCATGGCTGACGAAGAGATCGTGCAGGCGGCCCGGCCCCGAAAGTCCGACCTCGAAGCTCGCGTCGAGCAGCGGCAGGCCTTCCGCCCCGAGCAGGTGCTTCGCATGGTCGAAGGTCACGGCCTGCAGGAAAGCCTTGGGCGACAGGCCGGCCCAGCGGGTGAAGGTCTTCTGCAACTGCGTCGGCGACTGGCCGAGCGCGTGGGCGATGGCCTCCAGCGACGGCTGCTCCTGGTACTCACGCAGGATCATCTCGATCGCGCCACGGACGATCTCGTAGTCCGAACCGTGCGGCGTCGTATCGGCCAAGGGGGAGATGCTGGCTGCGATGTTCATCGGCTTTGCTCCTTCGGCCGCGATATCACCACAGGCGGACCCGGGCAGCCACCCGTTTCTTGCGGGCCGCGAAGCGCGTCGCCCTAGCGCCGCCTGACGCGGGCGAGCGCGCCGGAGAAGGCGCTGGCGAAGCTCTCGCGGTCGTCCGGGTTGAGGAAGGAGCCGACGTCGGTGGTGCGTCCCTCGCCGCTCACCTGCATGCCGGTGATGCCGATCTCCTCGTGCCGGGCGACGCGGAAGCGCGCCCAGAACGGGTTGAAGAGATGCTCCGTCATCCGCCCGGACGGCGCGAACTTGCGGATGGTCAGGAGCGTGCGCGAGACGCGCACCTCCTCGCGGGCGCGGGCGGCGCGATAGTTCAGCCAGAAGGCGCCGAAGAGGAGCGCGACGTCGAGGCCGCAGAAGCCGAAGATCGGCCAGGCGCCGGCCATCAGGAAGACGACGCCGTTGACCATGCAGAGACCGCCGAAGAGAAGCATGAGCACGGTGAAGCCGCGCCGGCCAAGCGAGCGGTGCGGCGTCAGGAGCGCCTCGAACACGGGCGCTTCGTTCATGTCCTCGGGCGCATTGCGTTCGGTCATCCGCCATGAGTATAGAGCGGCGATGGAAAAGCCCAAGATCAAAACGCAGGGCGTCGATCGCACGGCTCGAAAGCCGGCGCGCCCGGCCGGGAGACGGCCGGCGCGGAGCCGCTACACGAAGGCGGAAGTCGAGGAAATCTTCCGCCGTTTCGCGGTCCAGCGGCCCGAGCCGAAGGGCGAGCTCCAGTATGTCAATCCATTCACGCTGCTCGTCGCCGTCGTGCTCTCCGCGCAGGCGACGGACGCCGGCGTCAACAAGGCGACCAAGCCGCTCTTCGCCATCGCCGACACGCCGGAGAAGATGCTCGCGCTCGGCGAGGACCGGGTGCGCGAGGCGATCAGGACGATCGGCCTCTACCGCAACAAGGCAAAGAACGTCATCGCGCTCAGTCGCATGCTGGTCGAGGCGTTCGGCGGCGCGGTGCCGCGCACGCACGAGGCGCTGATGACGCTGCCGGGGGTCGGACGCAAGAGCGCGAATGTCGTCCTCAACATCGCCTTCGGCGCGCAGACGATCGCCGTCGACACGCACATCTTCCGCATCGCCAACCGGATCGGCCTCGCGCCGGGCGACACGCCGGACGCGGTGGAGGCGAATCTGATGCGCGTCGTGCCGGAAAAGTATCTCCGCCACGCGCACCACTGGCTGATCCTCCACGGCCGCTACGTCTGCAAGGCGCGCCGGCCGGAATGCGAGCGCTGCGTCATCGCCGACATCTGCAAGTACCCTTCGAAGACGGCCGATATGCCGGCGACCCTTGCGGCACTGCCGGCGCAGGCGATCTGACGGAGGCGCGGCGTCTGTCGCATCGCCGTCATGCCTCTCCGCTTGAGGTCTGCATAAAGCGCCTGCTCCAGAGGAGCGGCCTCCGGCGTGGTGGCCGCTCTTGCCGCGATTTCGGCTCAGGCCCGACGAGCCGGCGCGTGCGGCGACGGCAGCGGATAGGTCCGGTCGCGCGCCGAGATCCGCTTGTGCAGATGCACCATCAGCGCAGCGCCGAAAAGCGGCGTCAAGAGGTTGAGGATCGGCACGGCGAGGAAGCCGGCGATGACGAGGCCCGAGAGGAAGATCGTCGCGGCATGTTTGGAACGCAGGGCCTGGACCTCAGCCTCCGGCCGATAGCGCATCGCTGCGAACTCGAAGAACTCGCGTCCGAGCAGGTAGCCGTTGACGAGGAAGAAGGCGAGCACGTTGACGCCCGGCACGAGAAGCAGCGCGAAGGCGACAAGGTTGCCGAGGATGACGACGCCGAGGAAGCGGACCGTGTAGCCGATCGCGGTGCCGACGGGCAGGGCCCGGCCGACCGGCTCGCCGGGGTAGTCGCGCCGCTCGATCACCTCTGCCACGTCGTCGAGGAAGAAACCCGCGACGACCGCCGTCACCGGGGCGATCAGCAGGCCGAGCGCCAGCGCCAGGCCGATGCTTGCGACGACACCGAAGACGAAGCCGAGCCACCCCGCCCAGGCCGGCAGGCCAGGGACCAGCGATTCGAGCGGCGGCAGCGCGAAATGGGAAAACAGCGCCTCGATACCGAACCACGCGCCGACGAGAAGCAGGATCGTGATGCCGAGCGTCTTCCAGAAGGCGGTCCGCGTCTCGGCGGCAAAGAGGTTGGCTCCGGCAAGCCGGACCGCATCGAGGATCATCGGAGCTCACGCAGCGAAAACATGCGGCGCATGTAGGCAGGCAGGCGCAGCGGCGCAAGGACAGGAACGTGCCACCGCCGCCGCGGAAATGCCCGCGGCGGAATGGGGTTCCCATCGCGCCGGTCGCGCACTAGAAGACCGGGGAGCCGACACGAGCCCGATCGAGAGCGCGGAAAAACCTCATGAAATCACTGGACGTCCTTTGCGTCGGCAACGCCATCGTCGACATCATCGCGCGCTGCGACGACGCGTTCCTCGACGACAACGCGATCATCAAGGGCGCGATGAACCTGATCGACGCCGAGCGGGCGGAGCTGCTCTACAGCCGCATGGGCCCGGCGATCGAGACCTCCGGCGGCAGCGCCGGCAACACGGCAGCCGGGATCGCGAGCCTCGGCGGCAAGGCCGCTTTCTTCGGCAAGGTGGCGCGCGACCAGCTCGGCGAAATCTATGCGCACGACATCCGTGCCCAGGGGGTGCGCTTCCAGACGGCGCCACTCGCCTCGCCGCCGCCGACGGCGCGCTCGATGATCTTCGTGACGCCCGATGGCGAGCGCTCGATGAACACCTATCTGGGCGCCTGCGTCGAGCTCGGCCCCGAGGACATCGACGCCGAGACGGTCGCCGCCGCCAAGATCACCTATTTCGAAGGCTATCTCTGGGATCCGCCGCGCGCCAAGGACGCCATCCGCGCCGCCGCCCGGATCGCCCACGAGGCGGGGGGCGAGGTCTCGATGACCCTGTCCGACCCGTTCTGCGTCGGGCGCTACCGCGACGAGTTCCTGGAGCTGATGCGATCGGGCACCGTCGACATCGTCTTCGCCAACGAAAGCGAGATCCTGTCGCTCTACGAGACCTCGGACCTCGAATCGGCGCTCAAGCAGGCGGCACGGGACTGCCGGATCGCGATCATCACGTTGAGCGAACGGGGCTCGATTGTCATCGGCGAGGGCGAACGGGTGCGGGTGCCGGCAATTTCGATCGACCGGCTCGTCGACAGCACCGGCGCCGGCGACCTCTACGCCGCCGGTTTCCTCTACGGCTATACCCGCGGCGCGCCCTTCGAGACGTGCGGCCGACTCGGCAGCCTCGCCGCCGGCCTCGTCATCCAGCAGGTCGGCCCGCGCCTCGCGACGTCGCTGAGGGACGCTGCCCTTGCGGCGGGACTGGGTGGCGCGGTCGGCGAGCCGGTCGAGGTCGTGGACGGCCAATAGAAAGGGAAGCCGGACCGCCCGTCGGCGATCCGGGTACGGCACCGATCCCTTCGGGCTCGGCTGCCGGAGCCGCCGAAGCCCGAGACACCTCACGACCCTCAAACTTCCGCTGCTCGCCCTCGAAACGGACTCAGGCGTCCCTCTCCGCCTGGGCGTTCGGGGCGCCGGGTTCGGCGCTTTGGGCTTCCGCCGCCACGGGCTTCGGGCCACCCTTGGCGACGCCGACCATGGCCGGGCGCAGGACGCGCTCGCCGATGACGTAGCCGGCCTGGACGACCTGGACGACGGTGTTGTTCGGCACGTCGGCGTTCGGCACCTCGAACATCGCCTGGTGGAAATTCGGGTCGAACTTCTGGCCTTCCGGCTCGATCTTGCGCACGCCGTGGCGCTCCAGCGCGGCGAGCATCGAACGCTCCGTCATCTCGACGCCCTCGAGCAGCGCCTTCAGCCCTTCGTCGGCATTGGCGCGGGTCTCGGCCGGAACCGCATCCAGCGCACGGGCGAGGTTGTCGGAGACGGCGAGCATGTCGCGCGCAAAGCCTGCGATCGAATAGCTGCGCGCGTCCTTGACGTCGCGCTCGGTGCGCCGGCGCAGGTTCTCCATCTCGGCCACGGTGCGCAGGAAGCGATCGCGCAACTCGGAATTCTCGCTGCGCAGCGCTTCGAGCGGATCGGTGTCGCCCGCCGCGGCAGCGGGGCCGGACGGCGCCTCGCCGCTTCCTGCGGCGCGAGCGGCCTCCTCGGCGCTTTCGGCCTCGGCGTATTTCTTCGTCTCGTCGGTCATGACGCTGTCGATGTCCCTTGATTTGCTTCTATCGGCACGGGGTCAGGCCGTTTCGCGCCCGATATCGAGTTTTGACGGCCAAAAATCAAGACGTTCGGCCCGACGGCCGGTCCTGCGGCTCAACGCATCAGGCGGGAAACGAGTTGCGCCGTGTAGTCGACCATCGGCACGATCCTCGAATAGTTCAGCCGCGTCGGGCCGATGACGCCGACGGCGCCGATGATCCGTTCGTCCGCATCGCGATAGGGCGCGACGACAAGCGACGAACCGGAGAGCGAGAAGAGCTTGTTCTCCGCGCCGATGAAGATGCGCACGCCGGAGCCGGCCTCGGCGAGGTCGAGCAGCTCGATCAGGCCGTCCTTCCTCTCCAGATCATCGAAGAGCAGGCGGAGCCGCTCGATGTCGGCATCGCCCGCAACGCTTTCGAGCAGGTTGGAGCGGCCGCGGATGATGAGCCGCGGCGCCTCGTCCTTGGCGGCGCCCGACCAGACGGCAAGTCCGCGCTCGACGAGGTCCTGCGACAGCACGTCGAGCTCGCGCCGCACGTCCTCCTTCAGCACCTGCACCTCGCGCCGCACCTCGGCGAGCGTATGGCCGACGAGATGCGCGTTGAGGAAGTTGGCCGCCTCCGTCAACTGCGAGGCCGTGATCCCCACCGGAAGCTCGATGATCCTGTTCTCGACCTGGTCGTGATCGCCGACGAGGACGGCGAGCGCCTTCGTCGGCTCCAGACGGATGAACTCGATGTGCTTCAGGACTGCATCCGTCTTGGCGGCGATGACGAGGCCGGCGCCGCGCGAGAGGCCGGAGAGCATCTGGCTCGCGTCGTCGAGCACGGCGTCGACCGGCTGGTGCTCGCTTCCGGGGCGGACCCGGCGCTCGATCTCCGCCCGCTCCTCGCCGGAAAGAGAGCCGACCTGCATGAAGGCGTCGATGAAGAAGCGCAGGCCGCGCTGCGTCGGCAGCCGGCCGGCGCTGACATGCGGCGCGTAGATCAGCCCCAGCGCCTCGAGGTCGCTCATGACGTTGCGGACGGAGGCCGGCGACAGCGCCATCGGCAGGATGCGCGAGAGGTTGCGCGAGCCGAGCGGCTCGCCCGATTCCAGGTAGCTCTCCACGATCTGTCGGAAGATTTCCCGCGAACGCTCGTCGAGCTGAGCGGTCGGGAACTCGGTCAGCGGATTCCTAATCACCATCGGCCCGGTCGCATCGGCATCTCACGTCTCCGGAAAATAAGGAGGTCGCGGGTCGAGTGCAAAGGATTTGCGGGACACCGGCGGCCTTCCGGCTTTTTCTTTGCATGCCTTTCGGCCTGCGGCTACAAGGCGAGACACCAACCTACAAAACCGACAAAAACCGACAAAGCAGGGCAACAGGACATCCAGATGCGGCCTTCCGGCAGAAAGCCAGACCAGATGCGCGCGGTCTCCTTCCAGCGCAACTTCTCCAAGCATGCCGAGGGCTCGTGCCTCGTGAAATTCGGCGAAACGCATGTGCTGTGCACGGCGAGCCTCGAGGAGCGCGTGCCGGGCTGGCTGCGCAATTCCGGCCGCGGCTGGGTGACCGCCGAATACGGGATGCTGCCGCGGGCGACCGGCGAGCGCATGCGCCGCGAGGCCGCCTCCGGCAAGCAGGGCGGGCGGACGCTGGAGATCCAGCGGCTGATCGGCCGGTCGCTCAGGGCGATCGTCGACCTGCAGGCGCTCGGCGAGCGGCAGATCACGGTCGACTGCGACGTCATCCAGGCCGACGGCGGGACGCGAACCGCCTCGATCACCGGCGGCTGGATCGCGCTGCATGACTGCCTCCGCTGGATGGAAAAGCGCCAGATGGTGAAGGCCGACAAGGTGCTGAAGGACCATGTCGCGGCGATCTCCTGCGGCATCTTCGCCTCGCAGGCCGTCACCGACCTCGACTATCTGGAGGATTCGGCGGCGGAGACCGACGCCAACTTCGTCATGACCGGCTCCGGAGGCATCGTCGAAATCCAGGGGACGGCCGAAGGAGCGCCCTTCACCGAAGACCAGTTCGCGACGCTGATGGGGCTCGCAAAGGCCGGCGTCTCGAACCTCGTGGAGTTGCAGAAGCAGGCAATCGCCGCCTAGCCGCGGCAAGCTGGAGAAGCGACATGGCGTCCGGCGCCGCACCGTTGAAGGCCGTGCTCGAATCGTCGCTCTATGCCGACGACCTTAATGCCGCGGAGCGCTTCTACGGCGAGGTGCTCCAGCTCGAGCGGGTCACACGGGTCGAGGACCGGCACGTCTTCTTCCGCTGCGGCGCAGGCATGGTGCTGATCTTCAATCCGGCGGCGACGACCGAGCCGCCGGCCAATCCCGCCCTGCCCGTGCCCTCGCACGGCGCGAGGGGACAGGGGCACCTCTGTTTCTCCGTCCCGGGCGAGGCGCTCGACGGCTGGGTGGAGCGGCTGCAGCGAGCGGGGATTGCGATCGAGGCGGACTTCCGCTGGCCGAACGGCGCGCGCTCGATCTATTTCCGCGACCCCGCCGGCAACAGCATCGAATGCGCCGAGCCGCGCCTCTGGGACCTCTGAGCGCTCTGAAAGGAAATGCAATGCGCAGGCTCGACACGAAGACGCTGATCGTCGCCAGCCACAACGCCGGCAAGATTCGGGAAATCCGCGACCTGATCGAGCCGCTCGGCTATCAGGTCGCCTCGGCGGCCGACCTCGCCTTCGCGGAGCCCGAGGAGACCGGCACGACCTTCGAGGAGAATGCCGCGATCAAGGCGCTCGCCTCGGCGCAGGCTTCCGGCCTGCCGGCGCTCGCCGACGATTCGGGACTGATGGTCGACGCGCTCGGCGGCGACCCCGGCGTCTATACCGCCAACTGGGCGGAGACGGCGGACGGCACGCGCGACTTCCCGATGGCGATGCGGAAGGTCGAGGACGCGCTCGCCGCGAAAGGCGCGCACGATCCGGCGGACCGGAAGGGCCGCTTCGTCTCCGTCCTCTGCCTCGCCTGGCCGGACGGACATGTGGAGCATTTCCGCGGTGAGGTCGAAGGCACCATCGTCTGGCCGCCGCGCGGCGACAGGGGCTTCGGCTTCGATCCCGTCTTCCAGCCGGACGGCCATGACATCACCTTCGGCGAGATGAGCGCCGAGGAGAAGCACGGCTGGAAGCCCGGCGACGCGACGGCGCTCTCGCACCGCGCCCGCGCCTTCAAGCTCTTCGCCGAGAGCTGTCTCCCGGCGCGAGCGGAGGCGGAATGAACGCCAGCCCGGCCATCGGCGGCGCGCGCGCCATCGCCTTCCCGGATCAGGGCGATCCGGGCTTCGGCGTCTATGTCCATTGGCCGTTCTGCGCGGCGAAGTGCCCCTATTGCGATTTCAACAGCCATGTCCGCCATCAGCCGGTCGACCAGGCGCGCTTCGCCGCCGCCTTCGCCCGCGAGATCGCCCATGCGCGGCAGATGAGCGGGCCGCGGACGGTCACCAGCATCTTCCTCGGCGGGGGGACGCCGTCGCTGATGGAACCGGCGACCGTCGCCGCCGTCCTCGGGGCTGTGGCACAGGCCTGGCACGTGCCGGACGGCATCGAGGTGACGCTCGAAGCGAACCCGTCGAGCGTCGAGGCGGGGCGCTTCCGCGGCTACCGCGAGGCGGGGGTCAACCGCGTCTCGCTCGGGGTCCAGGCGCTCAACGACCGAGACCTGAGGTTCCTCGGCCGCCTGCATGACGTCGCCGGCGCGCTGACGGCGATCCGGCTGGCACGCGAGATTTTCCCGCGCATGTCCTTCGACCTGATCTATGCCCGGCCGGACCAGACGGTCGACGCGTGGCGCGCGGAACTCGAGGAGGCGATCGGGCTCGCGGCCGACCACCTGTCGCTCTACCAGTTGACGATCGAGGAAGGCACGCCCTTCTACGGCCTGCACAAGGCGGGCAAGCTGGTCGTGCCGGACGGCGAGCTGTCGGCAGAGCTCTACGAGGCGACGCAGGCGGTCACCGCAGCCCATGGCCTGCCGGCCTACGAGGTCTCCAACCACGCGCGGCCGGGTGCGGAAAGCCGCCACAACCTCACCTACTGGCGCTACGGCGACTATGCCGGCATCGGCCCCGGCGCCCACGGCCGCCTGACGCGAGGCGGTCACAAGTTCGCGACCGCCACCGAACGTGTTCCGGAGCGCTGGCTGGAATTCGTGGAAGCGCGCGGCCACGGCCTCGTCGAATCCGCAGAGCTCGACAGCGAGGAGCAGGCGGACGAACTGCTGCTCATGGGGCTGCGGCTGCGCGAAGGCGTCGATCTCGCCCGCTGGCAGGCTCTTTCCGGACGCCACCTCGATCCGGAGCGCGAGGACTTCCTGCTGCGCGAGGGCTTCGTCGAGCGGCTCGGCAACAGCCGGCTGCGCTGCACGCCGGCCGGCATGCTGGTGCTCGACGCGGTCGTCGCCGACCTCGCGCTCTGAGGCCGCGATGGGAAAGGATCCGTCTCGCGCCGACGAAGACGACACGCCGCGGCAACGGTCCTTCCGCATCGGCGGCACCACGATCGCCGCGCGGCCGATCGAGGCCGGCCTCCACCTCGTCGCGACGCCGATCGGCAACCTCGCGGACGTGACGCTGCGGGCGCTGGAGACGCTCGCCGCCGCCGACATCGTCGCCTGCGAGGACACGCGCGTCACCCGCGTCCTCCTCGACCGCTACGGCATTGCAGTCCGGCCGCGGCCCTATCACGAGCACAATGCGGAGACGGCGGGGCCGAAGCTCATCGCCGCGCTTTCGGAAGGCAAGAGCGTCGCGCTCGTCTCCGACGCCGGCACGCCGCTCGTCTCCGATCCGGGCTACCGGCTCGCCGGTGCGGCGATCGCCGCCGGAAATCGCGTCGTTCCCGTCCCCGGCGCGTCGGCGCCGCTCGCCGCGCTTCTCGCCTCGGGCCTTCCAAACGACAGCTTCTTCTTCGCCGGCTTCCTGCCGGCGCGCGACAAGGCCCGGCGCGAGCGGCTGCAGGCGCTTTCGGCCGTGCCCGGGACCTTGCTCTTTTTCGAATCGCCGCATCGGATCGCCGCCACGCTCGAAGCCGCAGGCGCCGTCCTCGGGGCCAACCGGCCGGCGGCCGTCTGCCGGGAACTGACCAAGGCGCACGAGGAGACGCGGCGCGGAACGCTCGCCGAGCTCGCGGCGGAATTCGGCGCACGCGACAGCATCCGCGGCGAGATCGTGCTTGCCGTCGGCCCGCCTGCGGCCGGCACGGCCGCGCCGGCGGAAGAGGACGTCGAGGCGCTGCTTCGCGCGCGCGCCGAGACGATGCCGCCGGCGATGGCCGCCCGCGAGGCGGCGCGGCAGACCGGTCTTGACCGGCAGGCCCTCTACCAGCGGCTTCTCGCGATGAAGGACCGGCAGCCGTGACCGTCGACGAGGCCGTCCGCCGGCGCAGGAAAGCGGAACGGCGCGGCCACGGGGCGGAGCGGCTGGCGGCGCTGGCGCTGCGCGCCAAGGGCTTCCGCATCGTCGCGCGGCGCTACCGGACGAAGCTCGGCGAGATCGACATCATCGCCCGCAAGGGCGACCTCGTCGCCTTCGTCGAGGTCAAGGCGCGCCGCCTCGAGCAGGCGGCCGTCGACGCCGTCTCCTATTCCGCCCAGGCGCGTATCCGGGCGGCAGGCGATCTCTGGCTGTCGCGCCAGCCGGATGCGGCGCGGCTTTCGCTGCGCTACGACATCGTCGCCGTCCGGCCCTGGCGCTGGCCGGTGCATCTCGCCGACGCCTTCTGACGCTTTCGGCCCATTGCGCTTCACGGGCCGCTCGCTCTATGTGAGCGTCACCAACCGTCGGGCGGGGAAAGGCTGAAGATGAGCGGACGTTTGCGGATCGCGGTCCAGATGGACCACATCTCGACCATCAGGATCGCCGGGGATTCCACCTTCGCCATGTGCCTGGAAGCACAGGCCCGCGGCCACGCGCTCTTCCACTACACGCCCGACCGCCTGAGCCTGCGCGACGGCATCGTCTCCGCCCATGTCGAGCCGATGACGGTGCGCGACGAGGAAGGCAACCACTTCACCCTCGGCGAGGCGGTGCGCACCGATCTCTCGACGATGGACGTCGTGCTCCTGCGCCAGGACCCGCCCTTCGACATGGGCTACATCACCTCGACGCACCTGCTCGAACGCATCCATCCGAAGACGCTCGTCGTCAACGACCCGGCCTGGGTACGCAACTCGCCCGAGAAGATCTTTGTCACGGAATTCCCCGACCTGATGCCGGAGACGCTGATCACCCGCGACCGCCGCGAGATCGAGCGCTTCCGCGCCGAGATGGGCGACGTCATCCTGAAGCCGCTCTACGGCAATGGCGGGGCCGGCGTGTTCCACTCGACGCGCGACGACCGCAACCTCACCTCGCTTCTCGAGATGTTCGAGCAACTTTTCCGCGAGCCGATCATTGTCCAGAAATACCTGCCGGCGGTGCGCAAGGGCGACAAGCGGATCATCCTCGTCGACGGCGAACCGGTCGGCGCGATCAACCGCGTGCCCGCCGAGCACGATGCGCGCTCCAACATGCATGTCGGCGGCCGGGCCGAGGCGAGCGAGCTGACGTCGCGCGACCTCGAGATTTGCCGGCGGATCGGGCCGGCGCTGAAGGAACGCGGCTTCCTCTTCGTCGGCATCGACGTCATCGGCGACGTCATGACGGAGATCAACGTCACCTCGCCGACCGGTATCCGCGAGGTCCGCAACTTTGGCGGCGCCGATATCGCCTCGCTCCTGTGGAACGTCATCGAAGAAAAGCGCGGCTGACGCAAGCGCCTGACTCCTCGGCGTGAAAGCCGTTCCCGTTCCGCCACCATACACAAGCCGTCCACAGCCTGTGCAGGTGCGCGTTCCATTCCTGTTCTTGTTTTATTCTCTCAACCATGCTTAGTTGAGAACTCGAACAATGATCGCAGGGGTGGCGCTCCGCGATCGGAGAGGATGAAACGGCGACAGGGGGACGATCCGATGGTGGCGCGGGTGAGGACGGTCGCGTTCCAGGGCATCGAGGCGGTTTCCGTCGATGTGCAGGTCATGGTGGCGCCAGGCAAGGTCGGCATGCACATCGTCGGCCTGCCGGACAAGGCGGTGGCGGAAAGCCGCGAGCGCGTCCAGGCGGCGCTGCACGCCTCCGGCCTGGCGCTGCCCGCAAAGAAGGTCACGGTCAACCTCGCGCCGGCCGATCTGCCGAAGGAAGGCAGCCATTTCGACCTGCCGATCGCGCTCGGGCTGATGGCGGCTCTCGGCGCGATCCCGGGCGACGCTCTCGACGCGTATGTCGTGCTCGGCGAGCTGTCGCTCGACGGCACCATCACGCCCGTTGCCGGCGTCCTTCCCGCCGCGATCGCGGCCAATGCGGAGGAGCGCGGGCTGATCTGCCCGGCCGACAGCGGGCCGGAAGCGGCCTGGGCCGGGCGCGACATCGACATTCTCGCGCCGCGCAGCCTCATCGCGATGGCGAACCATTTCCGCGGCACGCAGGTGCTGTCGCGGCCGGAGCCGGCGATGCGCGCCGGGCCGGCCGACTTGCCCGACCTTGCGGACATCAAGGGCCAGGAGAGCGCCAAACGGGCGCTCGAAGTCGCGGCGGCGGGCGGTCACAACCTGCTGATGGTCGGCCCGCCCGGCTCCGGCAAGTCGATGCTCGCCGCGCGCCTGCCGTCGATCCTGCCGCCGCTTTCGCCGGCGGAGCTGCTCGAGGTCTCGATGATCCATTCGATCGCCGGCCAGCTTGCCGGCGGCAAGCTCTCCGACCGGCGGCCGTTCCGCACGCCGCACCATTCCGCCTCGATGGCGGCGATGGTCGGCGGCGGCTTCCGGGCGCGGCCGGGCGAGGTCTCGCTTGCGCATCGCGGCGTCCTCTTCCTCGACGAGTTCCCCGAGTTCACGCCGCAGGTGCTCGATTCGCTGCGCCAGCCGCTCGAGACCGGGGAATGCGTGATCGCGCGGGCCAACCACCGGGTGAGCTATCCGGCGACGATCCAGCTCATCGCCGCCATGAACCCATGTCGCTGCGGCATGGCCGGCGAACCCGGGCACAGCTGCGCGCGCGGCCCGCGCTGCCAGGCCGACTACCAGGCGCGGATCTCGGGGCCGCTGATGGACCGCATCGACCTCAGGATCGACGTGCCGGCCGTCTCGGCGGCCGATCTCATCCGTCCGGCGCCGGCCGAACCCAGCCGCGACGTCGCCGTCCGCGTCGCCCGGGCGCGCGACCGGCAGAAGGAGCGCTTCCTCCGTGCCGGCTTCCCTGCGCTCGGCACGAACGCCCAGGCCTCGACGACGCTCATCGAGAAGATCGCCGAGCCGAACGCCGGCGGTCTGGCGCTGCTCCGCGACGCGGCGGAGAAGATGAAATTCTCCGCGCGGGCCTATCATCGGGTCCTGAAGGTCGCGCGCACGCTCGCCGATCTCGACGATTCCACCACCGTCGGCCGCATCCACCTCGCCGAGGCAATCTCCTACCGCATGGCCGGTGAGCGGCTGACGGCGGCGGCCTGAGGCGCGCGAGCCGGCGAAGGAAGACGACGACGCGTTGCGGTGAGATGCTGCGACAGCCGCCAGCTCAACCGCGGCCGGTCGAGCCGAAGCCGCCACTGCCGCGCGGGGTTGCAGAGGCTTCCTGCCGTTCCTCGACGGTGGCCTGCACGACGGGGGCGATCACCATCTGCGCGATGCGGTCGCCGCGGATGATCGTGAAGGGGCCGTCGCCGAGATTGATCAGCAGCACCTTCACCTCGCCGCGGTAGTCGGCGTCGACGGTGCCGGGCGTATTGAGGCAGGTGACGCCATGGCGCATGGCGAGGCCCGAGCGGGGGCGCACCTGCCCCTCCAAACCCGCCGGGATCTCGAAGACGAAACCGGTTGGGACGAGGGCCCGCGCGCCCGGCGCGATGACGAGCGGCTCCTCCGCGGGAACGGCTGCGCGCAGGTCCATGCCCGCCGCACCCGCCGTCTCGTAAGCCGGCAGGGCGAGGCCGTCGCCGTGGGGAAGGCGAATGAGGCCAAGCAATGGGACGGAAGCGGGCGCGTTCTTCGGCATGGCGACAGCAGCTTGAATCGGCATCGCGCCATGTTGCCGGGCGGCCGAGCCCGGTCAATTGCATGGGCCGCCGCAAAGCGATAGAAGACCCGCCGTTCAACAGGATTTTCATCGGCATGGCTGAGACTTTGGCCGAGGCGGTCTCCCGCCGACGCACCTTCGCGATCATTTCCCACCCGGACGCGGGCAAGACCACGCTGACGGAGAAGCTGCTGCTCTTCGGCGGCGCGATCCAGCTCGCCGGCGAGGTGAAGGCGAAGAAGAACCGCATCCACTCGCGCTCGGACTGGATGAAGATCGAGCGCGAGCGCGGCATCTCCGTCGTCACCTCCGTGATGACCTTCGAATATGGCGGCCATGTCTTCAACCTCCTCGACACGCCGGGCCACGAGGACTTCGCCGACGACACCTACCGCACGCTGACGGCCGTCGACGCCGCGGTGATGGTGATCGACGCGGCGAAGGGCATCGAGCCGCGGACGCTGAAGCTCTTCGAGGTCTGCCGCCTGCGCGACATCCCGATCATCACCTTCGTCAACAAGATGGACCGGGAAAGCCGCGATCCGTTCGAAATCCTCGACGAGGTGGAGGAGAAGCTGGCGCTCGACACGGCGCCGATGACCTGGCCGATCGGCCGGGCCAAGACCTTCTCCGGCACCTACCACCTCGCCGACAACGCGGTGCGCGGCACCGACGACGAGGACCGGCGCACGAAAGTCAACGGGCCGGAATCCGATGCCGCGGCCGGTCGCCTGCCGGAGAACGAGCGCGATGCCTTCATCGAGGAGACGGCACTGGCGCTCGAAGCCTGCCGGCCGTTCGATCTCGCGGCCTTCCGCGAGGGCCACCTGACGCCGGTCTTCTTCGGCTCGGCGCTCAAGAACTACGGCGTGCGCGACCTGATCGACGCGCTCGGCGCCTATGCGCCGGCGCCACGCGCCCAGGTGGCGGATGTGCGCACCGTCGAGGCGACAGACGACCGGATGACGGCCTTCGTCTTCAAGATCCAGGCGAACATGGACCCGAACCACCGCGACCGCATCGCCTTCGTGCGCGTCTGCTCGGGCCGGCTCGAGCGCGGCATGAAGGCGCGGCTGTCGCGCACCGGCAAGCCGATGGGCCTGACGGCGCCGCAGTTCTTCTTCGCCTCGCAGCGCCAGCTCGCCGACACGGCCTTTGCCGGCGACGTCGTCGGCATCCCGAACCACGGGACGCTCAGGATCGGCGATACGCTGACGGAAGGCGAGGACCTCGTCTTCCAGGGCGTGCCGAACTTCGCGCCGGAGATCCTGCGCCGCGTGCGGCTGCAGGACGCGATGAAGGCGAAGAAGCTCAAGGACGCGCTGCAGCAGATGGCCGAGGAAGGCGTCGTGCAGCTCTTCTCGCCGGAGGACGGCTCGCCGGCGATCGTCGGCGTCGTCGGGGCGCTGCAGCTCGACGTGCTCAAGGAGCGGCTGCAGGCCGAATACGGCCTGCCCGTCAGCTTCGAGACCGCCCGCTTTTCCGTCTGCCGCTGGATCTCGACCGACAATCCGGCCGACTTCGAGCGCTTCATCACCGCGCATCGCGGCGATATTGCCCGCGACCTCGACGGCGACCCGGTCTTCCTCGCCTCCGACGGCTTCTCGCTGAACTACGAAGCGGAACGCTGGAAGATGATCCGCATGGTCGCGATCAAGGAATATCACGTCCAGAAGGCAGCATAGTCAGCTACGGAATCGGCCGGGGAGCGACGCGCTCAGGCGTCGCGCTCGACCTGGGGGACGCCGGCGAGCGCCTGCGTCCAGGGATGAGCCGAGCGGCACCAGATCTGCCGCGAAGGCTGGAGCGCCGCCCGCTCGGCGAGCGTGCCGGTGCGGATGCTCATCGCGCCGGCGTTCTCGCCCGTGCCGGTCGAGTAGATCTGGCTTCCGCAACGCCGGCAGAAGGCGTGGACGCGTGTCCGCCCGCTCTCGGCCGTCCGTTCATAGAAGGCCGGCTCGCCCTGCAGCAGACGGAAGTCGGCTGCGGCGCCATGGACATTGACGCGGAAGGCCGAGCCGCTCATCGCCTGGCAGTCGCTGCAGTGGCAGACGAAGACGCGTTGCGGATCGACCTCCGCCGTAAAGGCGAGATCGCCGCAGTGGCAGCGTCCGTTGACCTTCATCGTTCCCTCCCTCGTCATCCGCAGTTGGATCTGCCCCGTCTTCCGGACGGAAAGCCGGCTTCCACTTTTCCTGGAACGCCCTCGTCAGGTGACGATCGTCTCGAAGCGGCTGGCGATCATCGCCGCGAGACGCGCGGCCACCTCCTCCTTCGTCATCTCCGGCCAGGCCTCGACGCCGGCTCGGGTGACGAGATGCACTGCGTTGCGCGCGCCGCCCATGACGCCGAGCGGCGCCGAGACGTCGTTGGCGACGATGATGTCGGCGCCCTTGCGGTCGAGCTTCACCCGCGCATTCGCCAGGAGATCATCCGTTTCGGCCGCGAAACCGACAACCAGTTGCGGCCGCTGCGCGTGATGGCCGACGGTCGCGAGGATGTCCGGATTCTCCTTGAGCCGGAGCGGCGGCGGCGCGCCGTTCTCCACCTTCTTCATCTTCTGCCCGGCCATCTCCTCCGTCCGCCAGTCGGCGACCGCGGCGACCATGACGGCGATGTCGGCGGGCAGTGCGCCGAGGACCGCGGCGCACATCTCCTCGGCCCGCTCGACATGGAGCGTCCGCACGCCATCCGGATCGGCGAGCGCCACCGGTCCCGAGACCAGCGTCACCTCGGCGCCAAGGCGCGCCAGCGCGGCGGCGATCGCATGGCCCTGGCGGCCCGACGAGCGGTTGGCGATATAGCGCACCGGATCGATCGGCTCATGCGTCGGCCCGGCCGTGACGATTGCTCTTTTGCCGGCTAAAGGCCTCTCCGCCGGCGCCAGGAGGCGCGTGACCGCTTCGACGATGCCGAGCGGCTCGCTCATCCGTCCGAGGCCGGCTTCGCCCGTCTCGGCCATTTCGCCCGCCTCTGGGCCGACCATGCCGATGCCGTCGGCGGCCAGGGCCCGCGCGTTGCGGCGCGTCGCGGGATGCTGCCACATCGCCGGGTTCATCGCCGGGGCCACCAGCACCGGAACGCGCGCGGCGAGCAGGATCGCCGTGGCGAGATCGTCGGCAAGCCCGTGCGCCATCTTCGCCATCAGGTCCGCCGTCGCCGGCGCGACGACGAT
>JBQCEN010000167.1:0-3165 GCA_051960215.1 Pararhizobium sp.
CCTACATCACCGCAGGCATCCTCATCAGCCGCGACGGTGAGACCGGCATCCAGAACGTCGCCATCCACCGCTGCCAGATCAGCGGCAAGAACCGCATCGGCATTCTGCTGCTGCCGCGCCACACGGACCATTACTACCGCAAGGCCGAACGCAGCGGAAAACCCCTCGAGATCGCGATAGCCATCGGCGTCGAGCCGGCCTGCCTGCTGGCGAGCCAGGCCATCGTTCCGATCGACCACGACGAGCTCGAGATTGCCGGCGGTCTGAGGGGCGCGCCGCTTGACGTCGTCAAGTGCCTGACGAACGCCGTTCGGGTGCCGGCCGAGGCGGAGATCGTGATCGAGGGCCGGATCCTGCCGAAGACCCGCGAGCTGGAAGGCCCGTTCGGCGAGTTTCCGCAATATTACGGCGAGCGCGGCGAACGCCACGTCATCGACGTCGACGCGATCACCCATCGGCGCGATCCGCTGTTCCACACGATTGTCGGCGGCGGTCTCGAGCACCTGCTTCTCGGCGCGATTCCGCGCGAGGCGACGATCCTCGCGGCGATGCGCGCGAGCTTCCCGGGCGTCAGGGACGTACATCTCGGGCTTGGGGGAGTTGGGCGCTATCACCTCTATATCAAGCTCGACAAGACGCAGGAGGGCGAGGGCAAGAACGTACTACTCGCCGCCTTCGCCGCGCACTACGACATCAAGCATGCCGTCGTCGTCGACATGGACGTCGACATCCACGATCCGCGCCAGGTCGAATGGGCGGTCGCCACCCGCTTCCAAGCGGATCGCGATCTCCTCGTGGTGTCGAGGAGCCAAGGCTCGAAACTCGACCCCTCGACCGACAACGGCGTCGGCGCCAAAATGGGCCTCGACGCGACCATTCCCCTCGATGCGCCCGAGATGAAGTTCAAGCGCATCCAAATTCCGGGGGAACGGGAGATCGACCTCGACGCGGTCCTCGACGGCGACGCGTCCTGGGAATTCTAGCCATCCCGCTTCAAAGCGAACTTGAGTTCCTGATCCCTGTTGCCTAACAGATAAGTCTGTGCTTATCTCAATCTATGGACCAGGACGACATCTTCCGGGCGCTCGGCGATCCGACCCGACGCGCCATTTTCGAGAAGCTTGCCGAGGGCGCGATGAACGCGACCGCCCTGCGGCAAGGGCTGGCGATCAGCCAGCCCGCCATGTCCCAGCACCTTGCGGTCCTCCGGGAAGCACGATTGATCCGTGACGAACGGCAGGGACGCTTCGTCAATTACGAAGTTGATCCAGAAGGGCTGAACCGCATTGCGCAGTGGCTCGCGAAGTACCGCGCCTATTGGCCGGCCAGGATCAAAGCGCTTGAGGGCTTGCTGAAGGATATGGACCAATGAACGACAGGCCGACCAGAGAGCGACCCGATACCGTCCGGCTCCGCTACGAACTCGACGCACCGCCCTCCAAGGTCTGGCGCGCAATCCGCACGCCGGAGTTCCGCGACGCCTGGTTGCCGGCCGGGGATCTGGCCGATCCAGAGCCCGTTTCTGAAACAGCCGGGCAAGAAGTCCGCTATCGCATGCGCGAGATCGCGCCGCCTCATCTGGAAAGCGCCGTCACCTTGCAAATCGCGCCGAACGGAGCGGGCGGGACCGTTTTGCGGGTCATCCATGAACTGACCGACGCGCCGTGCGAGCGGGTGATCGGATCCCCTGCAAACAGCAACGATCCGCCGCGCATGCTGGCTGCCTGAGCCGACCGCGTTTCCTTTCAATATCAGTCAGAATTGGAGTTCGCGCATGCGCGAAGCGATGCAACTCGTCCCTATGGTCGTCGAACAGTCCAGCCGGGGAGAACGATCCTTCGATATCTACTCGCGCCTCCTGCGCGAGCGCATCATCTTTCTGAACGGCGAGGTCAACGACACGGTCTCGGCCCTCGTCTGCGCCCAGATCCTCTATCTCGAGGCGGAGAACCCAAGGAAGCCGATCCATCTCTACATCAATTCACCGGGCGGCGTCATCACGAGCGGCATGGCGATGTACGACACCATGCAGTTCGTCCGCCCCGAGATCCACACCATCTGCATGGGAACAGCGCGATCGATGGGCTCGTTCCTGTTGATGGCCGGCGCCCCCGGCTGCCGAACCGCTCTGCCGAATGCCAGTCTTCATGTTCACCAGCCGCTCGGTGGCTTCCAGGGGCAGGCCTCGGACATCTTCATCCACGCCGAAGAGATGCAGAAGGTGAAGCGCCGGATGATCGACCTCTATGCCCGCCATTGCGGCCGCAGCCGCGAGGAGGTCGAAAGGACCCTGGATCGGGACAAGTTCATGACATCGGAAGAGGCCTGCGAATGGGGTCTGATCGACTACATCACCGCTGCCCGCCCGGATATGCCGAGCGAGACCTTATAGATCTCGTGCTCGGTCGGCGGGAACGGGGTGGCTCCCTGCCATCAACGCGAGGGGTGGGATCTGAAAGGCGAGGCAAAGGCGAGCTCGGGCTTCGTTGAGCGTCGGGACTGAGACTGCCCGTCAGCGGGCAGGCGTTGCTCCGGGACCCGGCGGAACAACGGCCGGCGGGCCGTGTTCGGCGGGCGACCCATGCGTGGCAGCGATTCCTGCCGACATCCGGTGAGCACCAGGGGCCGTCACGACGACTTCGGAGATCGACTCATGGAAAATCTGATGGCCGCCCGGTCCGACAGCACGAGCGCCCGCCACGCCGCCCTCGGGCTTGGCTGGTTCTCCCTTGCGCTCGGAGCCGCCGAACTGCTGGCGCCGCGCGCGATCCAGCGCCAGACGGGCGCCGGACCCTCGGCGCTGCTCAGGGCCTTCGGCCTGCGCGAGATCGGCGCCGGCGTGGCGATCCTCTGTTCGGAGCGGCCGGTGCGGATGGTCTGGGCCCGCGTCGCAGGTGACCTCATCGACCTCGCCGCGCTGCTGCCGACGGCAAGCAGCCGGAACCCGAGCCGCGGCGGCGGCCTTGCCGCACTCGCCTTCGTCGGAGTCGCGACGGCGATCGACGTCTGTGTCGCGCTCCAGGGCGACGACTGATGGCCGCCGGTCCGTTCCGATCTGCTTGACGATCGCGTCGTCCTTCGCGGATCGATGATGGTTACTTTACCGGAGCGCTCGTTGCTGATGAAGACGTAGCCGGTTCGGCGGCAACCGCCGGCGAAGCAATG
>JBQCEN010000168.1:0-26635 GCA_051960215.1 Pararhizobium sp.
AGGTCGGCGCGGCGCTGATAGTTGTTCTGAACGTCGGCCCACTTCGCCTTGGCCTGCTCTTCCTGGGTCGGAATGGCATTGTAGCCACAGGCCGACACGAGCGAACCGAGAACAAGCGCAGCGAAAACCGCGTGAACGCGCGACGTCGATCCGGGCATGCGTGCCTCCTGTGCATTCCGACCGCGCAGGGTAGCACCTTGTGACGGGGTGCGCATGACATCGCGGCTGACACCCCGCGACGCCGTCCTGTCTGGCGTATTGTGGGTTCAAGTCGCCCGAGCGAACCGCGGACGCAGCGCCTTGCGCACGGCTTCGGGCTCGCGCGCGATGACGGTGAGATAAGCGCGGGCGGCCTGGTCGGGCTCGGCGCGGCCCTGCTCCCAATCGCGCAGCGTGCCCACCGGAATTCGGAAGCGCGAGGCAAATTCTTCCTGCGTCAGCCCGAGCGCGCGTCGGATTGTCCGCGCGCGCGGGACACGCTTCATTCTTGCAAAGTCTTCATCCGAGAGTGGCGGATTGTCGGGATCCGCCGCCGCCTCACGGGAACCCTCCTCGACGGCGGGGGTGATTCCATGCCGATTCTCCCGCCGCCGTTTTTGATCAGGTGTTCTCGTCATGGTATGCCGCCTTTCGCGCGGGTCCGACGGCCGCGCCGATATAATCCGCGTCGTCTCGCCGCGTTCCGTGAATGCGATCGTCAGAAGGCGCTCGCGAGCCCGGCCGATGAGCACGTAGCGCGGCTCGTCATAGGCGAAGCGATCGTCAATCAGTTCGATGGCGAAGGGGTCCTTGAAGGCCTCGCTCGCCTGTTCCAAGGAGATGCCATGCTTGAGACGATTTGATGTTGCCTTGTCCGGGTCCCAGTCGAACATTTCGGTGGTAGCATACTACGGAAAATCCGTACGTGCAAGCAGCGTCTCGGCCCGTCCGCCGAAGCTCGGATGACAGCTCCGGTCAAGGCTGGCAGGCTCGCGTCATGACATCTTTCAAGGAGGCCTAATGGCCAAGCTCCAGGCCGGTATCATTCCGGTGACGCCGTTCCAGCAGAACTGCACCGTGCTCTTCGATCCCGACACGAAGGAAGGCGTGGTCGTCGATCCCGGCGGCGACGTCGAGGTCATCAGGCAGGTGCTTTCGGAGAACGGGCTTTCGATCGGCGCCATCTGGATCACGCACGGCCACATCGACCATGCGGGCGGGGCGGCCGAACTCAAGGAGGCCCTCGGAGTGGAGATCGTCGGGCCGCATCGCGACGACCTGCCGCTGCTCCAGGGGCTGGAGAAGCAGGCGCAGATGTTCGGCGTCGCGCAGGCAGTGCGCAACGTCGTGCCGGATCGCTGGCTGGAAGAGGGCGATACCGTCTCCTTCGGCGATCACCTCTTCGAGGTCTATCACTGCCCGGGGCACGCGCCGGGGCACGTCATCTTCTTCAACAGGAGCGAGAATTTCGCCCATCTCGGCGACGTCCTCTTCAACGGCTCCATCGGCCGCACCGACCTGCCCGGCGGCGACCACCGCACGCTCCTGAACTCGATCCGCGACAAGGTGCTGCCGCTCGGCGACGAGGTCGGTTTCATCTGTGGTCACGGACCCGGCAGCCGCATCGGCGACGAGCGGAGGACCAATCCCTTCCTCAAGGGGCTGTGACGACGGCGCGGAGGCATGAAAAAGGCCGGCGTCCTTGCGAACGCCGGCCTTCCGTCCTGGGAGGAAACTGCCTCAGTTGGCGACGCAGAAATGTTCGTCGCCGTCGAAACCGACATAGGTGCCGGTGCGCGGATTGAAGCTGCGGTAGGCGCTGCTGCAATAGTCGTACCAGGCGCGGCTCCACGGCTCGATCGAACGGTCGACGTAGACCTCGCGGACCGGACGGTAGACGCGCGGGGCGGGCCGATAGTAGTAGTCGTCGGCCGGGACCTCCTCATAGACGCGCGGGCCGGGATCGCTGGCGATCGCGCCGCCGATGATGGCGCCTGCGGCAAGCCCGAGGACGCCGGCCGCCACCGCATCGCCGTGGCCGTGATGGTGATGCCAGCCATGATGCCAATCGTCGGCCCGGGCGCTGGTCAGCGGAACGACGGCCGTCGCCGCGAGGGCTGCCGACATGATGAGTGCCTTGACGCCATTTCTCATGGACGCTCTTCCTTCCAAGGATGAATCCGGTGCTGCCGGGCACGGCCCGATGCAGGACCGCGACGCTAGGCCACGTCACCTGAATGGTGGCTGAACGGGGCCCGCGCGCCGATTGCGCTGTTGAACACGACCAGAGCAGCTAGCGACGCGGCGCGGCGTTCTGATGGCGGATTCGTGGCGGAGGGCGTCACCATGAAAACACAAAGCCCGGCGCGGGGCTGCGCCGGGCTTCATGTCGCGTCCGCTGGCGGACGTAATCGGATTGAGGTGGTCCCGTCAGCCGGTGATCTGCAGGTTGACGGCTTTCGGTCCCTTTCCGCGGCGGTCGGGCTCCGTGTCGAAGCTCACCTTCTGGTTCTCCGAGAGCCCGGGCAGACCCGAAGCCTGCACGGCGGAGATGTGCACGAAGATGTCCGCGCCTCCCTTGTCCGGCTTGATGAAGCCGAAGCCTTTGTCGGTGTTGAAGAATTTAACGGTGCCAGTCTCGGCCATACTGTCAGGTTCCTTTTCTCGCCGCACCAGGTTCCCCCCTTTGGCGGCAGTCCAGTCCGTGTCCGCGCAGGCGCGGACATTTCGCAGGCAGTTCTCGAATGTTGAGGAAAGGTCCTGATTATCGCGGTTCGCCTCGTCGCAGAGCATCTGCGGCATGGCCTCGCCATGCTCGCCCGTCCAACCGCCCGGAAGAATGTGCGCCTTCGGCGCTTCCGGCTTGCATAGATTATGGTCTTCCCATGTTCGCTAATTGCCCGAACATGCAAAACGATGATGGCTTTGCCGACGCTTGGCAAGAAAAACTTTTGCTCAAGCCGCCAAACCGTCTCGAAACGAGAATGGAATCCGCCATCATTCAGGGCTCCTCCAGCTTCGCGCAGATCAGCCGGAAGGGGAATGCGACACTTTGGCCGGATCAGCCTCCGAGGTGCCACCGCGCGCCAACGGACGCTTCCGCCGCGCGAGCATGACCGGAACCAGTTCCACCGTCAGGATTGCCGCGAAGATGAAGAGGCAGCCGAGGTAGCGCAGCGGCGAAATCCGCTCGCCGAGGAAGAGGGCGCCGAAAAGCGCTGCGAAGAGTGCCTCGGAGGAGAGGAAGATCGCCGCCTGCGGGGCCGTCGTGTAGCGCTGACCGACGACCTGCAGCGTGAAGGCGACGCCGCTCGACAGCACGCCCGCGTAGAGCACCTCCGGCAAGGCCTTCATGATCTGCGATGCGACCACCGGTTCGACGGCGAAGGCGCCGGCAAGCGACAGGCAGGCACAGACGAGGAACTGGGCGAGCGACAGGGCAAGCGGTCGGCCAGAGACTGGCGCCCATATGCCGATCAGCATCACCTGCACTGCGCAGAAGAGGGCGGAGAGGACGGTCAGGAGGTCGCCCGCATGCAGCGAGACGAGGCTGCCGCCGCTGAGGAGCCAGATGCCGAAGAGGGCGGATGCCGCCGCCGGCCAGATCACCGGATGCGGCAGCTTGCGCATGAGGAGCGTCGTCAGGATCGGCGTGAAGACGACGTAGAGGCCCGTGAGGAAGCCGGAATTGGTGACGGTGGTCGTCAGCAGCCCGTATTGCTGAAGCGTCATCGCAGTGAAGAGCGCGGTCCCGCAGGCAAGGAAGCCGGCGAGCATGCGCTGATCGAGCGGTTCGCGGGCCCGCCTCTGCTCCATCCACGCGAACGGGAGCAGCGCGATGCAGGCAAGAGCGAACCGCAGGCCGAGGAACAGCATCGGGCCGATCGAGGCCATGGCACTCGATTGCGCGACGAAGCCCATGCCCCAGATCGCGCCGGCGAGCAAAAGAAGGAGGTTGGCGCTCGTGCGGCGCATTGGATCGGTCCGTTCAGGCTGCGGGTCTGCCGGTGACGTAGATCGTTTGTTGCGTTTCCGAACGGAAAACCGGTCCCATCTTCCTCGAAACGCTCTAGCAGCGGCTTCCTGCCGCGGCAAGCCGGCGGCGATGGCGCCGTCTCAGGGCTTGAAGCCGGCGAAGAGCGTCTCGATGTGCTCGCGGTTCTTCCCGAAGTCCTTCCGTCCGAGCTTGGCGCGCGAATAGGCAAGGACGCCGGTGCGCCCGCCGCCTGCAGCGCGGGCAAGCAGGTCGATCGTGTCCGGAAAGCGCATGATCGGTGAAAAGGTGACGAAGCGTGCATAGGCGGGGTCGCGCCGGTCGTCGACCCGGCGGGCGCGCGGGTCGATCGCCATGAGATGCCGCGACAGCGCCTCGATCAGCGCCGGCGGCGGGATTTCGAAGGTCGGCAGCTCGAAGTCAGGCTGGCGGCAGAGGCCGGGCGAGCAGGCAAGCGCGTCGTTTCCGGTCTTGCGGCGTTCGGCGGCGGCGAAGTCGTAGCGGCCGAGGTCGTTCGGACCAGTCAGGAGGGCCCATGTCCGCTCGCGGCCGTAGACGACGAAGACCGAGCCGGCGAGGACGATGATGGCGAGGACGATCAGGGCAAGCCATCCGACGATCCTCATCGCGATCCCTCCCTCATGCGTGCCGAAGCGGTCCACCTTCGAGGCACCGTAAACGATCCTTTAAGGAATTCGGAAGACCTTGGGGCTGCCTACGCGGTGCTCTGCACACGTGGCCTGCCGGCGACCTCCGAGGCAACGGTTGCCGGCACCGCCGCGTCCCCTGCGGGTGTCAGCGGCCCCTTCGCCCGAAGACGGCGCGTCGCGGACGCGCCGCAGCGGCTGTCGGCGCTGCCGCCAAGGTCGCCGACAGGGTCTCGGTCGTCGCAAGCTCGGTATCTTTATCCGGCGCCGGACCATCGCCCTCGGGTTCGCCGGCCTCCCGGCTTCGAGGGGTGGGGCCGATCGCGAGTTCGGGCTTGGCGAGCACGTAGCCCTGCAGGAGGCGGACGCCGAGCGCACGGCAACTGGCGACCTGCCAATGCTCCTCCAGCCCTTCGAACAGCGTCATGATGCCGTCGTCGGAGAAGCGGCGGACCATCGTCCTGAGCAGCGCGAAGCCTTCCGACGTTTCGAGGAAGCGGCGGGCCCAGAGGGCGTCGAACTTGACGATCTCCGGCTTCAGCAGCCGGACGCGCTCGCTGTCGGATTCCTCGGCGCCGAAATCGTCGATGGCGATCCGGAAACCCCGGGCGCGCAAGGCTTCGACGAGCGAGAGCAGCATGCTGCGCGCGCCGACGTGCTTTTCGATGATCTCGCAGACGATCTGTTCGGGCGCGAGCTCGAGATAGCCGGCGAGGCGGGCGACGTCCTCGGCTTCCTGATCCATTTCGGCATAGCCGGAAAAGGCCTGCGGGTTGAAGTTCAGGAAGAGGAGCAGGTCGCGGTGCTCGCAATGCCCCATGTTGACGATATGCAGCCGGCGGCTGAGGCGCTCGACCGCGGCGACGTCCGCTTCTTCGACAACGCAGAAGAATTGTGCAGGGGAGACGGCTTCGTCGCCCTTGAAGGGCCGGATCAGCGCCTCGACCGCCTCGATCTTCACGTCGCCCGCGGCATTCTGGCTGAAGATCGGCTGGAAACCGGTTCGCAGCACGTAAGGGCCGTAGGATGCCGAAAAGCTGCCGTCGCTCTCCCGCAGAAGTCCGGCCGTGGCCCGATCCGCCTTCATCCGCATTCCCACCCGCCATCGAACGCGCTTGCGCGAAGTTCCGATCGATAGCAGCACGCGGTTTACAGAGCGCTAATGGAGGCAGGGTCCTGCCTACGCGCCAGCGGTAGCTTCTTACCGGTTTCATTGAGGACGCTTGTTTTTGCCGCCCTGATCCGACATAGAGCGCTCGTGCAGTCCCGCAGCCGGCCGGGGCTCCGATCCTCGCCATGCCGGCTCGCTGATCGAACCGGAGCATCCGATCATGGCTTTCCTTGCCGACGCCCTTTCCCGTGTCAAACCGTCTGCCACCATCGCGGTGAGCCAGAAGGCGCGCGAACTGAAAGCACAGGGCCGCGACGTGATCGGGCTCGGCGCCGGCGAACCGGACTTCGATACGCCGGACAATATCAAGCAGGCGGCGATCGAAGCGATCAAGCGCGGGGAGACGAAGTATACGCCGGTGTCGGGCATTCCGGAGCTGCGCGAGGCGATCACCCGGAAATTCAAGCGGGAGAACGGGCTCGACTACACGTCCGCCCAGACGATCGTCGGCACAGGCGGGAAGCAGATCTTGTTCAACGCGCTGATGGCGACGCTGAACCCGGGCGACGAGGTCCTCATCCCGGCGCCCTACTGGGTCAGCTATCCGGAGATGGTGGCGATCTGCGGTGGCCCGCCGGTCTTCGTGAAGACGACGCTTGACAACGCCTTCAAGCTCAAGGCGGAGGATCTGGAAGCGGCGATCACGCCGAAGACCAAGTGGCTGATCTTCAACTCGCCGTCGAACCCTTCGGGCGCGGCCTATAGCGAGGCGGAGCTGAGGGCGATCACGGATGTCCTGATGCGGCACGAGCATGTCTGGTGCCTGACGGACGACATGTACGAACATCTCGTCTACGGTGACTTCGCCTTCACGACGCCGGCCCAGATCGAGCCGGCGCTCTACGCGCGCACCCTGACGATGAACGGCGTCTCCAAGGCCTATGCGATGACCGGCTGGCGCATCGGCTATGCCGGCGGGCCGCTGCCGCTGATCAAGGCGATGGACATGATCCAGGGCCAGCAGACTTCGGGTGCGGCTTCCATCTCGCAATGGGCGGCCGTCGAGGCGCTGAACGGACCGCAGGACTTCATCGCGAAGAACAAGGCGATCTTCGAGCATCGGCGCGACCTCGTCGTCTCGATGCTGAACCAGGCGGCCGGTATTACCTGCCCGACGCCGGAAGGCGCCTTCTACGTCTACCCGTCCTGCGCCGGCCTCATCGGCAGGAAGGCACCGTCCGGCAAGGTGATCGCGACCGACGAGGACTTCGTGACGGAGCTCCTCGAGACGGAGGGGGTCGCCGTCGTCCACGGCTCGGCCTTTGGCCTCGGCCCGAATTTCCGCATCTCCTACGCGACGTCGGAAGCCGCGCTCGAAGAAGCCTGCACCCGCATCCAGCGCTTCTGCGGCAACTGCGCGTAAGCAGGGCGGCCTTGCCTTGAAGAAGGCTCGCCTGCGGGCGAGCCTTCGACGCGCGCTTCGGCTATTTCATCGCGTTGAGCTTGGCGATCATATCGCCAATCTCCTTCTTCTGTGCCGTTATGACCTGCTTTGCCAGGTTCTTTGCCCAGTCGTTCTTGCCGTATTTGAGCTCTGCCTCCGCCATGGCGATGGCGCCGCGATGATGTGGGATCATGCCGCACAGGAAGGCGACGTCCGGATCCTTGATCTTCATCGCGGTCGTCATGTTGCGATCCATGGCATTCATGCCATTCATCATCGCCTTGCCGGCTTCGCTCATGTCCTGCATGTCGCTTCCGCCGGACACCATCATGTTGCCGACGTCGGACATCACGCCGCCCGCCTTGTCCTTCATCTGATTCATCATGTTCGACATGCCCTGCGGCTGCTCTCCGCTGCCGCTTGCATCGCGCGTGCAGATTTCGGGTAGCCCCTGATCGACGGTGACATTGCCCGGGGTCGTGTCCTCGGCGAAAGCGACCGCCGGGAGCATTGCCAGGGCGGCGAGGATGGCAGTCTTGCCAATCGTGTTCATGGTCTTCTCCTTGAACTGAAACGTGGTCCGGTTATCGCAATTCAAGTCGCCTTCGGCGGATGCTCGGCCTCGGCGGGCTCGTTGCCGCTGCCAGCGGTGGCAAGCAGCAGCGGCAGCGAGGAAGACGCCGTCGCCGGCGCTCCGAGATCGATCGTGGCCAAATCCGGAAAACAGCAGTCGATCATTCCGCAGGAGACGCCGTCGCAGGTGTTGCCGGCGGCCAGGTCGACAGGGCGGCTCGCCGGCGTGATCTGTCGACCGACATGGGAAGCGGAAGCGATGCGCAGGTCGTGCGAGCAGGCGCCGATTCCGGCCTGCGAGAACGTGCTGCCGAGAAGGGAGAGCACGACGAGGAGGGCGACGACCGGCGCGCTGCTACGGCTGAGGATCACGCTGCGTCTCCCGCTGTTCCCGTGCGCCTCAAGTAGGCCCCGGGGCGGGCGATGCAAGAGCCCGCGCAGGCGGATCGGCGTTACTCCGCGGCCGCGCGCTCCTCCGGCATTGCATCGGGTCCGTTCGGATCGCCCGCCAGCGTCTCGCACCCTAGATCCGGGAAGGCGACGCAGCGCTTGCCGCTGAAGTCGGTGCGCAGCACGGCGAGGCCGCGCTCCTCGAAATAGGCGAGCAACCGGCGGGCGCGGCGCGGCGAATGCGTGCCGTAGATGCGGGCGAGCGTCGCATCGGAGGGGCAGGGGGCGCCGGACACGGCGGCCTGCGCCACGGCGAGGAAGATGCCCTGCACATCCTCCGGCAGCGAGCGCGAAAGGTCGAGCGCCGTGCGCCACTCCGGCCGGGCCGCCGTCTCCACGTCGACGTCGGCGCGGGCGACGGCAAGCAGGCGGCGGAACTCGGGCAGGGCCGGGGGCGCGCCCGGAACGCGACGGATGCGGCAGCGCACGAGGAAGTCCTGGTAAAGCACCGCGTCGGAACGGAAGCCGGCGCCGGCATCGCCCAGCATCTCGCCGACCACCTCTTCAAGCCGGCGCTGAAGGTCTTCCCGGTCGATCTCGGGTTCGTCCTTCGCCGCGGCCGGCGCCTCGGCAACGCTGCGGTTCAACTCGGCGAGGATGTCGGCCGTCGGCCGCGGCGCCGGCGCCGGGCGGCGGCGGAGCGCGGGCATCTCCTCCTCGCCCTCGCCGGGCGTGAAGATCAGGTCGCGCGCATCCTCCGGCGTCTCGGGAAGCGGCGTCAGCTTCGGGCTCGTGGAGCGGGCGGACGTCTCGACGGACCCGATAGCGACCGGCATCGGTCGGCGCGACAGCGCGGGACCGAGGGCGACGAAATGGCCGCGCTTGAGGTCGCGGAACTGCTCGGCCTGGCGCCGGTCCATTCCGAGGAGGTCGGCGGCGCGCGCCATGTCGATGTCGAGGAAGGTGCGGCCCATCAGGAAGTTCGAGGCTTCCGCCGCGACGTTCTTCGCGAGCTTGGCGAGACGCTGCGTCGCGATGACGCCGGCAAGCCCCCGCTTGCGGCCGCGGCACATCAGGTTCGTCATGGCGCCGAGGGAGGCGCGGCGGGCATCGTCGGCGACCTCGCCGCTCGCCGCCGGAGCGAAGAGCTGCGCCTCGTCGACGACGACGAGGACGGGGTACCAGTGATCGCGTTCGGCATCGAAGAGGCCGTTGAGGAAGGCGGCGGCGGCGCGCATCTGCTGGTCGGCGTCGAGCCCCTCGAGGTTGAGCACCGCCGAGACGCGATGCTGGCGTGCCCGGCCGGCGATGCGCACGAGCTCGGCCTCCGGTCGCGCGGCATCGACGACGATGTGGCCGAACTTCTCGGCGAGGGTGACGAAATCGCCTTCGGGGTCGATGATGCACTGCTGCACCCAGGGTGCGCTCTGTTCGAGCAGCCGGCGCAGGAGGTGCGACTTGCCGGATCCGGAATTGCCCTGGACGAGCAGGCGGGTCGCCAGGAGTTCCTCCAGATCGAGCATAGCCGACGCGCCGTTCGACGTCGCACCCATGTCGATATCGACCTTCATGTCGGCTCCTCTCGGCGAAGACGGTGAGGCTGGAGGGCTCGCGCCCGCCTGATCCCTAACATCCCGCGCGTGCCCTGTGCGAAGGCGTTCGGCGAAACCCACAACTTCCCGGCTCCGCTGCGGCTCGTTTCGTCCGGGCAAAAAAAGAGGGCCACAAGATTGCTCTTGGGCCCTTTGTAAGTGTGAAGGCTAAAAAACCTCCAGAGGGGAACAGCTGCTGCGACGGTACTGGGAGGAAAGACCGTCAGGTTGCATCAGCTACGGGCGATATGATGCCCATTTGGGCAGCTTTCAAGTGTGCGGTGCGCATGTCAGCCATGCAGGCCGCGCATGCCGATATGTCCGATGGGAGCGATCGCCGACGCAAGTCCATGGCCGGCTTCAATAATCCCAGGTGCGGGCCTTGTTGATCAGGAAGTCGCGGAAGGCCTTCAGCTTCGCCGCGTTCTTCATCTCGACCGGATAGCAGAAATAGGTGTCGAAGGAGGGCACCTCGGCATCGATCGAGAGCTTGATCAGGTCGCCTTCGCCCATCGCCATATAGTCCGGCAGCACCGCGACGCCCATGCCGAGCATGGTGGCGCGGCGGATCGAGGTCAGCGAGTTGATCTGAAGGTGCGACGGGCGCGGGTTGTCGGGCGAGCGCCCCGCGATCTCCAGCCAGTTGACGTCGAGCAGGTAGGCGGGTGCCGGCTCTCCGAAGGAGATGATGCGGTGGTTGTCGAGGTCGGCGAGCGTGTGCGGCTCTCCGTGCCTGTTGAGGTAGGCGGCCGACGCGTAGATGTGCATGTGCACGGTGAAGAGCTTGCGCTGGATCAGGTCCGGCTGCTGCGGCTGGCGCAGCCGGATCGCACAGTCGGCGTGGCGCATGTTGACGTCGAGTTCCTCGTTGTCGAGGAGGAGCTGCATCTGCAGGTCCGGATAGAGCGCCATGAATTCCTGCAGCTTCGCCGTCAGCCATGCCTGGCCGAGGCCGACGGTCGTCGTGACGCGAAGCTTGCCGCTCGGCCGTTCGGTCGTCTCGGTGAGCTGCATCTTCACCGACTCGAGCTTCAGCAGGACGTCGTGCGCCGTGCGGTAGAGGAGCTCGCCCTGCTCCGTCAGGATCAGGCCGCGGGCGTGGCGGTGGAAGAGCTTGACGCCGATGTCCTGCTCGAGCGCGCTCACCTGCCGGCTGATCGCCGACTGCGACAGGTGCAGCAGTTCGGCGGCATGGGTGAACGAGCCGGCCTCCGCGGCGGCATGGAAAATGCGCAGCTTGTCCCAATCGAGTGGCGGCATCATCGTCCCCGGTTCTTCGGCCCCGTTCCCCGGTGGGGCGTTTTTGGTTTTCCGCGGACGCTTTAGAGCAATAACGGCTTCGATTGAAGCCTTCGCCGCGGCTCGTCTATTCGGCGGCTTCCGCGACGTGGATGCGGGCGGCGATGAACTTCTCCGCTTCAAGCGCCGCCATGCAGCCCATGCCGGCTGCGGTGACCGCCTGCCGGTAGATATCGTCCGTCACGTCGCCGGCGGCGAAGACGCCGGGAACGTCCGTCGCCGTGGAATCGGGCGCCGTCCAGAGATAGCCGTTCGGCTTCTGCCTCAGCTTGCCGGCGAAGAGGTCGACCGCCGGCGCATGGCCGATCGCGACGAAGACGCCGTCCGTCGCGTGTTCGGTGACAACGCCGGTGCGGATGTTCTTGAGCTTGATGCCGGTGACCGACGGCGGCATCGGGTGCTTCGCCGGGATGCCGGTGATCTCGTCGATGACGCTGTCCCAGACGACGCTGACGTTCGGCCGGTCGAAGAGGCGTTCCTGAAGGATGCGCTCGGCGCGCAGCGTGTCGCGCCGATGGACGAGCGTCACGCTCTTCGCGATGTTGGCGAGATAGAGCGCTTCCTCGACCGCGGTGTTGCCGCCGCCGACCACGATCACGTCCTTGCCGCGGTAGAAGAAGCCGTCGCAGGTGGCGCAGGCCGAGACGCCGAACCCCATGAAGGGCTGCTCGCTGTCGATGCCGAGCCACTTGGCCTTCGCTCCGGTCGCGACGATGAGGGCGTCGCAGGTATATTCGGCGCCGGAGTCGGTCGTCAGCCGGAACGGCATCTTCGAGATGTCGACGTCGGTCACGAGGTCGTTGACGATCTCTGCGCCGACATGCTCGGCCTGCTTCAGCATCTCGCCCATCAGCCAGGGGCCCTGCACCGGATCGGCGAAGCCCGGATAGTTCTCGACGTCGGTCGTGATCATCAGCTGGCCGCCCTGCTCGAGCCCGGCGATCAGGATCGGCTTCAGCATGGCACGCGCGGCGTAGATCGCCGCCGTGTATCCGGCGGGGCCGGAGCCGATGATGAGCACGGGAGCGTGTCGGGATGTCATGTCGTCGTCCTTCGGGGTCAGGCGGTGCCGGACGTTTCGCGGCCGGGCCGCGGCGCAGACGTCGCAACGGCAGCACGAACGCCACGCGGCTGGGTCGTGGCACAATCTATGGAGGGGGGAGGGGGCCTTTCAAGCCCGGCCGTTCGCTTGCACACAGGCACGCAGAGAAAATGCGGGCACGATCGGTCCGCCCGGCGCAATTTCCTTGCGCATTCGACGCGGCCTCGCCAATGTCCGCCGAAATATGGGAATGGGGAACGGACGGGTGGTCCTGCGAGCGGAACTGGATGCCATCGACCTGAAAATCCTGCGCGAATTGCAGGCGGAGGGGCGGATCACCAATGTCGAGCTCTCCGAGCGCGTTGGCATCTCCGCGCCGCCGTGCCTCAGGCGCGTGCGCAAGCTGGAGGAGGCGGGCATCATCCGCGGCTATCGGGCGCTGATCGATGCGCCGGCGCTCGGCTACGACCTCGTCGCCTTCTGCCTCGTCGGGCTCCAGCACCAGTCCGATGCGAACCTGAAGAGCTTCGCCCGGCGGACGGAAGCGTGGGCGCTCGTGCGCGAGGCGTGGATGGTCTCCGGCGAGAGCGACTTCCTGCTCCACTGCATGGCGGAGAACCTGACGCAGTTCCAGGACTTCGTGATCGAAGAGCTGACGGCGACGGAGAACGTCGACACGGTGCGCACCATGCTGACGATCCGCCAGGTGAAAGACGCCGGACTGGTCGAAATCTGACAGGGCAGACGACGAGAGGGTCGTTACCGCCTCCTGGCGACGCCCCGATCTCCTTCGCCGCCGATGACCTCGGCTAGATCGTCTCCGTGTTCCGTTGAATGGCGGAAACGATCAACGTTTTGTTCTCTCGCGCTTCCGGACGGAAGACCGGTTTCCACTTTTCCTGGAAACGCTTTGACGGATGCGGCCGCGCTTCAGTCGCCGCCAAGCCGGTCCGGCGTCCGGTGGCTGCCGCCTGAGCGCCAGCGCCTGTTGGCGCGGCTGACGGCGTAGCGCAGCAGCGGGCGGCGGATTTCGTGGCGGAGCTTCTCGGCGAGCGGCATCGCCTTCTTCTGGATGACGGTGCCGCCGAGCTGCATATGGATTTCGCGGATGGCGATCGGCCGGGCGCTCAGGATCCGCGCGCCGTGCAGCCACTGCATCTGCAGGAAGGAGTCGATCGGCCGATCGAAAGGCGTGCTTGCGGCAAGCAGGCGCTCCGCCGCCGCGCGGCTGACGAGCTGCATCTGCGTGCCGAGGCGCGGCAGGAAGGGCTCGGTCAGCTTCAAAGGCCCTTCCTCGCTCACGACTACGCCCTCTTCTCCGCGCTCCCAGCGGGGAAAGCGGACATAGTCGTTCGGCCCGGCGCGGCGGGCCGCATAGGCGAAGACGTCGGCGAAACCCTCGTCCGTCTCGACGTCGTCCTCGACGATGAGAGCCGCCTCGAGCCCGCGGGCGAGCAGGATTTCCCAGGCCCTACGATGCGACAGGAAGCAGGCGATCTCGGCGGGCGAGAGGGAAAAGGGGTAGCGTGGCCGGTGGAGGCCCGGCCGATAGACGGCATCGATCTCCGCCGGGCTCAGGCGGCTGCCGTCGCAGGCGGACAGGATCTCGGCGGGAAGCGGCAGCGTCGCCGCAAGCGCCTCGGCGCGGGCGCGCCGGGCCGTCGCACGCTCGAGGTGGATGACGAAACCGTGGATCATCAGGCCGCCCCGCCGCGGAGCGAACGGTAGATCCCGATCAGGGCGGCGGCTTCGCGTTCAAGGGCGAAGTTCGTGGCGACGTGATCGCGCGCGGCGCGACCGTCCTCCTCGGCCGACCGGCGGCCGGCGAGATAGTCGGCGATCGCCGCCGTCAGCGCCGGGCCGTCGGCGGCGGGAACGACCGTTCCGGTGCGGCCGGGGACGATCATCTCGGCATAGGCGCCCGCGTCCGAGGCGACGACGGCGGCGCCCGAGGCCATGGCCTCGAGCGGCGTCAAGCCGAAGCCTTCGTTGCGCGACGGCGCGACGTAGAGGCTCATGCGGCGATACCAGGGCTTGATGTCGGCGACCTCGCCGACGAAGCGGATCCTCTCCTCAAGGCCGGCCTCGGCCACCTTCGCCTTCAGTCCGTCGAGGAAGTCGCGGTGCTCGGGCGTGGCGCGGCCGGTGACCACTGCCGCCCAGTCCGGATGCTGCGGCAGGAGCGCGATCATCGCCGCCACGAACAGGTCCGTGCCCTTCTGGGGGCGAATGCGCCCGGAGCAGCCGACGAGGAAGCGGCCGGGCCATCCCTCCGGCGGTCGGCGCTGATCCGCACTGCCGGGGTGGAATGCCTCCGTGTCGATGCCGTGGAGGATGACCGTGTGCGGCACCTTCAGATAGGAGCCCGATCGACGACTGGTGGCGACGACCGCGTCCATGCGCGCGATCATCCAGCGGGTCGTCGCGGTATGGTGGCGCTGCGCGGCGGAGGTGAAGAGCAGGCGGAGCGGCATGCGCAAGACGTCGCGCAGCAGGATGCCGGCAATCATCTCGACATTGCGGCGCGCGTGCCAGACGCGGCGGCCGCCGCCCTTCGGGCGGCGCCAGAGGCCTGCGAGCTGATATCCTCGCAGGTGCGGCAGCGCGTCCGGCAGTCCGGGTCCGAGAACGGCGATCCGGGCGCCCATGGCGCGCTGTTTCGGGATCAGCTGGACGACCGTCGACGTGACGCCGGAAAGCCGCTTCTTGAAGTGCGGAGCAATGACGTCGATGTCCCTGATCGGCCCGGCCGAGGACATGCGGGTCCTATCCCCAGCGAAGGTCGAGGATCTCGAAGGCGCGCGAGCCGCCGGGCGCGACGACCTCGATGGAATCGCCGACCTTCTTGCCGATCATCGCCCGCGAGATCGGCGAGGAGATCGAGATACGGCCTTCCTTCACGTCGGCTTCCTGGTCGCCGACGATCTGATAGGTCTTCTCCTCGTCGGTGTCCTCGTCGACGATGCGCACGATCGCGCCGAACTTCACCGTGTCGCCCGACATCTTCGCGACGTCGATCACCTCGGCGCGCGCGATCAGGTCCTCGAGCTCGGTGATGCGGCCTTCGTTGTGGCTCTGCGCTTCCTTGGCCGCGTGGTATTCCGCGTTCTCGGACAGGTCGCCATGGGCGCGCGCTTCCGAAATCGCCTCGATGATCCGGGGGCGCTCGTCCTGCTGGCGCCAGCGCAGCTCTTCCTGCAGCTTCGCGAACCCGCCTTGGGTCATCGGCACCTTGTCTACCATTTCATAGTCCCCTTGACGGTCTCCCGATCATCCAAGCCGGGAGACAAAAAGAAAACGGCCTCCGGCACGTCCAAGCGCCGGAACCGTCCAACGTTCGATCAGCGAATGTAGTGCAAAAAACCGGGCTTGGTAAGGGGACTGGCGCCGTCGGGACGAAATGATGCTTCGCCGCAGGGCGTAGCCGGCTCGGCCGAAAAGTTCCGCGAGCCGCCGTCGAAGAAAGATCACACTGTTTATCATTTGTAATGGCGCCGGCTCCCGTCGTTCCCGATACTACTTTGGTGGGAGGGCACATCAATGACTGATGTCGCAGCAACATCCTGTGAGGCATTCGATGCCGCGGCCGTCGTGCGGCGGCACTTCGCAGCCATGCGATGGACCGACCGCCCGGTGTCGGTTCGCGGCGAGGTCCAGGCGGTGCGGGTGATGCTTCCCGAAGCTCTCGTCAGCGAAGAAGACCTGATCCGCCATGTGGAGCGCTGCGCCGTGGAACGCGGCTTCAGCATCCTCTTCGATGCCCATGTGGGCGAGCCGCCGGAACGGCAGCTCTGAGGCCTCGCCTTAATCCGGTCGGACGGCGCTGCTATCGGCGCATGCGTCTGGCATGCCGCTCTCCCTCCGCAACCGTCCCCGCTCCAGAATGCGTCGCTTCCTCCTTCCGGTCCTCGCCCTCTGTCCGCTGCTGGCCGTCGGCTGCACCACCTCCGATCTCTCCCAGGGCGTATCGCCGGCCGTAGCGGCGGCCTCGCAGCCGCCTGCGGATGTCGATCGGCTGATCGTCGAGTACGCCTCGGCCTATGCGGTGCCGGCGGACCTCGTGCGCAGCGTCGTCCGGCGCGAGAGCAACTTCAATCCGCAGCTCGCCCACAACGGTCACTACGGCCTGATGCAGATCAGCGCTCCGACCGCCCGCACGATGGGCTATGACGGCGCACCGGAAGGCCTGCTCGACGCCCGGACGAACCTCAAATACGGCGTGAAGTATCTTCGTGGCGCCTATCTCGTCGCAGGCGGCAATTCCGGCCGGGCGGCCGGCTACTACCGAAGCGGCTACTACTATCGCGCCAAGCGCCTGGGGCTGCTCGAGCGCACCGGCCTGAAAGGGACTACCGGCGCAGAGGCGGTCGCGGCGAATTGACGGGCCGTATCGGCCCGTGCCAAGCCGGCCTCGGATTTCCGCCGGCGCCGATTCGCCCGGAACGCCGGGCCGTCCGCCGGGCACTCATCGTCAGGCCGCTGCTTTCATGACCGTTTCACTCCAGCAAGGCCCGATCGGGCGGACTTCCGACGCGGTGGCCGCCGCATGCGGCAGGCTGGCGCTTGCCGCCCTGGTTCTCGTGACGGCGACGGCCGTCGCCGCGGCGCACGAGTTGAGCGGGCCGATGGGCGGCTTCGCGAGCGGCTTCGAGCATCCGCTTTCAGGGCCGGACCATCTGCTCGCCATGCTCTCGGTCGGCCTCTGGGGCGCGCAGATGGGCGGACGCCCGGTCTGGTCGCTGCCCGTCACCTTTCCGCTGATCATGTGCGTCGGCGGGGTCTTCGGGATCAGCCACCTCGTCGTGATCCCCGACATCGAGCTCGGCATCGCCTGCTCGATCCTCGTGCTCGGCGGCGCCATCGCGTTCGCCTGGAAGGCGCCCGAATGGCTGGCGGTCTTCATCGTCGCCTTCTTCGCGATCTTCCACGGCTATGCCCACGGCGAGGAATTGCCGCGCGCCGCCGACCCGGCTGCCTATGCCGTCGGCTTCGTCGTCTCAACGGGCATGATCCACGTGATCGGCATCGGCATCGGGCTCGTCTTCGGCCGGCTCTATGGCGGCCGCGTCTCGCGCATCCTCGGAGGGCTGATCTTCATCGGCGGCCTCTACTACCTCGCCCGGGCGCTCGCATGAGAGCCGTTCCCCGCGCCTGGCTCACCGAATCCGATCCGCCGGGCCGGCTGCCGGCGGCGCTCGGCATCTTCCTTGCCGCGCCGTTCGCGATCCTCGTCTCGCAGGCCTTGCCGCACACCTACTACTTCTGGGAACTCGGCTTCCTCTTTCCCTTCACCGTCTACGACGTCGCCCTGGCGCTGCTCGGCCTCGGCGTGCTCTGCGCCGGCCTTGCGGACGAGCGGCGCTTCGCGGTGGTCCTTGCCGTCTTCCTCCTGGTGCTCGCCGGGCTGCTCTCGGTCTTCATCCCCATCTGGCAGGTGATCCTGCGGCACGACCTCGACGCTCAGGTCTACCTGGTCACGCCGGTCGCCGTCGGACTGACGGGAGCCGCGCTCTGGCTGCCAGGTCGTGCACGCTTCCCTGCCGCGCTGGTGCTTGCCGTCCTGCTTGCCGCCGACATGGCCCTGTTCGTGGGCCTGAGCGAATTCTCGAACAACATCAACAATTTCTCGAGCGGCAGCATTGTCGCGGCCGTCTGGATCGCCGCCGCACCGGCCTTCCTCCTGCGCCGTTTCAAGCGGCCCTGGCTGACGATCGCCGGCCGTATCCTCGGGAGCTGGCTGGTGGCGATCGAACTCCTGATCTTCACCTTCGCGGTCGTGCCGATGCCGGCGAACGGCGGCTGAGCGTCTCTCCGTTTGCACGGCACGCATGCCGACAAGATCGTTGACGCCTGCAAGCCGCCTGCATAGTCAGGGCCGAACCGGGGGAGCCAGCCTTCCGCATTGGCCACGGTCGGGAGAGTTCTGATGACACCGACGAAGGCGGGCGAGGCGGTCGAGGCCAAAGGGCAGGGCGCGACGGCGCGTCTGCTGCTCGGCCTTGGGCTTGTGCTCATCGCCGTCAATCTGAGGCCGGTCTTTTCGAGTGCCTCCGTCCTCCTGCCGGAGATCATCGACCGCACCGGCATCTCCGCTGTCGGCGCGGGCGCGCTGACGACGCTGCCCGTCCTCTGCCTCGGCGTCTTCGCGCCGCTTGCGCCGTGGCTCTCGGGCCGCATCGGGCCGGAGCGGACGCTCCTCGGCGTGCTCGCTCTCCTCGCCGTCGGTACGGCCCTGCGCGCCTTCGGGCTCGTGCCGCTCTTTCTCGGCACGGGGATCGCCGGGGCGTGCATCGCCGTCGGCAACGTGCTCCTGCCGGGCCTCGTCAAGCGCGACTTCTCCGATCGCGCCGCGCTGATGACGGGGCTCTATACGATGGCGCTGACGGGCGGCGCGGCGCTCGGCGCCGGGCTGACCGTGCCGATCGAGCATTGGATCGGCGGCGGCTTTCCGCCGGCGCTCGCGGCCTGGGCGCTGCCGGCGGCCGTGGTCGCCGTCGTCTGGCTGCCCCAGGCCTTGTCCGGCGGCACGCGCGTCCGCGCAAGCGGCGTCACCGTCACCGGGCTCTGGCGCGACCCCATCGCCTGGCAGGTGACGGCCTTCATGGGACTGCAATCGGCGCTCGCCTATTGCGTCTTTGGCTGGCTCGCGCCGATCCTGCGGTTCCGCGGGCTCGATGCCGCGACGGCCGGTGCCGTCGTCTCGGCCTCGATCGTGGTGCAGGTCGTTTCCTGCATCGTCGTGCCGCCGATCGCGGTCAAGTCGCGCGACCAGCGCACGGTCAACGTGGTGCTCGCGCTGCTCGCGACCGTGGCGCTCTTCGGCTTCCTTTTCGCGCCGCTCTCGACGGTCTGGATCTGGGCCGTGATCCAGGGCGCGGGTCAGGGCGGCCTCATCGCCGCGGCGGTGACGATGATCGTGCTCCGCTCGCCGGACAGCCACGTCGCGGCGCATCTCTCCGGAATGGCGCAGTTCGTCGGCTATCTGCTCGCCGCCGTCGGGCCGCTCGTCGTTGGTGTGATCCGCAGCGTCACCGGCGGCTTCGCCGCAACCTCCGTGCTCTTCCTGGTGGTCGGCCTCGGCATCGCCGTCAGCGGCCTCGGCGCCGGCCGCTCGCGGCTCGTCTCGGCCTGGGCGGAGCGCCGCTGAGGATGGCCGCCTCGTGCGCCGGCACGCTGCCGGCGCTTGTCGTTCGGGGCTGGAAGCGGGCATGATGCGCCCCACGATGCGCCCGCTGGACACGCCCTTCCTCGACGACGATCTCGATGCGGAACTCACCCGCTCCCTCGAGACCACGGTCGACCTCGAGCTTCCGGCCGATGCCGAGGAAATCGCCGGCGAGGCCCGTGCGGCCGGCGCCGTGCCGGCTGGCGCGGCGGGACGCGATGCGGCGAGTGTTGCGGCGTCCGTATTGATCCATGCCGCCATCGTCGCCGCGCTCCTCATCGGCCCGTCCGGCGCCGCATGGCTGATCGACGTCGCCGGTAAAAGGGATACCCGCCTCGCCGCGGCCGGAGACGCCGCCGCGGATCGCGTCCAGGGAAGCCGGCCGCAGCCGGAGGAACGGCCGATCCACGTGACGCTCGTCGCGCCGCCGACGCCGCAGCCGAAGCATCCGGCCTCGCCGACGCCGCCGCGCCCGAAAGCGCCGGAAACGGCGAAGGCCGCGCCCGAGGCCGTCGCTGCCGCCGAGCGGCCGGCCGACAAGCCGCAGAAGCCGGCGCCCGCGGTCCTCGCGACCGAGGCGCCGAGCAAGACCGGCGAGACGGCGCCACCCATCGTGAAGCCCCGACCGCCGAAGCCGGAGGCGCGGAAGGCCGAGACGGCGGATGCGGCGAAGACGGGCGCTGAGGCCAAACCCTCGCCAACTCCGGCAAAGGCGGACGCATCGAAGCCCGATGAGGCGCCGCAGCCCGAGCAACAGGCGCAGCAGCCGGCGGTGGCGGCCGCCGTGCCCGTCCCGACGCCGCGGCCGACACCGCCGGCGCCGCAGCTTGCGACCGCCGCTCCGCCCGGCGGCCCGCTCGCCGTCTGGCGCGGCAGCCTGACGGGGGCGCTGACCGGTGCGGCCGCTTCGACGCGCGAAGGCGGCGCCGACGCGGGTTCGGGCAACGCCGCCGTCTCGAACTATCCGGGCCGGGTGGCGCGCAAGCTCCAGGCGGCGCTGCGCTATCCGCCGGCCGCCGCCCGGCGCGGCATCACCGGCGAGGCGCGCGTTCATTTCGTCGTCGACGCCGGCGGCCGCGTCCGTGACGTGCGGCTCGTCGCCTCGTCCGGCTCCGATCTTCTCGATCGCGCCGCCGTCGAGACCGTCCGCCGCGCAGCACCCCTGCCGCCGATCCCGAAGGCGGCCGGCCGCTCCGAATGGTCCTTCACCGCGCCCGTCTCCTTCTCGCGCGTCGATGCCCGCAGGCGCTGAGGAGGGCGCGGCCGCCAGGCCCGCTTGCCGGTGCAGGAACCGCCTCGGGGCCTGCCTCCATTGTCACACGAGCGGATCGGGCGCATCATCGCGCCGTGGGGCTTCGGCCGATCAGGGACGCCGTCTCGGCGCGATCCGTGCGGGCGTACCTGACGGCTTGTCAAAGACGCGGACTTTTTCGGGAGGACCGTCATGACCCGCATCTTCGTTCGCCACACCGTCAACGACTACGATGCCTGGAGGAGGGGCTACGACGCCTTCGATGCCAAGCGCCGCGCCATGGGCGTGACCGGCCATGAAGTCTGGTGCGCCGCAGACAACCCCCGCGACGTCACCGTCAGCCACGACTTCGCGACAGCCGAAGCAGCGCGAGCCTTCGCCAACTCGCCCGAACTGCGCGAGGCGATGCGCAATGCCGGCGTCGAGGGCCAGCCGACCGTGTGGTTCGTGGAGCGGGGATAAAGGCCCGAGCCGGAGATTTGCGGTCTCCTGCCCTGATGCGAAATTGGCCAAGAAAAGCGACGTGGATTCCCGAGACGGCTGAGGCGTCCTTACGCGGCCTTTGCGGATTCCATGATGGGCGCCACCGCAGCGATGATCGCGCCAGCGGCGTCAGCCCGGAACTGTCGATCGGTATGAAGTTCGTCGAGGGTGCGCCGCACGGGACGCTCGCCCGGCCAATCTTCGAAGGCAAATCCCAAGGCGACGCCTGCTTCGCGAAGTGCATCGTCCAACGTGTCCGCAACCGCGGTGACACCCGGAACGTCCGGGAAAGACACTCCGTATCCGCTGCTCGCCTCTTTGTGTATCAGAGCGATGTAGTGGATCATTGTTCAGTCCTTCGCCCAGCCTGCCTGGCGGTAAATGGAACGGACGGTTCCCGCCGGCATGTCCTTGCGCGGATGCGTCACGATCACGATCCGGCCGCTGACGGGATGTTTGAACTTATGGTGCGATCCACGCACCGATACGAGCGCGAAGCCATCCGCCTGCAGCCGGTCGATGATAGCGCGGCTATCCTTCAGCATCAAACGGCCGCCGCTCAGAAATAGCTCTGCAGCGGCCGGACCTCGAGATTGCCCGCCTTCAGCGCCTTGATCGCCTCGGCGGCGGCGAGTGCACCGGCCATGGTCGTGTAGTAGGGCACCTTCTGCATGAGTGCCGCGCGGCGCAGCGACTTCGAATCGGAGACGGCCTTGGCGCCGTCCGTCGTGTTGAAGACGAGCTGGACCTGGCGGTTGCGGATCGCGTCCTCGACGTGCGGATGGCCTTCGAGCACCTTGTTGATCTTCGTCGTCTCGATGCCGTTCTCGATCAGGTAGCGCGCCGTTCCGCTCGTCGCGATCACCTTGAAACCGAGATCGGCGAGCAGCCGGACGGCCGGGAGCACGCGCGGCTTGTCCTCGTCGCGCACCGAGACGAAGACGGCGCCATTACGCGGCAGATCGACATTCGCGCCGAGCTGCGCCTTCGCGAAGGCGAGCGCATAGTCGGTGTCGAGGCCCATGACCTCGCCGGTCGAGCGCATCTCGGGGCCGAGCAGCGTGTCGACACCGGGGAAGCGGGCGAAGGGGAAGACCGCTTCCTTGACGGCGATATGCCTGACCCTGCGCGGGTCGGGCTTCTCACCATAGGCCGCGATCGCCGCTTCCAGACCCTCGCCGGCCATGATGCGGGCGGCGATCTTGGCGATCGGTGCCCCCACGGTCTTCGCGACGAAGGGGACGGTCCGCGAGGCGCGCGGATTGACTTCCAGCACGTAGATCGTGCCGTCCTTGATCGCGTACTGGACGTTCATCAGGCCGCCGACCTTCAGGGCCCTTGCAAGCGCCGTCGTCTGTCGCTCCAGTTCGGCAACGATCGCTTCGCTCAGGGTATGGACGGGCAGCGAGCAGGCGGAGTCGCCGGAATGGATGCCGGCCTCCTCGATATGCTCCATGATGCCCGCGACATGGACGTTCTCGCCGTCCGAGAGGCAGTCGACGTCGACCTCGATCGCATTCGCCAGATAGCTGTCGAAGAGCAGCGGGTTCTTGCCGAGCAGCGTGTTGATCTGGCCCGTCTTGTCGTTCGGATAACGCGCCTTAATGTCCTCGGGGACGAGTTCCGGCACGGTGCCGAGCAGGTAGTTCGAGAGGCTCGCCTCGTCGCGGATGATCTGCATCGCCCGTCCGCCAAGCACATAGGAGGGGCGCACGACGAGGGGGAAGCCGAGTTCGGCGGCGACCAGCCGCGCCTGCTCGACCGAATAGGCGATGCCGTTCTTCGGCTGCACGAGGTCGAGCTTGACGAGGAGCTTCTGGAAGCGGTCGCGATCCTCGGCGAGGTCGATCATGTCGGGCGCGGTGCCGAGGATCGGGATGCCGGCCTTCTCGAGCGCCTCGGCAAGCTTCAAGGGCGTCTGCCCGCCGAACTGGACGATGACGCCGTGGAGCGTCCCCTTCGCCTGCTCGACGCGCAGGATCTCCAGCACGTCCTCGGCCGTCAGCGGCTCGAAATAGAGGCGGTCCGAGGTGTCGTAGTCCGTCGAGACGGTCTCCGGATTGCAGTTGACCATGATCGACTCGTAGCCGGCGTCGCCGAGGGCGAAGGCCGCGTGGCAGCAGCAATAGTCGAACTCGATGCCCTGGCCGATGCGGTTCGGTCCGCCGCCGAGGATGACCACCTTCCTGCGGTCGGAGACCTCCGATTCATCCGCGAGGGCGCCGGCGAAGGGCACTTCATAGGTCGAGTACATGTAGGCCGTCGGCGAGGCGAACTCGGCGGCGCAGGTGTCGATCCGCTTGTAGACGGGATGGACGTCGAGCTCGGCGCGAAGCTTCGCCACCTCCCGCTCGGTCTTGCCGATGAGCCCTGCAAGGCGAGCGTCCGAGAAGCCCATGCCCTTCAGCATCCTGAGATTTGTCGCGTCGCCCGGCAGGCCGTTCGCGCGGACGCGCGCCTCCATGTCGACGATCGCCTTCAACTGGGCGATGAACCACGGATCGATGCGGCAGCCCTCATGCACCTCTTCGGGGCTCATGCCGAGGCGGAGCGCCTGGGCCACCATGCGAAGCCGGTCGGGCGTCGGCGTGCCGATCGCCGCGCGGATCGCGTTGCGGTAGTCGGCCGCCTCGCCGCTCATGCCGGGGATCTCGATCTCGTCGAGGCCGGTCAGTCCCGTCTCCAGGCCGCGTAGCGCCTTCTGCAGGCTCTCGGCGAACGTCCGGCCGATCGCCATGACCTCGCCGACCGACTTCATTGCCGTCGTCAGGGTGCGTTCGGCACCGGGAAACTTCTCGAAGGCGAAGCGCGGGATCTTGGTCACGACATAGTCGATCGACGGCTCGAAGGAGGCCGGCGTCGCGCCGCCGGTGATGTCGTTCTCCAGTTCGTCAAGCGTGTAGCCGACGGCGAGCTTGGCGGCGACGCGGGCGATCGGGAAACCGGTCGCCTTGGAGGCGAGCGCGGAGGATCGCGAGACGCGGGGATTCATCTCGATGACGACGAGGCGGCCGTCCGCCGGATTGACGGCGAACTGCACGTTGGAGCCACCGGTCTCCACCCCGATCTCGCGCAGCACGCGAATAGAGGCGTTGCGCATCACCTGGTATTCCTTGTCCGTCAGGGTCAGCGCCGGCGCGACGGTGATCGAATCGCCGGTGTGGACGCCCATCGGGTCGACGTTCTCGATCGAGCAGATAATGATGCAGTTGTCCGCCCGATCGCGGACGACCTCCATCTCGTATTCCTTCCAGCCGAGCACCGATTCCTCGATCAGCACTTCGGTCGTCGGCGAGGCGTCGAGGCCGGACTGGACGATCTCGAAGAAGTCTGTCCGGTTGTAGGCGATGCCGCCGCCGGTGCCGCCGAGGGTGAAGGAGGGGCGGATGATCGCCGGCAGGCCGATCGTGTCGAGCGCGGTTGCGGCGAGCGCCATGGCATGGCTCAGGTAGCGCTGCTTGCGGTCGCTTTCGCCGAGGTTCCAGCGGTTCTCGAGCGCATCGAGCGCCGCGTCCAGATCGTCGCCCGAAAGCTTCGCCTTCAGTGCGGTGCGCTCGGCCTCATGCGCCTTGCGGTCCTCGTTCTTGATCTCGGTCGCATTGGCGAGCAACGAGCGCGGCGTCTCGAGCCCGATCTTCGCCATCGCTTCGCGGAAGAGGGCCCGGTCCTCGGCCTTGTCGATGGCCTCCGGCTTGGCGCCGATCATCTCGACGCCGTAGCGCTCCAGCACGCCCATGCGGCGCAGCGAAAGGGCTGTATTCAATGCCGTCTGCCCGCCCATCGTCGGCAGCAGCGCGTCCGGCCGCTCGCGGGCGATGATCTTGGCGACCACTTCCGGCGTGATCGGCTCGATATAGGTCGCATCCGCCAGCCCCGGGTCCGTCATGATCGTCGCCGGGTTCGAGTTGACGAGGATGACGCGGTAGCCTTCCTCCTTCAGAGCCTTCACGGCCTGGGTCCCTGAATAGTCGAACTCGCAGGCCTGGCCGATGATGATCGGGCCCGCCCCGATGATGAGGATCGACTGGATATCGGTACGCTTCGGCATGGGAGCTTCCATCAGGCAGGCAGACGACGACCCCGCCGGCCGGGGCCAGCGTTGGGATCGAGATCGGATTTCAGGCTAGGAGCGCCTTATAGGGAAAGGGCGGGGCCCGCGTAACCCCCAATCCTCCTAAAATCACCATGATTTTGCGCAGGGCGGCAATGCGCCTCCCGCATCTGCCGGCCGTCCCCGCAGAGCACTCGAATCCTCACGCACCCGTGAAGATTGCGGTGGATTTTAGCCGGAACAATCAAGACGGGCACCGGTTGTCCTTTCGACGGCGGAGGCAGCCTGGCAGGCCCGCGCAACGCAATCAGCAGAGCACAGGAGTTGACCATGAAGCGCACGATCGCAGTCCTCACCATCGCCACGATGACCACGGCCCTCGGCGGCCTTCCGGCGCTTGCAGCCGGGACGGACCACAACGGTGGCATGATGGGCACGACAAACGGGATGAGCACCGACAACACCGGGACGATGTCGACCGGCGGGGCGATGAACAACGACATGCAGAGCGGCTCAATGTCCTCCGGCGACGCGATGTCCGGCGGAAGCATGATGACCGCGGACCAGATGGTATCGAGCATCGAGGGCCTGAAGGACGTCTCGAACGTCAAGGTGATCAGCCTGGCCGATATGGCCAACACCGACACCAAGGTTCAGGAGAGCGGCGTGACGCCGAACACGACGCCGGAAGAGCAGCAGAAGATCCAGGCGGCCATCGCCGCCAATCCGGCGCTTTCGAGCAAGCTTCAGGCGAAGTCCGTCGACGTGTCGCAGATCATCGCCGCCAATGTCGACGCCAACGACAGCGTTACCGTCTACGTCGAGTAGGCCGGCGATCCTCGTCTCACGCTCGGAGCCCGCCGGCCGACCGCCGGCGGGCTTTCATCGTATCGCATGAAGCTCGTCGGGGAACCGCGTCAGTTCCCCCCGCAGATCGGAGGCGTCGTAGCTTCGCACGCCCTTGCTGAGCGCGTAGCAGGCGAGCGCCACCGCCAGAGGGATGGCGACCTGGCGCCCCTCGCGGTCGCCCTTTTCGTAATACTGGATCATGCGCTTCTTCAGGCCGAGCGCCTCGGCCGCGTCCTTCTGGTTGAAGCCCATAGCCTGGCGCCATCGCTTGAAATCGGTCGGTTGCATCTCGCTCTCTCCGGAGTGGCGCGATAGTCCGCCGAACACCGCCATCAAGCCTTTGTTGCGAGTCCGCTTCGTTTGCTGCGGCTATATCTCCTCCGGCCCCTCTTGCTTTCCTCAGCCACCGGCGCTGAACTGAATGCCGGCGAAGAAGTTCTCATGTCGGGCCACCTTCGGGAGATCGCGATCATGGAATGGCGTGGGCGTCGTCAGAGCAGCAATATCGAGGACCGGCGCGGCGAGGGGGATGGCTTCGATCCAGGCGGCCTCGGCGGAGGCGGATTCCGGCTGCCGACAGGCGGCGGGTTGCGCCGCGTCTCGGGCGGCGGCATCTCCGGCATCATCGTCCTGATCGTGCTCTTCTTCATTCTTCGCGCGTTCGGGATCGACATGTTCCAGGTCCTCGACGAGGGCGGTGGAGCGGGCTACGAGCAGTCGCAGAATATCGGCCGGAGTGGCGGCGCGAACGACGAGATGAAGCA
>JBQCEN010000169.1:0-2211 GCA_051960215.1 Pararhizobium sp.
GGGTGCCGAAATGGAAGATCGAGGCGGCGAGGACGGCCGCGGCGTGACCGTCGCGGATGCCCTCGACGAGATGGTCGAGCCCGCCGACGCCGCCCGAGGCGATCACCGGGACGCGCACCGCGTCGGCCACCGCGCGCGTCAGCGCGATGTCGTAACCGGCCTTCGTCCCGTCGCGGTCCATCGACGTCAGGAGGATTTCACCGGCGCCGCGCGCGACGACGGTCTCGGCGAAGGCGACCGCGTCGATGCCGGTCGGCTCGCGGCCGCCATGGGTAAAGATCTCCCAGCGATCCTGCTCGCCGGCTTCGGAGACCTTCTTCGCGTCGATCGCGACGACGATGCATTGGTCGCCGAACTTGTCGGCGGCCTGCGCGACGAAGTCCGGGTCCTTGACCGCCGCCGTATTGATCGAGACCTTGTCAGCGCCGGAAAGCAGCAGCCGGCGGATATCGGCGACGCTGCGCACCCCGCCGCCGACGGTGAGCGGCATGAAGCACTGCTCCGCCGTGCGCGCCACGACGTCGAAGATCGTCTCACGGTTGTCGGACGACGCGGTGATGTCGAGGAAGCAGAGTTCGTCCGCCCCCGCCGCATCATAGGCGCGCGCCGCCTCGACGGGATCTCCGGCGTCGACCAGGTCGACAAAGTTGACGCCCTTGACGACGCGGCCGCCCTTCACATCGAGACAGGGGATCACGCGAGCCTTGAGGGTCATCGGGCGCCCTCTCTCCGGTTTTGCGCGTCCTCGCCGCAAGGCGGCTGCGAGCGACGCGGGCTCCCCTTCACATCGAGACAGGGGATCACGCGAGCCTTGAGGGTCATCGGGCGGCCTCCCTCGCTTGACGCAAGAGCGCCAGCGCCTCCTTCGGGTCGATCCGGCCGTCGTAGAGGGCGCGGCCGGAGATGGCGCCTTCGAGGCGGGCGGCGTCGGGCTTCGTCAGCCGGCGGATGTCGTCCATGGAGGCGAGGCCTCCCGAGGCGATGACGGGGATCGAGACTGCGCTCGCGAGCGCCAGTGTCGCCTCCCCGGTGATGCCCGCGAGCACGCCGTCGCGGTCGATGTCGGTATAGATGATCGCGGCCACGCCGGCGCCCTCGAACTTCTTCGCAAGCTCGATCGCGCCCAGTTCGGAGGCCTCGGCCCAACCCTCGACAGCAACCTTGCCGCCACGCGCGTCGATGCCGACGGCGATCCTGCCCGGGAAGAGCCGGCAGGCCTCCTTCACCAGCTCCGGATCGCGCACCGCGACGGTGCCGAGGATGACGCGCGCCAGGCCCTTGGCCAGCCAGGTCTCGACATGCGCAAGCGTGCGGATGCCGCCGCCGAGTTGCACGGGATTGCGCGTCGCCTTCAGGATCGCCTCGACCGCCGCACCGTTGACGCTCTCGCCGGCGAAGGCGCCGTTCAGGTCGACGACATGCAGCCATTCGAAGCCCTGGTCCTCGAAGGCCTTCGCCTGAGCGGCCGGATCGGCATTGTAGACCGTCGCCTGGTCCATGTCGCCGAGCTTCAGGCGGACGCACTGGCCGTCCTTGAGGTCGATTGCGGGGAAGAGGATCATGTTTCTTAATGAATGTTTGAGAGCTGATTCCAGAGGTTGAGAATATCGGAACCAAAAAACAGTGCTGCCAGTACGAGGACGGTGACGACCAGAGACCATATCGCCGTCGAGATCAGGCCGGTTCCGACTTGCCTCCAAAGTCCCGAATTCTCGACAATTGAACGCTCGATCTCGCGCGCTTGGCGCAACGTTTCATTGTTGACGGCCTGCGCCTTGATCTCCGGCTCCACGGCCTCGACATAGGTTTCGGCATAGCTGCTGAGAATATCCGATGCACGCTCTCTGAGCGTACTTCTCATTTCCGAGGTAAGATAACTATCGACAACCGCCTCAACCTGCTCATTCGATGGCTTTGTACCCGAATGAGAAAGACGATGTTTGGTGATCCAATCGCGCTTATGCCTTTTGTACAAGGCGTAAGCGATCAGGCCGACGAGATCGAGACCGGCATCGGGATCGTCTACATAATATTCAAGAACCGTATTGTAATCCTTGGAGTCTGAGGTGGGTGTCTGATCCTCCCCTTCCTCCATCAATCTTTTTCCCGGTACGCCCGGACAACGTTCGAGAGGGCGCGCTCGTGCACCGACGCATCAACCCGACGAACAACAGTGCCGTTCGGCAACTTGACATCGGAAAATGCAGAGCG
>JBQCEN010000170.1:0-3058 GCA_051960215.1 Pararhizobium sp.
AGTGCCGCTCGCAGCCTCTCTCGTTGAAGACGCCGTGATCGGAGACGGCCCAGCCGTGCTCCATGCCGACATAGTTCTCGATGATGTGGTCCACCTCGGCCTCGCGCAGCGCCTGCGCAAGGCGCGCCGACTGCTCCGGCGGAAAGCTCTTGTCGACGCCGGCCGATCCGACATAGACGCGCGCCCTGATCGTGCCGACGCGCCGGTGCGGGCTGTCTTCCGCGTCGCTTGCGAGATTGCCGCCATGGAAGCTTGCGGCCGCGGCGATGCGGTCCGGATAGGCCGCCGCCGCGGCGAGCGCGCGCGAACCGCCCATGCAGTAGCCGACCGTGCCGAGCTTGCCCTTTGCGCCGCCACCGCTGGTGATCGCGTCGATGAAGGCGCGGCTGTCGCGCACGGTCTTCTCCTGCGTCGTGCCCTTCAGCATCCCCATCAGCTTCTCGCGCGTCGCCGGATCATTGAAGGCGGTTTTCGCATCGAAGTGGTAGTCGCCGAAGCGGTAGAAGAGGTCCGGCACGAGGACGACGTAACCGGCATCCGTAAGCCGTTCGGCCATGGCGTCGAGCGCCGGGCGCGGCCCGAAGGCATCCATGTAGAGAATGATGCCCGGCTGACCATCCCCGGCGGCACCTGAGGGAGTGAAGAGGCCCGCCTTCGCGGTCCCGTCCTCGGTCTTGATCGTGATGTCGCGCTTGCCCACGCCAGCCTCCTGATTTTCCGGATCATCGCACGAGCGGATGCCATGCTGCGGCAACACTTAGCGCCACGCCACGGAAAATCAAAAGCAGGCTTATCACTTTTTGCGGGCGGCAGGGATGGACGGCTAGAATGTCTCGACCCAGGGGCGCAGCTCGATCTCCCAGGCCCATGCCGAGCGGTCCTGGTCGATCAATTGCATATAGGCCTCGGCGATCGCGTCCGGGTCGAGCATCGAGTCCGGCTTGCCGTGCGCTTCCTCGCGTCCCGGATTGCGGATCATGCCGTCGATGACGACATGGCCGACATGGATGCCCTGCGGGTGCAGTTCGCGCGCCATCGACTGGGCGAGGCCGCGAAGCGCGAACTTGCCCATCGCGAAGGGCGCCGAACGGGCATAGCCCTTCACGCCGGCAGAGGCGCCGGTGAAGAGGATCGTGCCGCCGCCGACCCTGAGCATCCGCCGGGCCGCCTGCTGGGCGACGAGGAAGGCGCCATAGGCGGTAACCTCGAGTGCCCCACGGACGTCTGCGGGATCGAGCTCGACGAGCGGGCCGCGCACGCGGGCCGAGGGATTGTAGATCGCGACGGCGAGGTCATCGCCCATGCCGTCGATGGTCTCGAAGAGGTTGCCGACGGCGGCGGGGTCGGCCGCGTCGCAATCTACGGTCCGCGCCTTCGTCTCGCCGACGAGGCCCGCGAGCTTGTCGGTCTGCCGTGCCGCGAGCACGAGATCGTGTCCACGTGCGGCGAGCTTGCGGGCGAGCGAGGCGGAGAGGCCGTCTCCGACACCGACGACAAGGGCGATGGACATCCCAGTTCCTCCGATTGCGCGGCCGCAGGCGGCATATGGCGCGCCGGCCGTTGCCCGGCGACGACGTTTCCCCTAAGTAGCGCGCAGATTTCCATTCCTCCCGATCGAGAAGGCGAGACGCGCTTCATGGCACGCCAATTCATCTATCACATGGCCGGCCTCAACAAGGCCTACGGCTCCAAGAAGGTGCTGGAGAACATCCACCTGTCGTTCTATCCGGACGCCAAGATCGGCATCCTCGGGCCGAACGGCGCCGGCAAGTCGACGGTGCTCAGGATCATGGCCGGCCTCGACAAGGAGTTCACCGGCGAGGCTTGGGTCGCCGAAGGCGCGACGGTCGGTTACCTGCCGCAGGAGCCGCAGCTCGACGAAAGCCTCAACGTCGCCGGCAACGTGATGCAGGGCGTCGCCGACAAGAAAGCGATCCTCGACCGCTACAACGAGCTGATGATGAACTATTCCGACGAGACGGCGGAGGAGGGCGCCAAGCTCCAGGACATCATCGACGCGCAGAACCTCTGGGACCTCGACAGCCAGGTCGAGATGGCGATGGACGCGCTGCGTTGCCCGCCCGGAGACGCGACGGTCGACAATCTGTCGGGCGGCGAGAAGCGCCGCGTGGCGCTCTGCAAGCTGCTGCTCTCGCAGCCGGACCTGCTGCTTCTCGACGAGCCGACGAACCATCTCGATGCCGAGACGATCGCCTGGCTGGAGAAGCACCTGCGCGAATATCCGGGCGCGGTGTTGATGATCACCCACGACCGCTACTTCCTCGACAACGTGACCGGGTGGATCCTCGAGCTCGACCGCGGCCGCGGCATTCCCTACGAGGGCAACTACACCGCCTATCTCGAAAAGAAGTCGAAGCGCATGGAACAGGAGGGCCGCGAGGAGGCCGCCCGCCAGCGGACGCTTGCGCGCGAACGCGAATGGATGGGCCAGAGCCCGCAGGCGCGCCAGACCAAGTCGAAGGCGCGCATCAGGGCCTATGACGAACTGGTCGAGGCGGCTGCCGACCGGCGGCCGGGCGCCGCGCAGATCGTCATCCCGGCCGGCGAGCGGCTCGGCAACGGCGTGATCGAGGCGGACGGCCTGAAGAAGGGCTATGGCGACAGGCTCCTGATCGACGGCCTGTCCTTCCAGCTTCCGCCGGGCGGCATTGTCGGCGTCATCGGACCGAACGGCGCGGGCAAGACGACGCTCTTCCGCATGATCACCGGCCAGGAGCAGCCGGACGAGGGCACGTTCCGCGTCGGCGAGACCGTCAAGCTCGGCTATGTCGACCAGAGCCGCGACACGCTCGGCGACAAGAAGACCGTCTGGGAGGAGATCTCCGGCGGCAACGACATCATCCATCTCGGCAAGCGCGAGGTGAACTCGCGCGGTTACTGCTCGGCGTTCAACTTCAAGGGTGCCGACCAGCAGAAGAAGGTCGGCGCGCTCTCCGGCGGCGAACGCAATCGCGTGCATCTTGCCAAGATGCTCAAGTCCGGCGCGAACGTGCTCCTGCTCGACGAGCCGACCAACGATCTCGACGTCGACACGCTG
>JBQCEN010000171.1:0-4212 GCA_051960215.1 Pararhizobium sp.
GCGAGATCGACGCGTTCGTCCGCGACAGGTCCGGCTGGACCGTCTCGGAGGATGGCAAGGGCATCGAGAAGACCTTCACGTTCCGGAACTTCAACGAGGCCTTCGGCTTCATGTGCCGGATCGCGCTCCTCGCCGAGAAGATGAACCACCACCCCGAATGGACCAACGTCTACAAGACCGTTGCGGTGCGCCTGTCGACGCACGATGCCGGCGGCGTGACGGAGCGCGACACCAAGCTCGCCGAGGCGATGGACCGGATCGCCGGCTAGGAAAGGGGAACGGGCGGCCCGTTTGCACGTTGGCCCCAGCGTCACCACATGCCGCAGGGAACGCCTTTCGGGAGCATAGGAATGGACGAGGTCAAGATCGGCGAAATCCTTGAGCCGGGCAGTGAGGACAAGCAGAAGGAACGGGCGGAGCGGGTGCGCGCCAAGTTCTGGCAGACGCTGAAGCGTGCTGCGCGGCGCATCCCCTTCGTCGAGGATCTGGTGGCGGCGTATTATTGCGCGCTCGATCCGAAGACGCCGATGCGTGTCCGTGGCATTCTTCTCGCGGCGCTCGCCTACTTCGTCATGCCCATAGACGTGATTCCCGACTTCATCGCCGTCTTCGGTTTCACGGACGACGTCACGGTGCTCGCGGCGGCGATCGCGGCGATCCGCACGCATATCACCGATGCGCATTACGCCGCCGCCCGGGACGCCCTTTCGGACCACGATATCGGCAGGTCCTGACGCGGCCTCCGCAACAATGTCGAAAATGGGTCCGTCGACGGCGACTATCCGGTAAACTGTCGCTTGTGACAGCGCAATTCGCCGCTGGCACCGTCTCCCGTCCGATCCTTCTGATGTATCAATTCGAACAGCGGGATGGATTGGAGGGATTTTTGAGTACGGAATTCATACTCCGCTATCTGTCTGAAGTGGATCACCTCAAGACCCGCGAGGCCGTTTCGCGGGCGATCGAGGATGTGCTCTCCCTCACCGGCTTCGAGTATTTCGCCGTCCTGCGCCCTCCGAAGCAGACGGCGCCGGTCGGAAGCTTTATCCTCGCGAGCCGGCTGCCCAAGGACTGGGCGGAAATCTACACGGAACGGCGCTTCTCGATCGTCGACCCGGCGGCCCGCTACCTGCGCAAGAGCCAGCAGGCCTTCCGCTGGCGCGACGCGCTCGCGGCCTTCGAGGCCGACCCCTATTACGGCCGCATGCGCCGGATGATGACGGAGGCGCGCAAGCACGGGCTCGAGGACGGCTACGTCTTCCCGGTCCACGGCGACCTCGGGCTGATCGGGCATCTGTCGGCCGGCGGCCCGCCGCTCGACCTTGCGCCGCTCACAGTGACGCTCCTCGACGTGGTCGCCAAGAAGACCTTCTGGGCGTTGCTCCGGATCATGCATCCCGACGTCGCCGACCGCCTGACGAGGCCCGTCGACATCCAGATGACGCGCCGCGAGATGGAGGCGCTGACCTATCTGGCCGACGGCATGACCTCCAACGAGATCGGGCAGGTCCTGAAGATCTCCAGCAACACCGTCGACTGGTACATGAACGGCATCCAGGACAAGCTGAAGGCGAAGAACCGGCATCACGCCGTCGCCCTTTCCTTCCGACTCGGCCTCCTCTCCTGAGCCGACGGCCGTCCCTCCTTCAGGCCTATTTGCACTGCAGCAATTCAGTCGCTATCAATCGGCGGCATAAGGGCCGCTCTGCGGCACGGCCGGACGTGTTCAAGGGGGAATCCTTGCCGATCTCGAAGATCCTCGTCGCCAACCGATCGGAAATCGCGATCCGCGTTTTCCGCGCCGCGAACGAACTCGGCATCCGCACGGTCGCAATCTGGACGGAGGAGGACAAGCTCGCCCTCCACCGCTTCAAGGCCGACGAGTCCTACCAGGTCGGCCGCGGGCCGCATCTGGAGCGCGACCTCGGGCCGATCGAGAGCTACCTTTCGATCGATGAGGTGATCCGGGTCGCGAGGCTCTCCGGCGCCGACGCCATCCATCCGGGCTACGGGCTGCTTTCGGAAAGCCCCGAATTCGCCGACGCCTGCGCCGAGGCGGGGATCACCTTCATCGGCCCGCGGCTAGGGACGATGCGCCGGCTCGGCAACAAGGTCGCCGCCCGCAACCTCGCGATCGAGATCGGCGTTCCCGTCGTGCCAGCGACGGAGCCGCTGCCGGACGACATGGAGGCCGTCGCCCGGATGGCCGAGGAGATCGGCTACCCGGTCATGCTCAAGGCGTCCTGGGGCGGCGGCGGGCGCGGCATGCGGGCGATCCGCAGGCCGGAGGATCTGGCGCGTGAGGTGACGGAGGCGAAGCGCGAGGCGAAGGCCGCCTTCGGCAAGGACGAGGTCTATCTCGAAAAACTCGTGGAGCGCGCCCGCCACGTCGAGAGCCAGATCCTCGGCGACACGCACGGAAACGTCGTCCACCTCTTCGAACGTGACTGTTCGATCCAGCGGCGCAACCAGAAGGTCGTGGAGCGGGCGCCGGCGCCCTATCTCGGCGATGCCGAGCGCACCGAGCTTGCCGGCTACGCAAAGAAGATCGCGGCGGCGACGGATTATGTCGGGGCAGGCACGGTCGAGTTCCTGATGGATGTCGACACCGGCAAGTTCTACTTCATCGAGGTCAATCCGCGCATCCAGGTCGAGCATACCGTCACCGAGGAGGTGACCGGCATCGACATCGTCAAGGCGCAGATCCACATCCTCGACGGCCACGCGATCGGCACGCCGGATTCGGGCGTCCCGCGCCAGGAGGACATCCGCCTCAACGGCCATGCGCTGCAGTGCCGGATCACGACCGAGGATCCGGAGCAGAACTTCATTCCCGACTACGGCCGGATCACCGCCTATCGCGGCGCCACCGGATTCGGCATCCGGCTCGATTGCGGCACGGCCTATTCGGGCGCCGTCATCACCCGCTACTACGATCCGCTGCTGGAAAAGGTGACGGCCTGGGCGCCGTCGCCGGAGGAAGCGATCGCCCGCATGGACCGGGCGCTGCGCGAGTTCCGCATCCGCGGGGTCGCGACCAACCTCACCTTCCTCGAGGCGATCATCGCCCACCCGAAGTTCCGCGACAATTCCTATACGACGCGCTTCATCGACACGACGCCGGAGCTCTTCGAGCAGGTGAAGCGGCAGGACCGGGCGACGAAGCTTCTGACCTATCTCGCCGACGTGACGATCAACGGCCATCCGGAGGCGCGTGGCCGGCCGATGCCGCCGAAGGACGCCGCCGGCCCCGTCGTCCCCTTCGTCGACGCGCCGGTGCCGGACGGGACGAAGCAGGCACTCGACCGTCTCGGGCCGGAGAAGTTCGCGGCATGGATGCGGGCGGAACGGCGCATCCTCGTCACCGACACGACGATGCGCGACGGCCACCAGTCGCTGCTTGCGACGCGGATGCGCACCCACGACATCGCCCGCATCGCCGGCACCTATGCGCGCGCGCTGCCGAACCTCTTCTCGCTCGAGTGCTGGGGCGGGGCGACCTTCGACGTCGCCATGCGCTTCCTGACGGAGGATCCGTGGGAACGGCTCGCGCTCATCCGCGAGGGGGCGCCGAACATCCTCCTGCAGATGCTTCTGCGCGGCGCCAACGGCGTCGGCTACAAGAACTATCCCGACAACGTCGTCCGCCACTTCGTGCATCAGGCCGCGGCCGGCGGCATCGACCTCTTCCGCGTCTTCGACTGCCTGAACTGGGTGGAGAACATGCGGGTCGCGATGGACGCCGTGCGCGCCGAGGACAGGCTCTGCGAGGCGGCGATCTGCTATACGGGCGACATCCTCAACGCGGCCCGGCCGAAATACGACCTCAAATATTACGTTTCCCTGGCGAAGGAGCTGGAAGAGGCCGGCGCCCATATCATCGCGCTCAAGGACATGGCGGGGCTCCTCAAGCCGCGCGCGGCGACAGTGCTCTTCAAGGCATTGCGCGAGGCGACGGACCTGCCGATCCATTTCCACACCCACGATACGTCCGGTATCGCGGCGGCGACGGTGCTTGCGGCGGTGGAGGCCGGCGTCGACGTGGTCGACGCAGCGATGGACGCGCTCTCCGGCAACACCTCGCAGCCCTGCCTCGGCTCGATCGTCGAGGCGCTGACGGGGACGGAACGCGACCCGCATCTCGATCCGGAATGGATCCGCCGCATCTCCTTCGATTGGGACGCGGTGCGCCACCAGTACGCCGCCTTCGAG
>JBQCEN010000172.1:0-6465 GCA_051960215.1 Pararhizobium sp.
GCCATCGAGTCGCCGATGCCGCGCGTCACCTGCACGTCGCGCGCCGTCGGCCGCTTCGGAATCTCCGGCAGGCGCGCCCGCTCGCCGGCGAGCCCCGGCCGGTCGTTGGCGAAGACGACCTCGAGCTCGTGGTCGCCGGCAATCGAGCGGATGCAGCCGGTCAGCGCGCGCTTGAAGGGCTCCGCGTCGATCGGTCCGCCTGATTTCTGCCTGGTATTGTCTCCGCGCCCGGCCATCGGGATGTCCTGCCTTCGCGCGCCTTACGCCGTCGCGTCGAGGACGATGTTGGCGGCGCTTTCCTTCAGCTCGACCCCGAAGGCGCGCTGGTACTGCTCCGCGACCAGCGCCCGCTCCAGCTCGTCGCACTTGTTGAGGAAGGTCAGCCGGAAGGCGAAGGCGATGTCGCCGAAGATCTCGGCGTTCTCCGCCCAGGTGATCACCGTGCGCGGGCTCATGACGGTCGAAAGGTCGCCGTTGATGAAGGCGGCGCGCGTCATGTCGGCGACGCGCACCATCTTGTTGACGGTATCGCGGCCTTCCTTCGTCTCGAAGCTCTTCACCTTGGCGAGAACGATGTTCACCTCGTTGTCGTGCGGCAGGTAGTTGAGCGTCGTGACGATCGACCAGCGGTCCATCTGCGCCTGGTTGATCTGCTGCGTGCCGTGATAGAGGCCCGTCGTGTCGCCGAGGCCGACGGTGTTGGCCGTCGCGAACAGGCGGAAGGCGGGATGCGGGCGGATCACGCGGCTCTGGTCGAGGAGCGTCAGCCGGCCGGAGGATTCGAGCACGCGCTGGATGACGAACATGACGTCGGGACGGCCCGCATCATATTCGTCGAAGACCAGCGCGACGTTGTGCTGGTAGGCCCAGGGCAGGATGCCGTCCTTGAACTCCGTGACCTGCAGGCCCTCCTTGACGACGATCGCGTCCTTGCCGACGAGGTCGATGCGGCTCACATGGCTGTCGAGGTTGACGCGCACGCAGGGCCAGTTGAGGCGGGCGGCGACCTGCTCGATATGGGTGGACTTGCCGGTGCCGTGATAGCCCGAGACCATGACGCGGCGGTTGTGGGCGAAGCCGGCGAGGATCGCGAGCGTCGTCTCGCGGTCGAAGAGGTAGTCCTCGTCGAGGTCGGGCACGTAGGCGTCGGCCTTGGAATAGGCCGGCACCTTCAGGTCGATATCGATCCCGAAGGCCTTGCGGACGGACACGGTCGTATCGGGAAGATCGGAGATGTCGAGATCGATTTTGTTCATTGTCTCTCCAGCGAGAGCAGCCGGAGGCTGCTCATCTGAGCAACGCTTGTCCCGCGTGTCGTAAAGCCATCGCTTAGCAGAAGCCAGCCTGTTTCAACAACTGGTAGGCCTGGATGACCTCGCGGAAGCGATCCTCGGAACCCCGGTCGCCGCCGTTGGCGTCCGGGTGGTGCTTCTTCACCAGTTCCTTGTATCTCGCCTTGATGTCGGGCGCGGAGGCCTCTGCGGCAAGGCCGAGCGTGTCGAAAGCCCTGGATTCGAGCGATTTCAGCTTGCGACGGCGCGGCTCGGTCGGCGGCCGCCGGTAGCCCTCGCCGACGAAGCCGCACGGGTCACGGATCCGCCCCTGTGCGGCCGCGCTCGCCGAACGCATGCGGGCCACGTCCGGCCCCTCGCGGGCGGCGCGGTTGACGCCGATCGTCCATGTCGGGCGGTGGCCGGTCAGCGCCTCCTTCTGGTAGCGCGCGATGTCGCTGTCGGAGAGGCCCGAGAAGTAGTTGTAGCCCTTGTTGTACTGGCGCACGTGGTCGACGCAGAAGAGGAAATACTCCCCCTCCGCGTCGCGCCCGACCGGCGCCCTGTGCGTCCCCTTCTCGTCGCAGCCGTCCCACTGGCAGGTCGGCGCGGACGGCTCCGGCGGCGCCTCGCCCTTGCGGTGCACGCGGATGCTGTCGAAATATTTCGAATCCAGTTTCATGGTCCCGATTATGGGGTTCGCGCGGCAACCGAACAAGGATTGACAAATGCCCTTCGGCTTGCCAATCGCCGCAGAAATCAAGCCGCGCGCTCCCCTTTCGGCCCGGGAGCGCCGAGGGAGCGCCGATGTCCATCCAATCGACCATCGAGGCCAAGCTTGAGGCCGCCTTCAAGCCCGAGCGGCTCGCCGTGATCAACGAGAGCCAGCTTCACGCCCACCACCAACCCTCCTTCGACGGCACGGGCGAGACGCATTTCCGGGTGCGCATCGTCTCCGACGCCTTCGCGGGCATGCCGCGGATCGCCCGCCACCGGGCGATCAACGCGCTGCTCAAGGACGAACTCGAGGCCGGCGTCCATGCGCTGGCGATCGAGCCGGCGGCGCCCGGCGAGCCGGTGCGCTGGTAGCGACACGGTGAGGCGTGGCAGCCGGCGATAGCCGCCCCGCCGTCGACACCGACAATGCGGCGATCATGGCCTGGTCCCCGGGCCGCTTAGTCCTTCGCCGCTGCCGCCTCCAGCGGCCGGATGCGCAGCTTGGTGATGCGGTTCTTCTCGCGCTTCATGACGATGAAGCGCTTGCCGTGGAAGGTGAAGGCCTGCCGCTCTTCCGGGATGATCTGCGATTCGTGGATGACGAGGCCGGCGACGGTCGTCGCCTCCTCGTCGGGCAGGTTCCAGTCGAGCGCCCGGTTCAGGTCGCGGATCGGCACGCTGCCGTCGACGACGACCGAGCCGTCGGCCTCCTGGCGCACGCCCTGCATGTCGATGTCGTGCTCGTCGGAGATGTCGCCGACGATCTCCTCGAGGATGTCCTCCAGCGTCACGAGGCCCTCCACCTCGCCATATTCGTCGACGACGATCGCCGAATGCAGGCGGCGGCGCAGGAAGGCGTTGAGCTGGTCCTTGAGGTTCGTCGTGTCCGGCACGAACCACGGCTTCTGCGCGATCCTGACGATGTCGACCTTCGAGATGTCGCTCGTCTCGGCGGTCGCCCGCAGCACGTCCTTGGCGTGGACGACGCCGATGATGTTGTCCGGCGTGCCGCGCCAGAGCGGCATGCGCGTATAGGGGCTGTCGAGGATCTGGCGGATCACGGCCTCCGACGGGTCGTCGGCGTTGATCATGCGCATGCCGGTGCGGTGGACCATGACGTCGGAGACCTCGAGCTCGCCGAGGTCGAGGACGCCGCCGAGCCGGTCGCGGTCGGCCTTGATGACCGACCCCTCGCGATGCAGGAGATCGACGGCGCCGCGCAGTTCCTCATGTGCCGACAGCATCGAGACCCCGGTCAGCGTCACGCCGAAGAGCCCAAGGATCCGGCGCACGATCCAGTTGACGGCAGTCGAGATTGGTCCGGCGACAGTGAGGAAGGCGCGCACCAAGGGTGCGACGGCCAGCGCGAAGCGGTCCGGCGCGGAGATCGCCCAGCTCTTCGGCAGCACCTCGGCGAAGATCACCAGGATCACCGTCATCGCGAGCGTCGCGATGGCGACGCCGGAATCGCCGAAGAGCTTGAGGAAGAGGCTCGTCGCGAGCGAGGAGGAGAGGATGTTCGCGACGTTGTTGCCGATGAGCAGCGCGCCGATCAGCCGGTCGCGCGCGTCGATCAGCCGGGCGACGATGCCGGCCCGGCTCTCGCCGTTCGCCTCCAGCGCGTACATCCGCGCCCGCGACACCGCCGTCAGCGCCGTCTCCGAACCCGAGAAGAAGGCCGAGAACACGACGAGCACCAGGATCGCCGCGATCGTCAGGCCGAAATCGGCGAGGAAGGCGGAGACGCTCTCTGCGGTCATGACGGATGCTTCTCCTTCAGGAAGCGCATCACTTCGCTCTCCGGCACGTCGTCGGCGACGAAGGACTGGCCGATGCCGCGCGTCAGGATGAAGGTCAGCCTGCCCCGCTTGACCTTCTTGTCCTGCGCGATCGCCTCCATCAGCATCTCCGGCCCGGGCAGGCGGCCTTCGATGTCGTCGATGCGCGTCGGCAGCCCGACGGCCTTCAGATGCGCGGCGACGCGCCGCGCATCGTCGGGGCTCGCGAGGTTCATCCGCGCCGAGAACTCGTGCGCCAGCACCATGCCGATCGCGACGCCCTCGCCGTGCACCAGGCGGCGGCTGTCGTAGCGCGTCGCTGCCTCGAGCGCATGGCCGAAGGTGTGCCCGAGGTTGAGCAGTGCCCGGCGGCCGCTCTCGCGCTCGTCGGCGGCGACGACCTCGGCCTTCGCCTCGCAACTCGTCGCGATTGCGATCGCGCGCGCCTCACCGCCGGAAAAGACCGAGCGCCAGTTCTGTTCCAGCCATGCGAAGAAATCGGGCCGGTCGATCAGCCCGTACTTGGCAACCTCGGCGTAGCCGGCCCGGAACTCGCGCTCCGGCAGCGTGTCGAGCACGTCGGTGTCGGCGATCACGAGGTCGGGCTGGTGGAAGACGCCGACGAGGTTCTTGCCGGCGGTCGTGTTGATGCCGGTCTTGCCGCCGACGGAGGAATCGACCTGCGCGAGCAGCGTCGTCGGCACCTGGACGAAGCGCATGCCGCGCTTGACGATCCCGGCGGCGAAGCCTGCGAGATCGCCGATCACGCCGCCGCCGAGCGCCACCACCGCGTCGCCGCGCTCGAGCCGCGCCCCGATCACGGCGTCGCAGACCTCTTCGAGCCGCGCGAAGCTCTTCGTCTTCTCGCCGGCCGGCAGGATCACCGTGGTCGCATCGATCCCGGCCTCGCCGAGGTTCTCGACGAAGCCGAAAAGATGCTGCCCGGCGACGTTGTCGTCGGTGACGACGGCGACGCGCACGCCCAGCAGGCGGCTTGCGATTGCCTCCCCGGCCTGCTTCAGGAGGCCGCTGCCGATCAGGATGTCGTAGGAGCGCGCGCCGAGATCGACGCGGACCCGCCGCTCCATCGCCGCCGTTGCCGTCGGCTCCTGCGCCTTCATCGCGCCGCCTCCCCGGCCACCGCCGCGATCACCTCGCCGACGATCGTCTCCTTCTTCACGTCGCGCGAGAGCACGGTCAGGTCAGCCTCGGCATAGATCGGGTAGCGCTTCGCCATCAGCGTCCTCAGTGTTTCCTTGGGGTCTGCGGTCCGCAGGAGCGGCCGGTTGTCGCGCTTCCTGACGCGCTCCCAGAGCACGTCGAGTTCGGCATTGAGCCAGATCGAGAGCGAGTCCCTCTTGATCAGCGCCCGCGTCTCGGGGTGGATGAAGGCACCGCCGCCGGTCGACAGCACCGAAGGCCCGTTCTTCATCAGCCGCGCGATCACCCGCGCCTCTAACGAGCGGAACTCCTCCTCGCCGTAGAGCTGGAAGAGCTCCGAGATGGTGAGCCGCGAGACCCGTTCGATCTCGTGATCGGAATCGACGAAGGGCAGGTCGAGCGCGGCCGCGGTCAGCCGTCCGATCACCGACTTGCCCGCTCCCATCAGTCCGACGAAGACGAGGCACCGCCCGCCGAGCGCGGCGCGCGCCGCCTTCTCGCTGTCGGCTGCCGCGATATCGCCTGCCTTCGTCACGTCCATGGTCGTAGAGCCCGATTTTGCCTTCCGTATCGACAAATGCCGGCAAACCGTCAAGCCGCGGGCGCCAAAAGCGCCGCACCGCCCGGCGCTTGCGCTCGCAGGCCGCCTCCCCCATAAAGTCCCTTCGGCACGAACCGCTTGCGAATCATGAAAGAGAGCCATGCCTTCATTGATCCGGTTTCTTGTCTTCTGCGGCATCGTTGCCGGACTGATCTATGGCGGCATGTTCGCCCTCGTCATGTATGTGAAGCCGACCGACCGCGAGATCACTGTGCGTGTGCCGACCGAGAAACTGAACACCCAGCAATCGGCGCAGCAACCCTGACCGCCACGCCATGGCCGACCTCTCCGCAGCGCATCTCGAAGCCTTCCTGGAGATGATGAGCGCCGAGCGCGGCGCTGCCGGAAACACGCTCGACGCCTATCGCCGCGACCTCGACGACGCGGCCGGCTTCCTCGCCGCCTCCGGCACCTCGTTGACGGCGGCCCGAACGCCGGCGCTGCGCGCCTATCTCTCCGACATCGCCGCACGCGGCTTCGCCGCCTCGTCGCAGGCGCGGCGGCTCTCGGCGCTCCGCCAGTTCTACGCCTTCCTCTATGCCGAGGGCCTGAGGGAGGACGACCCGACAGGCATCCTCGATGCGCCGAAGAAGGGCCGCGCCCTGCCGAAGACGCTCGGCACGGAGGAGGTGAACCGGCTGATCGCGCTCGCCGAGGCGGAAGCGGCGGCTGCGCCCACGACGACGCCGGAGCGCGTGCGCCGGCTGCGGCTGCTGGCGCTGCTCGAACTGCTCTACGCGACGGGCATGCGCGTCAGCGAGTTGATCGGCCTTCCGGCGACGGTCCTGACGCAGGACGGCCGGCTGCTCCTCATCCGCGGCAAGGGCAACAAGGAACGCATGGTGCCGTTGACTGAGGCCTCGCGGGGTGCGCTGCGCTCCTATGTGGCGGAACGGCGCCTGCTTGCGCCAGACGCGGAGCATGCGCAGGACGATGG
>JBQCEN010000173.1:0-16938 GCA_051960215.1 Pararhizobium sp.
AGATTTCCATGAGGTGGCGGCCGTCCGCAATATCCTCCGGCCGGCCCTCGTAACGATTCCGGCCGCCAACGAGGACATGGATGCGGTCGGCGACGCGGAGCGCTTCGCGGATGTTCTGCTCGACCATCAGCACGCCGATGCCGCGTTCCGCGAGCGCCGCCACGCGTTCGAGCGCTTCGGCCGCGAGCTTCGGCGAGAGGCCCGCGGACGGCTCGTCGAAGAGGATGAAGCGCGGTCGCACGATCAGGGCCCGGGCGATGGCGAGCATCATCTGCTCGCCGCCGCTCAAATTGCCGGCCATGACGGACATGCGCTCGCCGAGGCGCGGGAATTCGTCGACCAGCTCGCCGATCCGGGCCTCAAGGGCGTGGCGGTCGGCAAGCGTATGGCCGCCGACCTGCAAGTTCTCGCGCACGGTGAGTTGCCGGAAGACGCCGCCGCCCTGCGGCATCAGCGCCAAGCCGCTTCTGAGGACCGTATGCGCCGGCTTTCCGGTCAGCCGCTCGCCGTCGAGGTCGATCTCGCCGCGCCAGACGTCGACGACGCCGGCGATGGCGCCGAGCAGCGTGCTCTTGCCGCAGCCGTTCGGCCCGAAGATGCAGGTGACCTCGCCGTCCCCGGCCTCGACCGAGACGCCGTGGAGGATTTCAACGGCGCCATAGCCGGCGACGACGTTGCGGGCGGTGAGGCGCGTCATGCGGCGGGCCGTCCGAGATAGGCGTCGATGACGAGCTCGTTGCTGGCGACCTCCTCGAAGGTGCCCTCGAAGACGATCTCGCCGGCGTCCATGACGATGATGCGGTCGCAGACCGTGCGCACGAGCTCCATGTCGTGCTCGATCACGAGGAACGTCTTGCCTTCTCCGCGAAGCTCGCGGACGCGAGAGAGGATGATCTGGCGCAGGCGCGGATTGACGCCGGCGGTCACCTCGTCGAGGAGGATGATCTCCGGATCACGCATCCGGACGCGGCCGAATTCGAGCAGCCGCTGCTGCCCGCCGGAGAGCGTGCCCGCGAGATCATCAGCAACGTGGGCGATCTCCAGCGATTCGAGCACGGCGTCGGCGCGGCGTCGGGCGCTCCGCCACTCGCCCTCGACCGCCGCGGCGAGCAGGTTCTCGCGCACCGTCATGTTGATGAAAGGCGTCGGGATCTGGAAGGTGCGGCCGAGCCCGAGGCGCGCGATCCGATAGGCCGGCACGCCGGCGATATCCCGGTCCCGCAGCCTGATCGTGCCGCTATCCGGCGCAAAGGTGCCGGAGAGCAGGTTGAAGAGCGTGCTCTTGCCGCTGCCGTTCGGTCCGATGATCCCGACGATCTCGCTCGGCGCGACCTCGAAGCTGACGCCCGCGACGGCCTTGATGCCGCCGAAGGAGCGCCTCAGGTCGTTGACCGTGAGCGCGCTCATGCCGGCCCTCCCGGCTGCTCGGCGCCGGGGTCGCGGCGAACCGCCCCGCCCCGCGGCAGCATCTGCCGCAGGAGCCTCATGTTGCGGGCGCGCGGCCACAGCCCGACGAGACCGTCCGGCAGGAAGAGCACGATCAGCGCCAGGAGCGCGCCGATGATCGCGATATAGCCGGTCGAGCTGCCGAACTTCGCGTTCAGCCACGTGCTGGTGAGATAGAGGACGGCCGCGCCGACCGCCGGTCCCCAGAGATGACCGAGACCGCCGACGAGCGCCATGACGACCATCTGGTCGGTGATGTCGCCGGCGAGCACGCTCTGCGGGTTGATGAAGGTGATCCAGTAGGCGTCGATCCCGCCGAGCACGGCCGGCAGCGCGGCGCTGAGGACGAAGGCCTGAAGCTTCACGGCCGTGGTGTTGATGCCGAGGCTCTGCGCGGCGCGCTCGTCGTCGCGCACCGCCTTCACCTTGTAGCCGAAGCGGGAGCGTTCCAGCAGAACGTAGATCAGCAGATAGATCAGGGCCGCGGCGATGAGCATCGCGTAGTAGAAGAACGCGGTGTTCGCGTTGCCGGGCGTCGACAGGCCGAAGGAGCCGCCGGTGAACTCCACCGCGTTCGTCACCTGGGCGAGCGCCTCGGCGAGTGCCCAGGTGGCGATCGCGAAATAGGCGCCGCGCAGCCTGAGGGTCGGCCAGCCGACGACGAGCGCGAAGAGGCCCGCGACGACGGCGCCGACGGGCAGCGTCAGGAAGAAGTTCCAGTCGAGCCCCGGCTGCATCAGGAGCGCGGTCGAATAGGCGCCGATGCCGAAGAAGGCGACCTGGCCGAAGCTGATATAGCCGGCATAGCCGCCGATGATGTTCCAGGAGGCGGCAAGGCCCGCCCACATGGCGACGCCGGTCCAGATCCTGACCCAGTAATCGTCGGTCCAGAGCGGCAATGTGCCGAGAACGAGAGCAAGGACGATCAACGGGATGGCGGAGAGTGCCGCAGGACGCTTCGGCCTGGCCTCGCGCGCCGTCATACCGGCAGCCCGCGGCGCAGCACGCCTTGCGGCGAGACGAGGAGCACGAGGAAGAGGACGCCGAAGACGATGGCGAGCGTATAGTCGGCCCCGACGTAGACGGTGACCAGCGCCTGCAGGACGCCGAGGAACAGGCCCGCGACGAGAACGCCGCCGACGGACCCGAGACCCGCCATCACGACGACGAAGAAGGCGAGCAGCGAATATTGCGGGCCGACCTGCGCGGTGAAGGAGTAGATCGCGCCGATCAGGACGCCGGCCATCGCCGTCATGCCCGCATAGATCGCATAAACGATGGCGCTGACGCGCTTCACGTCGATGCCCATCAGGCTGGCGTTGCGCTTGTCCTGGGCGGTTGCGCGGACGGCGAGCCCGGTGCGGGTGAAGAAAAGGAAGGCCATGAACAGCGCCGTCGAGACGATGGCGAAGATAAAGCCGGCGAGCCTCAGCCAGGGCATGTGGATGCCGCCGATCATCAGCGTTCCGCTCACGAGATCGGTGTCGACGGTGCGCGGATCGAAGCCGACGACCGTCAGCACGGTGCCGCGCGCCAACATGGCGATGCCGAAAGTGAAGGCCAGCGCCATCAGCGCGGGGCGCGCATAGCGGCTGGTGCGCACCCGGTAGATCAGCGGCGCAAGCAGAAGGCCGATCAGGGCGAAGATGACGAAGACGACCGGCAGGAAAGCGATCGGATCAATGCCGAGCCAGGCGCGCGCGGCAACGCCGGCGAAGGCGCCGAGCATCACCCATTCGCCGACGGCGAAATCGACGACGTCGAGCACGCCGAAGGCAAGCGAAAAGCCGATGCTGATGGCAACGTAAAGTCCGCCGACAAGAAGGCCGTCAACAACGGTCTGCACAAGAAGCTGCATGGCAGGCGCACCATAGCATTCTGAGGCCGTTGCACAATCCTCCCCACATTCGGGAGAAAACGCCGTCTGGATTCGCCATCGACGGCCTCGGCAACGATCCATTCGAAGCCGGCAAGCGACAGCCTCTCACCGGCCGTTTGCCCGCCGGCCGCATGGCGAAAAAGTGGACGCGGCTGCGATACGCAAGGAAACAGGCGAACAATCGCGGGAAGTCGGCTAAACACGATCTCGTAGAGGCTCACATCCAGACGATCTTGGGAGACCGCCCGTGACACAGCATCCGAATTCGATCGAGGCGCGCGACATCGCCTACCAGCTTCATTCCTACACCAACGCGCGCAAGCACGAGGCGGAAGGGCCGCTGGTCATCGACCGCGGCGAAGGCATCTATGTCTACGACACGACGGGAAAACGCTACATCGAAGGGATGGCCGGCCTCTGGAGCGTCGCCGTCGGCTTCGGCGAGAAGCGCCTGGCCGCCGCCGCCGCGCGGCAGATGGAGAAGCTCCCCTACTACCACACCTTCACGCAGAAGACGCACGGCCCGTCGGTGGAGCTTGCCGAGAAGCTCGTCCGGATGGCGCCGGTGCCGATGTCGAAGGCCTATTTCACGAACTCTGGCTCGGAGGCCAACGACACCGCGATCAAGATGATCTGGTACCGCTCGAACGCGCTCGGCAAGCCGGAGAAGAAGAAGATCATCTCGCGCCGCCGCGGCTATCACGGCGTGACCGTCGCAAGCGCCAGCCTGACGGGGCTGCCGAACAATCACCGCTCCTTCGACCTGCCGCTTCCGCAGATTCTCCACACGACATGCCCGCACCTGCGCACCGAGGGGCGCGAGGGCGAGGATGAGCAGCGCTTCGCGCTGCGCTGCGCAAAGGACCTCGAAGAGCTGATCCTTGCCGAGGGGCCGGAGACGGTGGCCGCCTTCTTCGCCGAACCGGTCATGGGCGCCGGCGGCGTCATCGTGCCGCCGAAGGGCTACTGGGAGGCGATCCAGGCGGTGCTGAAGAAGTACGACATCGTGCTGGTGGCGGACGAGGTGATCTGCGGCTTCGGCCGCACCGGGCGTCTCTTCGGGACGGAGACCTTCGACCTGAAGCCCGACGTCATGACGCTCTCCAAGCAGCTTTCCTCGTCCTACCTGCCGATCTCGGCGCTGCTCCTCAGCGAGGCGTTCTACGCCCCGATCGCCGACGAATCGGCGCGCATCGGCACGTTCGGCCACGGCGTGACGGCCGCGGGCCATCCGGTCGCGGCAGCGGTTGCCCTCGAGAACCTCGCGATCCTCGAGGAGAAGGACCTGGTGCGCCACGCGGCGGAGGTGAGTTCCCGGTTCCTTGCAAGGCTGCGGGCGCTGGGCGAGCGTCCGGAAATCGTCGAGACCCGCGGCATCGGGCTGATCGGCGCCATGGAATTCGCAGGCAGGGACGGCATGGCCCCCGGCCAGCTTGGCGCCAAGGCCAACGCGATCCTGCATCGCAACGGCCTGATCGGGCGCAACATTGTCGACAGCGTCGCCCTCTGCCCGCCGCTCATCATAACGGAGGAGCAGATCGACGAGATGTTCGACATCGTCGAGAGGTCGCTGGACGAACTGGCTTCGGATGCGTCGGCCTGACGATCCCCTCATGAACCGGCGGCGCCCGCGCCGCCGGTCGTGCGGCTGCAATGCGGAACCCGAGGGAGCGCCATGGTCGCGACCGACATCGCCACGCGCGTCTGGAACCATACCTTCAAGCTGGACCCGATCGTCCGCAGCCTGCTCGACACGGATTTCTACAAGCTCCTGATGCTGCAGATGATCTGGGGGATGCACCCGGACCTTGCCGTCACCTTTTCGCTGATCAACCGCACGACCTCCGTGCGGCTGGCCGACGAGATCGACGAGGCGGAACTGCGCGCGCAGCTCGACCACGCCCGCACGCTGCAATTTTCGAAGCGCGAGATGATCTGGCTCGCCGGCAACAGCTTCTACGGCGTGGAGCAGATCTTCCGCCCGGCCTTCCTCGACTGGCTGGCGGACTTCGCCTTGCCCGACTATGAGCTGCATCGGCGGGACGGGCAGTTGGAATTGCATTTCCACGGGCCGTGGACCCATACGATGATGTGGGAGATCCCGGCGCTCTCGATCGTCAACGAGCTGCGCTCACGGGCCCTGTTGCGGGATTTCGGCCGCTTCGAGCTCGACGTCATCTATGCCAGGGCCAAGGCGAGGCTTTGGGAGAAGGTCGAGCGGCTGCAAGGATTGCCGGAGCTGCGGATTTCCGACTTCGGCACGCGGCGGCGCCACTCGTTCCTTTGGCAGCGATGGTGCGTGGAGGCGCTCAAGGAAGGCTTGCGAGAGAACTTCATCGGATCGAGCAACGTGCTCCTGGCGATGGAGACCGACCTCGAGGCGATCGGCACCAACGCGCACGAACTGCCGATGGTGCTGGCGGCGATCGCGAGGACGGAGGAGGAACGGCGCGCCGCCCCCTATCGGGTGCTCGAGGAGTGGCAGCGCTATTACGGCGGCAACCTGCTGATCGTGCTGCCGGACACCTTCGGCACCGAGAGCTTCCTGCGGAACGCGCCGGACTGGGTGGCGGGCTGGACCGGCTTCCGGCCGGATTCCGCGCCTCCGATCGAAGGCGGCGAGGCGATCATGCGCTGGTGGCGGGAGAAGGGCGTCGACCCGCGCGAGAAGCTCCTCATTTTCTCCGATGCGCTCGATGTCGAGTCGATCGAGGCGGTCTATCGCCATTTCGACGGCCGCGTGAGGATGAGCTTCGGCTGGGGCACGCACCTCACCAACGACTTCCGCGGCCTCGCGCCGACGTCTGCGGATGCGCTGAGACCGATCTCGCTGGTCTGCAAGGTGAGCGAGGTCGAGGGGCGGCCGGCGGTGAAGCTGTCCGACAACGTCTTGAAGGCGACGGGCGACCCACAGGAGATCGATCTCTACCGGAAGGTCTTCGGCCCGTCAGGCTTCCCGTCGCACGCTCCGACGATCTGACGCGGGCTGTGCGCCGGCCTGCGGCATCTGTCCGCTGGCGGGCGACGCCCCGCCGCGACGCGGTCAGGACGGGTTGACGGGCTGGCCCGAGACGGCGTTGATCTTGATTTCGACCTTCGCCTTGTCGGTCGTGTAATAGGTGATGTCGTAGAACCCGCCGTTGTCCCACTCGATGTCCTTGATGTAGTGGAAGTGATCCCGCTTCTCGATGCCGGCGACGATCTGGGACAGCTTCTTTGCGTTGTCCGGCGGAACGGGATTATCCGGCGCCGCGTAGGCTTGAGCCGACACGAGAAGAAATGCAGCCGCCAGGCCGACGATATTCATTTTCGACATGGATCGCTCCCTGATCGCAGGATCGACACCAGAACGTGCATTAGCAGCTTCGGTTCCTCGCCATCGTTCCCATCCGACCGCGCAAGGTTCCGGCGAATCGATCGGTTCCCCCTGTCGACTCAGGCCCGGCTCCCTCAGAACACGATCCGCGCGATCGCGAAGGCATCCAGCCGAAGGTCGGGTTCCTGCAATGTGATGGTCGGGCCGTCGAGCCGCTCCGCATCGACGATGCTGGCATGCAGAATCGGGCCGCCGCCTTCGATCGTGACGCGACAGGGCTCCTTGCTCAAGTTCGCGAGGAGGACGACTACGCGCCCGTCCTTCTCCCCCGCAAGAACGGCCAGATGGGGATCGCCGGGCCCCGCGGATCGGGCGGTGGCACCAGCATTCTCCGCAAGCCACTGCACGGCATGGAAGACCGGCCGCGCGCCCTTCCCTCCCTCGCGCAGCACCCCGCGGGGGCCGCAGAAGGCGGCCGGCACCAGCAACTCGAGCCGCGCCGACGCGACGGCGGCGGCGTAGCCGATCGTCCAGGCGGCGGCGAAGAGACCGTCCTGGCGCGGATCCTCCGCCGCCATGCAAAGCCGCTCGCGCTGCGGATTGGGCATGGTGCGCGAGCCGTAGGGGTTCTGGCGCATGGCGATCGTCGAGGGGCCGATGCGATAGGCTTTTCCGCCGATGAAGGCGCGGGTCGAACGCGTGATGTGCGGCAGGGTGGACAGCGTCTCCATCACGCTCTCGTCGTCCGCCGCGTGCACGATCGGGTTCGTCGCGTGGGTGACGAAGTCGAGGATCTCGACCGGCGGGCGCTTGCGGTTCAGTTCGGTGAAATAGCTGAACATGCCGCCGCCGAGCGGCACGCCGGGGAAGGCGGCGCGGGCCGCGCGATAGACCTCCTCGAGCGGCGGGCAATCCGGCCACGTGCTTCCGGGAGGCGTCGACTGACGGTCGGCCGACGGGCAGACGGCGATGCTGGAGAGCGCGAGGCCGGCGGAGGCGACGGCCTCCGCCACGCCCCGAAGTTCCTCGCGGAGGTCGCCGCTTCCGGCAACCACGCACTCCAGTGCGTAGTCGGCGGGATAGGCTCCCTGCAGGGCCGCGAAGCGCTCGATGGCCGCGGTGCCATGCCCCGCTATCGGGTCATAGTGGCAGAGGATGGCCTGTGGCCCGAGTTCGGCGAGGCGATCGCATTCGGCGAGGGCGTGCTCGATCTCCTCCGGCGCGACGACCATGCCGATCGGCGGCAGCGCATGACCGGCGGCGCCGTCGAGCCGCACCGTCGCATGACGCCCGGCCGCCGCGGCGACGCTGCGGGACGCAGCCGTCGGGCCGCCGGAGATCGTCAGGCCGACGCTCTGGCGGTTGATCTCGCCCGCCGGCAGGACATAGGGCCATGGCCGCTCGATCGGCCGCACGTAGGTCTTGAACGAGGCATCCGACCAGTTGCGCTGGTCCTCCATCTCGAAGCTGTCGCCCTCAAGGCGGCAGATCGCCTCGAAACGGTCTCCCGGCCGATGCGTCAGGGCGCGGATCTCCTTGAAGGGCTGCCATGGCTCGATCAGCGCCGGAAAGACGGTCCGCTCGATCGCGCCGTCCGTGTGTTAGACCGCAACCGGCTGACCGGCCACATCCAGGGGATGGAGGATCGTGAAGCCGCAGCGGTTGGTCTCGAAGGCCGCGTCGGGCGTCGCGTCCACCGTGAAGGCAAGGCGGCCCTCCGCCTCGCCGACGATCTCGGCATGAAAGCGGAGGGTCGCTGGCCCGCGGCAGATCCCGTCGTAGGCGACGCGGAAACGATGCTCGTTCTCCTCGATGACGAGGTTCTCGATCAGCGGCTGATACGTGCCCCAGTCGCGATCGCGGATGACGTAGGCGATGGCGCGAAGCACCTCCTCGCCGCCGAAGGTGACGTAGCGCAGGTTGCCGTCTTCCAGACGGGCGGCGAGCGGTCCGGCCTTGAGCGTCCGATGCGAAGCAACCGGGCTCGTCGTGCCATAGAGCCGGAGCGAACGTTCTTCTTCCCTATCCACGTCAGTCCCCTCAAAGCGTGATCGTGCGACCATCGTCTGCGGCTGAATCGTAGGCGGCGTAGACGAGCGCGAGCGTCTTCAGGTTGTCGTGGCCGCTCGTCTCCGGCTCGCGGCCCGACCGAATTCACTACACGAAGTGGCGCTCGATGTTGAAGACGCTTTCCTGGATGTTGTGCCAGGGCCGTTCGGCCCAGGGCATGAGTTGAGGAGAGACGTCGAGCGTCCGGCTTCCTTCGCGCGTGGCAATCGTCAGGCGATAATCGCGCTCGAGCCGCAGCGTGCCGGCCGCGCCGTCGACCGCGATCATGGATTGCGGGAAATTCTCCTGCGGCAGGATCGTCGCATAGCTGCAGTCGACGATGCTCGTTACGCCGCTCTCGTGGCGAAGCATCATGGTGGCGACGTCCTCCGCGCGGATTTTCGGGTTCACGCGCTGTGTCCGCGCCGAGAGGGCGGCGACGTCGCCGAAGAGGAAGCGGGCGACGTCGAGGATATGGATGCCGAGGTCCTGGATGATGAAGCGCTCGTCGCGGGCGAGATAAGGCTGGCCGGCATAGACGTCGAAGGCGGAGCGGAAGGAGACGCGCCCCCAGAAAGGCTCGCCGATCACGCCGTCGTCGAGTTCCTTGCGGACGGTGCGGATCGCCGCCTGCCACCGGAAATTCTCGTGGACCATCAGCCGGACGCCGGCTGCGTCGCAGGCTTCCACCATCGCCGCGCCGTCTTCCAGCGTCTCGGCGAACGGCTTCTGGCAGACGACATGCCGGCCATGGGCGGCCGCCAATTCGACGAGCGGCCGGTGGGTCGCAACGGTCGTGGCGATATCCACGAAATCGAGGGCCTCGCGTTCGAGGAGTTCCCGCGCGTCGGAGTAGGTGCGGTCGACGCCGAACGCGGCGGCGGTGGCAGCCAGTCGCTGCGGATCGCGGTCGCAGAGGGCCACGATCTCGACGCCGGCGAGGTCGCGCCATGCATGAAGGTGGTTCTGCGCGAAGAAACCGCAGCCGATCAGCGCACCCTTCAGCATTGTTCGTCTTCTCCCCGTTTCACCATGTGGGCGCGTCGCCCCATGCTCCCGCCGCTCAAGGCCGGGGCTTGCCGAACTTCTCGACCGATTGGGAGAGTTCCCGGTGCGACTTCGCGTAGGTCTCGAGCGGGATGCCCGCGACGGTCGCCTCCCAGGCCTGGCGGATGGCGCGGACGCCGGCTCCCGGACCGCCCGGATGGGCGATGATGCCGCCGCCGCCGAGATAGAGGAGGTCCGTCGTGCCGCCGGTGCGCGCATAGGTCTCCGGCGCCTGCCCGCCCCATTGGCCCGAGCAGACGACGGGCATGGCGCGATCGTCCGGCGACAGCATCGGCGTCATGCAATCCTTGAAGGACTGGACGAAGGAATCGTCGGGTTCCCAATACTTCGCCCCGATTCCGTTGATCTGGAACTGGTCGACGCCGAGCAGGCGCCAGATCTTCTGGTAGACGGAGAAGGAAAGGCCAAGGCCCGGATGCCGCGTCAGCAGGTCCCAGCCGTTGCGGTGCGCGTGGAGCACGAGACGCGAGCGCTTGCGCAGGAAGGAGAAGCCGCCATAGCCGACGGAATTGATGTTGACGACGGCCGCCGTGCCGCCGGCATCGGCGACGCAGTCGTGATGGCGGAGCATTGTCTCCGGATCGGCGCTCGAAATGCCGAAGGCATAGAGCACGCGCTTGCCGGTCCTCTGCTCGTGGTCCCTGATCACCGGCATCACCGCGGCGACCCGCTCGGCAAGCGGCGAGTATGACGGGCTCATCAGTTTCTCGTCGTCCTTGATGAAGTCGACGCCCGCCGCGCAGAGCTCCTTCGCAATCGCGGCGGTCTCGGCGGGCGTGAGGCCGAGGTTCGGCTTGATGATCGTGCCGATCAGCGGGCGGTCCGCGACGCCCGACAGCCGCCGGCTCCCGGCGATCCCGTATTGCGGGCCGGGATGGGCGGAGATGAAGCTTTGCGGCAGGTCCAGCCCGACGATCCGGATGCCGGACAGCCCCTTGATCGAGAAGACGCCGCCGAGGGCGACGGTCTGCAGTGCCGCAAGGTCCGTTCCAACGACGTCGAGGGGGAAGGCGATGTCGACGTCGGCCCGATGGTAGAGCGTTCCCGCGGGCCGCTCCTCAGGGATGGACGGGGCCGTTGCCGGCTCGAGGGGGCGGATCGCCGTCACCCGCGCGGCGCACCGCGCCTTCAGATCCGCCGTCTCGCCTGGCAACTCCACGAAGGTTCCGGTCGACTGGTCGCTGGCGATCTTGTCGGCGAGCCGTTCGACGCTGTCGGGCGTTTCCACGCGATAGGTCACGACGATCATATCGCGCACGGCCGCCTTCTCCCCTTGAACTGGTATCATGAGCATATCACCAGAAGCGGCGCCGCTCCGCAAGCGGCAAGCCCCGGTTTTCTGGTCCGCGCCAGTCGGCATGATGTAGGGCGATCAGGCGGTCGGCCCTATCCGAGGGCTGCGGTCAGCTTTGAGCGCAGCGCCGACGCGTCGGCGCGCGATCGGGCGGCTTCGCCGAGGATGGTGAGGACGGGATCGCGCAGCCGCGCGGGCGCGGCCTGCTCAAGCGTGAAGCTGGGATTGAATGCTCCGCGCGCCAGCGCCGCGCGAAGGTGGGCCTGCTTGCCGCGAACGAGGTCTTCCGCAGGAGCAAGATCGACCGACCGGGAGACCGGGAGCGCGCGCTTCAAGCTGCAGAAACGGCTGACGGCGGCCTCGGCGCTCCAGAAGCCGATCATCGCCCTCAGCGCTTCCTCGGCTTCCGGCGTATCGAAGCCGATCGGGGTGAAGAAATCGGCGATGAAGACGAAGGCGTGCTCTGTTCCGGGAAACGCGGTCTCGCGCACGCTCGTGGCCTCCGCATCGGCGAGCATGGAGGCCGTCGCGAAGTCGCCACAGGCGAAGAAGGCCGCCTCGCCGCGCTTCACTGCATCGCCGGCCTCGCGCCATGAGCCTTCGGCCCCGAGACCGAGGCCGACGATCTCGGTCCAGAGGTCGCAGGTCCTCGAGAAGGCTTCTGCCTCGACGGCGGAAGCATCGGCTTCCGCGAAGAGGGCGCGGTGGAAATCGGGGCCGCCGACGGCGAGCGCGAGGTCCTCGAATAGGAATCCGAGGAGCATCGGGTCAGCCACGAGGGCGAAGGGCCTGATGCTACGCTGCGCGAGCCTTCGGACCGCCGCCATCAGTTCGTCCAACGTCTCCGGCGGCCCGAGATCGGCGCCGGCGAGCGCCGGTTCGCTCATGAAGAGGCTGTTCGCCCGGTGCACCGCCACCGGGATGCCGACCGTCCGGCCATCGACCTGCATCAGTGCGCGGATCGGCGCCGGCAGGTCGTCGAGAAAGGCGGACGGCAGGAGGCGCGTGAGGTCCGTCGCGTCGTCGCGAAGCGGCAGGTCCTGGCCGTGCATCTTCACGAGGAGCGGCGCGCCGTGGCTCCTCCGGTGCTCCTCGACGGCATCCGGCAGGCCGCCTGTGAACTTGCGATCGGCGAGCGCCAGCGCCGGCCCCGCGCGCTCGATCAGGAAGTCGAGCGCCGCCTGATCGGTCGGCGAGGACCACTTGTTGAGCACGTCGGCGTCCATCGGCTTCCCCTCCTCCCGGTGCGGTCAGGCGACCGAACGCTCCTGCGAGAACACGACCGGCGGGAGCGGCGGCCGCCCGAGCATCATGTCGGCTCCCTTCTCGCCGATCATGATGGTCGGTGCGTTGGTGTTGCAAGACGGGATGCGCGGCATGACGGAGGAATCGCAGACCCGCAAGGCCTCGATGCCGCGCAGCTTCAGATCCGGCGAGACGACGGCCATCGCATCGTGTCCCATGCGGCAGGTGCCGACGGGATGATGGTCCGTCTTGGCCGTGCGGCAGGCATAGTCGAAAAGCTCCTCGTCGGTGTGAAGCCCCTCCCCCGGCAGCACCTCGCGCTGGACGAAAGGTTGCAGGGCCTTCTGGCGCATGACGTCGCGGGCGATCCGCAAGCCGCGGATCGACATGTCGCGGTCGTGCGGCTCGGAGAAGTAGGCGGGATCGATCAGCGGCGCGGCGGCCGGATCGGCGCTCCGCAGCCGGACGGTGCCGCGCGAGCGGGGATGGAGATAGGCCGAGTTCAGGGTCACGCCCGAGTTATTCAGCTTCTCGACGCCGGCCTCGATGCCCGATCCGAGGCCGAGATGGAACTGGAGATCGGGCGTCGGCGAGGCCTCGTCCGCATACCAGAAGCCGCCGGTCTCGAAGAGGCTCGAGGCGACCGGCCCCTTCTTCAGCGCCAGGTATTGCAGGCCGGCCCAGGCGGCATGGTGCGGCTTGGCATATTTGTCGTAGGTGTGGTCGCCGGTGCATTCGGCGATGACGAAGAGATCGAGATGGTCCTGCAGGTTCGATCCGACGCCCGGCAGGTCGTGGACCGGCGTCACGCCGACCTTCTTCAGTTCCTCCGCCGGGCCGATGCCCGACTGCTGCAGGAGCTTCGGCGAACCGATGGCGCCGCAGGAGACGATGACCTCGCGATCGGCGCGGATCACCTGCGTCGCTCCGCCCGCCAGCACCACCTCGACGCCGACCGCGCGGTCCTTCTCGACGACGATGCGGAGGACCATCGCGTCGGTCTTCACGTCAAGGTTCGCGCGGCCGCGGATCGGCGCGACATAGGCGATCGCCGCCGACGAACGGCGGGCGTTGCGCTGCGTCAGCTGATAATAGCCGACGCCCGCCTGGACGGCGCCGTTGAAATCCGGGTTGTAGGGGATGCCGAGTTCCTGCGCGGCCTTGAAATAAGCCTCGCAGATCGGCAGCGGCGCGATCGGGTTCGACACGCCGAGCGGCCCGCCATAGCCGTGGTAGTCGTTGGCGAAGCGCTGGTTGTCCTCGGCGCGCTTGAAATAGGGCAGCACGTCGCGATAGCTCCAGCCGGAGAGCCCCTCCTCCTTCTCCCACGCGTCGTAGTCGCGGGCATTGCCGCGGGTATAGATCTGCGCATTGATCGACGAGCCGCCGCCGATCACCTTCGCCTGCGTATAGCGCAGCACCCGGCCTTTCATGTGGGCCTGCGGCACCGTCTCCCAGCCCCAGCTTCCGAGGCCCTTGGTCATCTTCGCGAAGCCCGCCGGCCAGTGGAAGAGCGGGTGGCTGTCGCGTCCACCGGCCTCGATGAGGAGCACGCGGTTCTCCGGCGCCTCGCTCAGGCGGTTCGCCAGAACGCAGCCGGCCGGCCCTGCGCCGACGATGATGTAGTCGTAGCCCGTCGTCATGGTCGTCTCGCCCTTCTCAGAGGCACGCGATCGAGAGCGCGCCGTCGGCGTTGATCACGGAGCCGGTCGCGAAGCCGAAACGGCCGGAGGCGAGCGCGGCGACGATCGCGCCGACATCCGACGGCTCGCCCCAGCGCTTCATCGGCACGAGGCCGTCCGCGATCAGCGCGTCGTATCGCTCCGAGACCTTCGCGGTCATGTCGGAGCGGATGATGCCGGGGCGGACCTCGAAGACGGAAACGCCCTCTTCCGCAAGCCGCAGCGTCAGCCCTTGCAGGAAGGCCGAGAGACCGGCCTTGGTGATGCAGTAGTCGAGGCGCTCCGGCGAGGTCATCGCCGCGGAGACCGAGGTGACCGTGACGATGCTGCGCGGCCCCTCTGCCGCCCGTTCGTCGAGCATCGCCCGCACCACCGCCTGGGTGAAGAACACGGTGCCGCGCAGGTTTGTCGCGACGATCGCGTCGAAGTTCTCCGGCGTCAGCGCGAGGAAGTCGCCGCGCACGACGGAGCCCATGCCGGCATTGTTGACCAGGCAGGCGATCGGGCCGACTTCGTCCCTGATCCTGCGGACCGTCGCCGCATGTCCGGCGACATCAGCGAGGTCGGCCCTGAGGAACATCGCGCTTGCGCCGGTCGCGCGCAATTCACCCAGAAGGGCCGCCGCGCCCTCCTCCTCACGGTCGGTGACGGCAATATCGAAGCCGTCATAGGCAAGGGCGAGCGCGATGCCGCGGCCGATGCCGCGCCGGCCGCCGGTGACGATCGCGACGGGCCGCCCGCTCATGCCCGCAAGTCCTGATGCGCGATATGGTCGGCAACGCGAAGCGCCTGCGCGGCGATCGTCAGCGCCGGATTGACAGCTGCCGAAGATGGCATGAACGAGGCGTCCACGACGAAGAGGTTCGGGTGGTCATGCGCCCGGCAGAACGGATCGAGCGCCGAAGTGGCCGGATCGCTGCCGAAGCGGACCGTGCCGCACTGATGGGACGGCGTGCGGCGGTCGAAGGTGCGGGTGAGCACGATCGGATAGCCGGCCGCCCGGAAGCGCTCGCGCATCGTCTTCTTCAGCCCCTCGTGCGCGGCCATGTTGGACCGCCGCCAGTCGAGGCGGATCGTGCCGCCGTCGACGGTGACGCGGCTTTCCGGGTCCGGCAGGTCCTCGCTCATCAGGTACCAGTCGACGCTGTGGGCGGAGAGCCGGCCAAGCAGCCATTCCGGCACCCTGCGCAGGTTCGCCTTCAGGATCGGCGCCGTAACGCGGCCAAGGAGTTGCACGTTGCCGAGCGGCTTGCCGTGGCCGTCGTCGAAATAGAAATCGTTGATGCCGAGCGTCTTCTGGTAGACCGAATCGTTGATCGCCCGCGGATCGACGGTCAGCGTCGCCGAGCAGTTGTGGTTCATGAAGTAGCGGCCGACGACGTCGGAGCGGTTGGCGACACCGTTCGGACAGGCTTCGGTGTTCGAGCGCAGGAGAAGCGCCGCCGAGTTCACGGCACCGGCCGAGACGACGACGAGGCCGGCGCGGACGGTCCGCCGCTCGCCGCCCTGGACGACCTCGACGCCCTCGATGCGCTTGCCGTCCGACGCGACGAGCAGCCGCTCCACGAGGGTTCCCGGATGGAGCGAAACGTCGGGGCTCGCGAGCGCCCGCGCCAGTGCCGCCGTCTCCGCGTCGAACTTGCCGCAGCGCGTGTCCGGGAAGGCGTCCCAGGGCGTCGCGGCGCGTTTCAGCCAAAGCGCGATGTCGACGGCGAGCGGCAGCGAGAAGGGCGTCAGGCCCGCCTTCCTCAGCCTTTCGCGGACGCGCGCGATTGCCGGCTCGTCGGGAACGGCGGCGTGCGGAAACGGCGTCGAGCGGCGCGGTTCGACCGGGTCCTCGCCCGCCGTCCCGCGCACCTGGAAGAGTGCTTCGGCGCGGGCGTACCACGGCTCCAGTTCGTCATAGGCGACGGGCCAGGCCGGCGAGACGCCGCCATAATGTTCGACGTCCTCGAAGTCCCTCTCGCGGTAGCGGATCAGCACGGCCCCATAGAACTTGGAATTGCCGCCGACGAAGTAGTAGTTGCCGGGATTGAAGCCGTTGCCGGCGGCGTCGAGCCAGGTCTCCTTCGGCCGCCAGGTGCCGTCGACGAAGATCGCGCGGGCATCGCGCGCCGCCGCGCAGTCGGCGAGCTGGCTGCCGCGCTCGAGGATCGCGACCTTGGCGCCGGTCGCGGCGAGGCCGCTCGCAAGCGTCGCTCCGCCGACCCCCGACCCGACGATCAGGACATCCGTCGTCTCCGGAAGGGTGCTCATGCGAGTCGGATACCGTTCTCCGGATCGAACAGCGCCGCCTTCTCCAGGACGAAGGCGAAGGGCATCGTCTGTCCGGGGCGCACGTCGGCATCGGCGCGCATGCGGGCGACGACCTCCTTGCCGGCGAGATGCGTCACGACGAAGGTGTCGGCGCCGGCCAGTTCGACGATCTCGACGGTGCAGTCCACCGTGTCGACGGCGCGCGACTTGCGGTCGGCGCCGTCCGTGTCGGTGATCGCCTCGGGCCGGATACCGAGGATCACCTTGCGGCCGTCGCCGATACCGTCCGGCCCCACCGTCGGCGGGATGCCGAGGAAGAGGTCGGCGCTACCGTTGCGCTGAAGGCTGAGGCCCTTGCGGCCGTCCCGGGTGACGACGCGCGCGTCCATCAGGTTCATCGACGGCGAGCCCATGAAGTCGGCGACGAAGAGGTTCGCCGGGCGGTTGTAGATCTCCTGCGGCGTGCCGACCTGCTGCAGCTCGCCGTCCTTCAGGACCGCGATCTTGGTGGCGAGCGTCATCGCCTCGATCTGGTCGTGGGTGACGTAGACGATCGTGGTTCCCGTCTGCTGATGGAGCCGCTTGATCTCGACGCGCATGTCGACGCGCAGCTTGGCGTCGAGATTGGAGAGCGGCTCGTCGAACAGAAATACGCGCGGCTGGCGCACCAAGGCGCGGCCCATCGCGACGCGCTGGCGCTGGC
>JBQCEN010000174.1:0-2153 GCA_051960215.1 Pararhizobium sp.
ATGAGCGCGATGCCGAACGTCGCGGCCACGACGAAAGCAAAGCCGGTGAGGATGAGACCGACGGCACTGACGAGGACAGCACGTAAGGTTTCCATGGAGTCTTCCCTTGCGTTTGAATGTGGCCTCTATCTGGGGGACGGAGCGCAAAGGATCAATCGAATCTCCACAAGATGGCGTTCACAAACGTCTTGACTTCGAGGCATTCGCGTGAACGCCGATGCGCCGGCTGCGTCGCCCGGAGCGGCCTCGAACGCCGGCGCCGACCTTGCGGCGGACGCGGGTTCGGCTAAAACGGCGACGAAGCACCAAGAGGCAAGGTCCCCGCATGAAACTCTATCGATTCCTCACCGGCCCGGATGATTCGAGCTTCTGTCACAAGGTCAGCGCGGCTCTGAACAAGGGCTGGTTCCTGCACGGCGGCCCGACCTACGCCTTCGACGAGAAGAGCGGCCAGATGCGCTGCGGCCAGGCCGTCTACAAGGAGGTCGACGGCGTCGACTACGACCCGTCCATGCGGCTCGGCGAGCAGTAGGCGAAGACCGGCGGCCTCAGGCCGCCTCCTCCTCGATGCGCTCCATGTCCTCGTCCGAGAGGCCGAAGTGGTGGCCGATCTCGTGGATCAGGACGTGGGTGACGATGTCACCCAGCGTCTCCTCGTTCTCGGCCCAATAGTCGAGGATCGCGCGGCGATAGAGAGAGATCGTGTTCGGCATCTCGCCGGTGACGAAGGAATAGCGCTCGCCGATGCCGCGGCCCTCGAAGAGGCCGAGGAGGTCGAACGGCGTGTCGAGCGCCATGTCCTCGACGATCTCGTCGCTCGGGAAGTCGCTGATCTGGATGATGACGTCGCCGCAAAGCCCGCGGAATTCCTCCGGCAGGCTCGCATAGGCGTGCCGCGCCAGCGATTCGAATTCCGCCAGAGACGGGGCCTGCCGGTCGGCCCAGTCTGCGGATTGGTCCATTTCTGCCATTGCCTGCCCTTCATGCGTGCGAAGCGCATATAGGCGCCGGCCGAAGCGATTGCGAGAGCGGCCCGGTCAGGCGGTCTTCGCCCGCACGAGGCGGGCGAGCTCGCCGACCATGCCGCGACGGAAGATCAGCACGCAGCCGATGAAGATGAGGCCGATGACGACCTGCACCCAGGATCCGATCGTGCTCAGCTCCTGCTGCAGCGCGACGACGGTCACTGCGCCGACGACGGGCCCGAAGATCGTGCCCATGCCGCCAAGCAGCGTCATCAGGATGACCTCGCCGGAGGTCTGCCAGTGGAGGTCGGTCAGCGAGGCGAACTGGAAAACGATCGCCTTCGTCGCGCCGGCCATGCCCGAGAGCGCGGCCGAGAGGACGAAGACGGCGAGCTTGTAGCGGTCGACATTATAGCCGAGCGACAGCGCCCGCGTCTCGTTTTCGCGGATCGCCTGCAGGACCTGGCCGAAAGGCGAGTGGATCGTCCGGTAGATGATCAGGAAGCCGATGAAGAAGACCGCCGCGACGAAATAGTACATCCCGAGCGACGTGTTCAGGTCGACGATGCCGAGGAGGTGGCCGCGCGGGATGCCCTGAAGGCCGTTCTCGCCGCCGGTGAAGGGAAGCTGCAGGCCGAGGAAATAGACGATCTGGGCGAGCGCCAGCGTGATCATCGCGAAGTAGATGCCCTGGCGGCGGATGGCCAGCGCACCGACGATATAGCCGAGGAAGGCGGCGACCGCGACGCCGGCGAGGATGCCGGGGATCGGCGGGAAGCCCCAGACCTTGATGACGTGGCCGGTGATGTAGGCGGCGCTGCCGAAGAAGGCGGCGTGGCCGAAGGAGAGGAGCCCGGTATAGCCGAGCAGCAGGTTATAGGCGCAGGCGAAGAGCGCGAAGCACATCAGCTGCGCGACGAAGACCGGATAGAGATAGGCCGGCGCCGTGAGAACGACGACGACGAGGAGCACGCCGAGGACCTTGTTCATGCGCGGGCTCCGGAGGAGGCGGGGCTGAAATCCGATGTTGCCATGATCGCGTCCGTCATCCCTGGCGTCCGAAGAGCCCGGCCGGCCGGACGAGGAGCACGATCACCATGAGGAAGAAGATGACGGTGTTGGCGGCCGGCGCGTAGAAGACCTTGGTGACGCCCTCAACGAGGCCGAGCGCGATGCCGGAGGCGATGG
>JBQCEN010000175.1:0-22702 GCA_051960215.1 Pararhizobium sp.
GATCCTCAGCGCCTTGTCGACCGGCGAGCCGGCGCCAGGGCGCGCGAAATGCTCGGTGACGAAGGCTGTCGCTTCGTCCTCATCGGCCGTCCAGCCCTCGCCGAGCTGGCTCCGCAGTGCTTGGTGGCTCCGGTCGAAGAAGACGCGCGCGTAGTCGGCGACGGCGTCGGTGGAACGGTTGAGCGGCGGATACCAATGAGAGCCCCCGAACACCTCGTCCGCCCCCTGCCCCGACTGGACGACCTTGATGTGCTTCGAGACCTCCTTCGAGAGCAGGTAGAAGCCGACATTGTCGTAGGAGACCATCGGTTCCGACATCGCGGCGATCGTCTCCGGCAGAGCCTGCATCAGCTTCTCCGACGGCACGAAGATCTGGTGATGATCGGTCGCGAAGCGCTCGGCGATCAGGTCGGAATAGACGAACTCGTCGCCCTTCTCACCGTTCGCTTCCTCGAAGCCGACGGAGAAGGTCATGAGGTCCTTCTGCCCGGCCGCCGCAAGAAGCCCGACGATGACGGAGGAATCGACGCCGCCGGAGAGGAGCACTCCGACCGGCACGTCCGCCACCATCCGCCGTTTCACCGCCTGCTTGAGCTCGTGGAGCACGCGGTCGCGCCAGTCGCGCGCCGTAAGTGCGGCCTCACCGGGGTCGCGCTCGAAGGGCGGGGTCCAGTAGACCGTGTCGCGGCGCCGACCATCCGGCTCGATCACCCGGATCGTTGCCGGCGGCAGCTTCCTGACGCCGTTCAGGATCGTGCGCGGCGGCGGCACGACCGCGTGGAAGGTCATGTAGAGGTTGAGCGCGACCCGGTCGATCGAGGTGTCGACGCCGCCGGCCTCCAGCAGCGCCGGCAGCGAGGAGGCGAAGCGCAGCGTCTCGCCCGTCTCGGCGAGATAGAGCGGCTTGATGCCGAAGCGGTCGCGGGCCATGACGACGCGGCCGCTGTCGCGCTCGTGGAGGACGAAGGCGAACATGCCGTTGAAGCGGGTGACGCAGTCCGCGCCCCAGGCGTGCCACGCCTTCAGGATCACCTCGGTGTCGCCGCGCGAGAAGAATCGGTAGCCAAGCGCCTCCAGCTCGGACCTGAGCTCGGGATAGTTATAGATGCAGCCGTTGAAGGCGATCGTCAGGCCGAGGGCGGAATCGACCATCGGCTGCTCGGCGCTCTCGGAAAGATCGATGATCCTCAGGCGCCGATGGCCGAAGCCGACGCGGCCGCGCAGAACGATCCCCGAGGCGTCGGGTCCGCGACGTTCCAGCGCCTCCGTCATGGCGCCGATCACCGCCGCCGAGGCCGGGCCTCCGTCGAAGCGCACCTCTCCGCAAATTCCGCACATGGTCGTCCCTCTCCGTCTGGCTTTCGTCTTCGGCCGCTCTTATTATAGCTCTAATGATTAGAATTCAAATCAACGGCCTGCCCGAGGCAACTCGCGATGAACGATGATGTTCCGCCATCCTGCGGCGACGCGACCATCGAGCATGACGTCCGGCGCGTTCAGAAGGCGCTGCGGCGGATCATCCGCGCCAACGACATGCAGTCGCGCGCGCTCGCCAAGGCGACGGGCCTGACGACGGCGCAGCTCGTGATCCTGCGCGGTGTCGTCGAGCTCGGCGAGGTGACGACCACGGCGCTCTCGGCCTATGCGGATCTGAGCACGGCAACCGTCGTCACCGTTCTCGACACCCTCGAGCAACGCGGGATCGTCGAGCGCTATCGCTCGACCGCCGACCGGCGCGTCGTCCATACGCGGTTGACCGGGAAGGGCCGCGCCGTCGTCGACGCCGTCCCCGGCCCCGCCGGCACACGCTTCGCCAGTCGATTCTCAAGCCTGCCCGAGGACGAGCGCCGGCAGGTCGTCCGGGCGGTCGAGACGCTGGCCGGAATCCTGTGACGATGCGGGGCGCGGCTCCGCCCGGAAGAAGAAGCTTCGGAACAAGCTGCGCGGCCGGACGTTTGGCGCACGTGGTCGCCGCCCCGGCCCCAATTGCGCATGCCTTTCGATCCTCGATCGACGACAGCCTCTGCGGCCAGCCGGGCGGCTTTGTTGGACGGATCAACGGGATACGAAATGGCCAATAGAACTTCACGCGCCATCCCCTATGGCGGATGGCTGCTCGCTGCGGCGGCGACGATCGGATGCATCCTCGCCCTGTACTACTTCGTCAACGACGGCAACGGCATCGCGTTCACGCAAGGCGCGGCCCTGATGTTCGCCGCATCGGGCCTCGTGCTTGCCGCCGCGCTCGCGCTTGCCTTCGACCACGACAAGGCGACGTGGCTGACCGGGTTCCTCTACGTCGCGCTCTTCCTCGGCCTGATCGGCACCGGCATCTGCGCCTATTTCCTCAATGCCTACTGGGTCAGCGGCCTCATGATCCTCGGGTTCATCGGCTGGCTGATCAGCCTCTTCGCCGACCCGAGCGACGAGCAGATCGCCCACCACGCGATCCGCCGGGAGGTGCTGTCATGAGCCGCCGCCTTCTTCTCACGCTCGCCGTCTCCGTCGCCCTTCCGGCGACCGTGGCCTTCGCCCAGACGGCAGCCGACCAGCAGAAGCCGCCGGCGCAGGCAAGCCAGCCGAAGCCCGATGCCGGCTCCAACGGCAGCCAGACCAACGCCCCTGCGGGCGGCAACGCCGCCGAGCAGCAGCCCTCGTCGCCGGGCGCGGCCAACGCCGCCAAGCAGCCACCATCCACCGGCGCCGGCACCACGCAGCCTTCGGGCACCGTGGCGCCCTCTGGAACGACTCCGCCGGCAAGCGGAACCACGCCTCCCACCGGAGCCGCGCAGTCGACGCCGCCGGCGACGACTGCGCCGGCCGGCAACCAACCGGCGGCAGGCGCCGGAGGCGCGGCGGCGCAGCAGCCTGGTGCGACGCAGCCGACCGCCGCGGGGCAGAACGGCAACGACAAGGCGCCCGGCGCTCCCGGCTGGACGGAGACGCCGGAAGGCGCGGCGACGCAGCCGACGAACGCCAAGAAGGGTCCGGACAAGTGGATGACGCCGGACAAGTGGTACACCTTCAACGGCGACCTGAAGGCGCAGAAATACGCACGGTCGACGCAGATCACGCCGCAGAACGTCGGGAAGCTGCAGAAGGCGTGGGAGATGCACACCGGCGACGTCTCCGACGGCAGCAGCGATACGCCGATGTCGGTCTGGTCGGCGACGCCGCTCTTCGTCAACGACACACTCTATCTCGGCACGCCGTTCTACCGGATCTTCGCGCTTGCGCCGGACACGGGCAAGGTGCGCTGGATGTTCGACACCCACGCCCCGCGCAAGGCGCTGACGCAGCCTGACCTGAAGAACCGCGGCGTCGCCTATTGGCAGGCAGAGAACCCGGATTCCGGCAAGCCCTGCCAGAAGATCGTCTATATCGGCACGATGGACGCCAAGCTCTGGGCCGTCGACGCCGATACGGGCAAGGCCTGCAAGAACTTCGGCAAGAACGGCATGCTCGACGTGAACCAGTGGAACACGACGAACAACAAGTGGCCGCTCTCGCTCCTGCAGCCGCCGACCGTCTACCACGACACGCTCTATCTCGGCTGGGCCGGCCGCGACTGGACGGATTCCGCCGCACCGCCCGGCACCGTCTTCGCGCTCGATGCTCAGACCGGCAAGCTCAAGTGGATGTTCCACGCCCTGCCGAAGGAGGCGATCTCGACGACCGGGACCTCGAACGTCTGGGCCTCGATGTCGATCGACCCGGAGACCGGCCTTCTCTACATCCCGATCTCGTCGCCGAGCCCCAACTTCTATGGCGGCATGCGCAAGGAGAAGCTGCCCCTGGCGACCTCCGTCACCGCGCTCGACAGCGAGACCGGGCGCGTCGTCTGGAGCCGCCAGCTCGTCCACCACGACATCTGGGACGTCGACACCGACTCGCCGCCGACACTGGTCGACCTGACGATCGACGGCAAGAAGGTGCCGGCGCTCGTCCAGTCGTCGAAGCAGGGCTTCCTCTATATGCTGAACCGGACGAACGGCAAGCCGATCTTCCCGATCGAAGAGCGCAAGGTTCCTGCCTCCGACGTGCCGGGTGAAGAGGCCTCGCCCACGCAGCCATACGTGGCGAAGCCGCAGCCCGTGATTCCCGACAAATGGCCGGGCGTGTCGACCATCGCCGACTGGGTGAGCTTCGGCTACTGCTCGGATATGGCGAAGAAGCTGCGCAACGACGGCAAGTTCACGCCGCCGAGCCTGCAGGGCACGCTCACCTATCCGCCGACCACCGGCGGCGTCGAATGGGGCGGCGGCGCGGTCGACCCGACGACCGGCGTCTACGTCGTCAACTCCAACAGCGTCGTCCAGATCTACAAGCTGATCCCGCGCAAGCAATACGACCAGCAGAAGCAGAACGGCGAGACGTCCGGCGACTATGCGCAGGCCGGCGCGCCCTACGCCTTCCACCTGGAGACGTTCCTGAACTGGGCGGGCATGCCCTGCTGGAAGCCGCCTTACGGTTCGCTCTCGGCCTACGACATGAACACCGGCAAGCTTCTCTGGAAGGAGCCCTTCGGCCAGGTCCAGAAGTATGGCTTCTACATGCCTGAGTCCTGGGGCTCGGTGACGATCGGCGCGCCGGTCATCACCAAGACGGGCCTGATCTTCATTGGCGCCTCGATGGACTCGCGTGTGCGCGCGATCGACCTGAAGAGCGGCAAGGTCCTCTGGAAAGGCCAGGTCGACGCGCCGGCCGTGGCGATGCCGGCGGTCTACACCTACAAGGGCAAGGAGTACGTGGTCTTCGCCGTCGGTGGAAACTCGATCCTCCTGCCCAAGGTCAGCGACCAGGTCATCGCCTACACCCTGCCCGACCAGAACCAGTAGCGGCGCAGACGCAGGCGGGGCCCGCCCCCCTCTCCGTCTTGGGCTTCGCCCAAGCCACCTCTTCCCCACAGATGTGGGGGAGAGGAAATGCGCCGAGCACCGCAGCCCTTTCCTCGCCCCACAAAAGTGGGGAGAGGTGGGCCGCGAAGCGGGCCGGAGGGGCTGGTGCCTCGCCGCCGCCGAAACGCCTCCTCAGTCCTTCCCGCTGACGCCCGCCTGCTCGACGGTTGCCAGGCCGGACTGGCAGCGGGCGGCGGCCTTGACGCGGCCGGCGGCCAGCGCCGCGCCGGTGCCTTCTCCGAGGCGCATGCCGAGCGAGAGCAGCGGCTCCTTTCCGAGCTTTTCGAGCAGCCGGCGATGGCCGGGCTCGGCCGAGACGTGGCCAACGACGCAGTGGTCGAGGGCAGAGGGCTCCGCAGCCTGAAGTACGGCGGCGGCCGCCGACGTGACGTAGCCGTCGAGGATCACCGGGACGCGCTCGACGCGGGCGGCGAGGATCGCGCCCGCCATCGCCGCGATCTCGCGGCCGCCGAGCCTGCGGAGAACCTCGAGCGGATCCTTGATATGAGCCCGGTGGAGATCGACGGCCTTCTCGACGGCGGCGATCTTGCGCTGCAGCCCCTCGCCGGCCGCGCCGGTTCCCGGGCCGACCCAGTCGGCGGCGGACCCGCCATAGAGCGCGTGGCAGATCGCCGCAGCGATGGTCGTGTTGCCGATCCCCATCTCGCCGATGCACAGCAGGTCCGTGCCGCCGGCGATCGATTCCATCCCGAAGGCCATGGTCGCGGCGCAGTCGCGCTCGCTGAGCGCCGCCTCCTCGGTGATGTCACCCGTCGGCACCTCGAGCGCCAGGTCGAAGACCTTGAGGCCGAGGTCGTTGGCGATGCAGATCTGGTTGATCGCCGCCCCGCCGGCCGCGAAGTTCGCCACCATCTGCTGCGTCACGGAAGCCGGGAACGGCGAGACGCCCTGTCGCACGACGCCGTGGTTGCCTGCGAAGACGGCGACGAGAGGCCGGTTGACCGCCGGCGGCCGTCCTGTCCAGGCGGCAAGCCAGATCGCCAGGTCCTCGAGCCTGCCCAGCGCCCCCGGCGGCTTCGTCAGGTGGCCGTCGCGCTCGCGCGCCGCCTCGGCGGCCCTCGTGTCCGGCCCCGGGAGGTTCCTCAGCAGTTCGCGAAAGTCGTCGAACGGCAGTCCGCTGGTGGTCATCGTTTGTCCTTGTTGCGTTCCGTCGGTGCGACGCACCGAAAATAGTTCTCTAGAGTGACTTCCGCGCACCCACAACGCGGCGCGCGGCGTTTATGGTCGCAAACATGAAAACCGAATCCGAAGGCAGAATCGCCACGCCGGAGCAGCTCATCGGGGAGACCGCGCGCGCGATCGGCTTCCTGAGCCGCATCCCCGTGCCCGCCCGCTTCTTCGCCGACGAGGAGGAGAAGCTGAGCGCGGCCGCCCGCACCTTCCCGCTCGCCGGCATCGTCATCGCCTTGCCTGCGGCGGCCCTGATCGCCCTCCTCGACGCCATCCACGCGCCGCCGCTCGTTGCCGGCCTCCTCGTCGTCGCCCTCCAGGCGGCGGTCACCGGCGCGCTGCACGAGGACGGGCTCGCCGATACCGCCGACGGCCTCGGCGGCGGGCGGGAACCGGCGCGTGCCCTCTCGATCATGAAGGACAGCCGCATCGGCGTCTTCGGCGCCGTCGCGCTGATGCTGACGCTCGGCCTGCGTGCTGCAGCCTACGCCGCGCTTGCCGCCGGCGCGCCGCCGATCGCGGCCGCGCTGTCGCTCGTCGGCGTCGCCGCGGCCAGCCGCGCGGCGATGGTCTGGCACTGGCAGGCGCTCGGCTCGGCCCGCGAAAGCGGCGTGGCCGCCGCGCAAGGCATACCGACGGAGACGGCGGCGAACTGGGCGATCGGCGTCGGCGTCGCGGTGCTCGGCATATGCGTGCTTCCGGCGCTCGGCGCGCTTCCGGCCGTGGCGGCGCTGACGGCGGCCGGCCTTGCAACGGCCTTCCTCACACGCCACGTGAGCGACAGAATCGGCGGCCATACCGGCGACACCATCGGCGCCACCCAGCAGATCGCCGAAGCCGGCGCCCTCGTCGCCCTCATCCTGACCATCTGAAGACCCGTATGTCCGCATCCGATCGTCAAGCCGACCTCTTGCCCGCCCGCGACGCGGTGGAGTCGCCATGCATCCTGGTCTGCTCGATCGACATGCGCACCGGCTACTGCTTCGGCTGCGGGCGCACGCGCGACGAGATCGCCGACTGGCTGAGCCTGGCGCCGGCACGGCGCCGCGAGATCATGGCCACGCTGCCGGCGCGCCTTCAGACGGTCGAACGCAAGCCGCGGCGCGAGACCAAGCGGCGGCGCCTGATGCGCGAACGGTCCGGAAGGTGAGCCCGAGGATGCGCCGCAGCCTGATCTTTCCCGTTCTCATCGGCATCCTCGGCACGGCGCTGGTGCTCCTGGTCTTCAACAACGGGGGCGGCCGCACGTTCGGCATCGCCAACGACGCCTTCGCCTCGACGATCGCGCTCGGCGCCTGGGCCGCGGTGCTGGCCGCCGGCATCATCCATTCCGGGCGTATCGGCGAGTTCGCCCGCAACATGATGATCTGGCTCTTCGCCATCCTGGCGCTCACGGCCGTCTACATCTATCGCTACGACCTGCAGGAGTTCGGCGCGCGGATGACGGCCGGCCTGATCCCGGGCCTGCCGGTGACGCGCACCGGCCTCAACGGCGTGACCGAGATCATCCTGCATAAGTCCGGCGACGGCCACTTCAAGACGATTGCCTGGGTCAACGGCCATCCCGTGCATTTCCTCGTCGACACCGGCGCAAGCCAGATCGTGCTCTCCTACCAGGCCGCCCAGGCGATCGGCCTGAAGCCGAAGACGTTGTCCTTCACGCAGACGATCACCACGGCGAACGGCAAGGCGAAGGCCGCCGCCGTCGTGCTTCACGACGTCGCACTCGGCCCCATCCACCGCGACGAGATCGATGCCAGCGTCTCGGCGCCCGGCATGCTCGACGAAAGCCTGCTCGGGATGAATTTCCTCGAGACGCTCTCGTCGCTGCAGATGAGCCGCGACGTGCTCATCCTCCACGACTGAGCTGCACGGCACGACCGAGTTAAACGCCGTTTTTCGCGAGGCCCGAGGCTCCGGCGCAACCCTTGGTCTCACTTCGGCACGTCAATCCAGGGGGGCCGATATGCGCGCTTCCGCCGGTGTCCTGACCGAATGAGGGTGGCGTGGCGTTCACGAAATGATTCGCAATCGTCATGAAGTTGTGATAGAAATAAGACGACACTGAAAAGCGACCGCAAGACGGTCAGAGGCAAACACACTTCTGAAAATTCGGGCACGAGCGGTGTCGGCCTTCAGCCGACGCGAGGCTCGTTCCCGCCGATCTCGGAACCTGTCAATACGCCCCTACCCCGCAAAGGTTCCGAACCTTGGGCCGGCTCCCAAAGCCGGCCTTTTTTTATGCGGAAGCGTATATGCCGGCCGGTCAGGCGTAGGCCTTCGCAGCCTCTCTGGCCATATGCGAGCCCTCGAGCAGGGCGAGATGCGCGACGGCCCGGTTGAGCATGGCCTTGGCCACCTCGCGCTCCGTCCATCCGCCGGCGACCGCGTTGTCGACCAGGGTCACGTGAGCAAGCTCAAGCGCATCCTCGCAAGCTGCCAGACGATCCGAAGCAGCTGTGATCCTGGTAACGACGTTCATGTCGAAGGCCTCGTCAAGCTCGATTGCGGCGTTCCGTCCGCGGCAGTCGATGTCATAAAACGATCATCCGGAGACGTCGATAGCGGCGGCCGACCGAACACAGTCTGTCCACAATTTACCGCATCCGGCATCGCCCGCCGCGCGCCTTGTCAGACGCTGACCCGGATCCCGTGCGCCTCCTCGCCGCGCGGCTCGACATGGATGGCGATGGAGGCGCCCGGCACGAACGCCTTGATCGCGTCCTCCAGCCGGTCGCAGATGACATGGGCATCGCTGACGCTCATCGAGCGCGGCACGACCATGTGGAAGTCGATGAAGGTCGCCGGTCCTGCGACGCGGGTCCTCAGGTCATGGACGCCGAGCGAGCCGGTCGCGTTCTCGCTGATGATCGTCTTGATGATCTCGATGTCCTCCGGCGTCACCGCCCGATCCATGAGGCCGTTGACGGAGGCGGATATCACCTTCCAGCCCTCCCAGACGATGTTGCAGGCGACGGCGAGCGCCAGCAGCGGATCGAGCACCGCCCAGCCGGTGGCGAAGGCGAGCCCGAGCCCGGCGATGACGCCGGCTGAGGTCACGACGTCGGCATAGATATGGCGCCCGTCCGCCACCAGCGCCGGCGAGCGATGCCGGCTGCCGGCGCGGATCAGCGTGTAGGCCCAGGCGGCGTTGGCCGCGGCGGCGACAGCATTGACGACGAGGCCTTCCACCGGCGCCGTCGGCATCGTCGCGTGGAAGAGCGCGGCGATCGCCTCGCGAGCGATGAGGAGCGCGGCGACGATGATCAGCGCGCCCTCGAGGACCGCGGAGAAATATTCCGCCTTGTAGTGTCCGAACTGGTGGTCCTCGTCGGCCGGCTTGCGGCTGTAGCGGATCGCGGCAAAGGCGGCGACGGCGGCGACGACGTTGACGATCGATTCCATCGCGTCGGAGAGCAGCGCGACGGAACCGGTCAGCCACCAGGCGAAGACCTTGAGCGCCGTGACGACGAGGGCGATCGGGATCGAAGCGAGCGCCAGGCGCTCGACGACGCGGGCATGACGCGGCGGGCCGAAGGTCTTCGGCGAGGGGCGCGGCAGCTCGCTCTCGGCCGGTGTCTCGGTCATCTCTCGTTCCCCATCGCCTGCAGCAGCTCGCCGTCGCCTGCCAGGCCGCCGCGGCCCTCCGCCGAACAGGTGGTTCAGGCCGCCTGTTCCTTGGCCCGGCGCGCCAGATGCGCGACGACGTTCTCGATCATCCGCATGCCGGCCTCGCCTCCGAGCGTCATGATCGATTCGGGGTGGAATTGCACGGCCGCGACCGGCTCACGGGCGTGCTCGATCCCCATGATGGTGCCGTCCTCGCTCTCGGCGGTGATGCGGAAATCACGCGGCAGCGTCGACGGGTCCGCGAAGATCGAGTGGTAGCGCCCGACCGTCACCTCCTTCGGCAGGCCGGAGAAGACGAGCCCCGGGTCGGTGACCCGGATGCGCGACGGCTTGCCGTGCATCGGGACGGCAAGCTGCCGAAGCGCCCCGCCATAGGCCTCGGCGATCGCCTGCAGGCCGAGGCAGACGCCGAAGACCGGCAGCTTGCGCGCCCGCGCCCGCCGGATCGTCGCCGCGCAGTCGAAGTCCTTCGGGCTGCCGGGGCCCGGCGAAAGCACGACCAGGTCCGGGTCGATCTCCTCGAAGAGCGCCTCGGCAACGGGCGTGCGCACGGTCGTCACCGTCGCGCCGGTCTGGCGGAAATAGTTCGCCAGCGTGTGGACGAATGAATCCTCGTGGTCGACGAGAAGGATGGAGACCCCCTCCCCGACCCGCGCCGCATCCCGCGCCCGCGGGTCGGCATTGCCGAGCCGCGCGTCGCGGATCGCGGCGAGCATCGCGGAGGCCTTGAGCTCGGTCTCGGCCTCCTCCTCCTCCGGCACGGAATCGTAGAGCAGCGTCGCGCCGGCGCGGACCTCGGCGATGCCGTCCTTGATGCGGATCGTCCGGAGCGTCAGGCCGGTGTTCATGTCGCCGTTGAAGTTGACCATGCCGACCGCGCCGCCATACCAGGCGCGCGGGCTCTTCTCGTTCTGCTCGATGAAGCGCATCGCCCAGAGCTTCGGCGCGCCGGTCACCGTCACCGCCCAGGCATGGGAGAGGAAGGCGTCGAAGGCGTCCATGCCGTCGCGAAGCCGCCCCTCGATGTGGTCGACGGTGTGGATCAGCCGCGAATACATCTCGATCTGGCGCCGGCCGATGACCTTCACGGAGCCCGGCTCGCAGACGCGGCTCTTGTCGTTGCGGTCGACGTCGGAGCACATCGTCAGCTCCGACTCGTCCTTCTTCGAATTCAGGAGCTTCAGGATCTGCTCGGAGTCCGAGATCGCGTCGTCGCCGCGCTTGATCGTGCCGGAGATCGGGCAGGTCTCGACGCGCCGGCCGTTGACCCGGACGAACATCTCCGGCGAGGCGCCGACGAGGTACTCGCCCTCGCCGAGGTTGATGAAGAAGGAATAGGGCGACGGGTTGATGACCTTGAGCCGCCGGGCAATGTCGGACGGGTTGCTCTCGCAGCGCTCGAAGAACATCTGCCCCGGTACGACCTCAAAGAGATCGCCGCGCAGGAAGCTCTCCTTGGCGCGCTTGACGAGCTCGGCATATTCGCCGGGCCGGTGGTCGCAGCGCGGCGGGATCATCTCCGACGGACGGAAGGGCTGCGGCGCGCTCGCGGCGCTCTTCCCCTCGGTCGTCTCGGCGCCGCGGGAAAAGACGTAGCGGTCGATCCAGGCCTTCGCCGAGTAGTGGTCGACGACGAGGATCTCGTCCGGCAGGTAGAGCACGAGGTCGCGCTGGTCGTCCCGCCGCTCAAGCTTTTCCGGCACCGCGTCGAACTGGAAGGCGAGGTCGTAGCCGAAGGCGCCGTAGAGGCCGAGATTGCTGTCTTCGTTCGTGTGGAAGAGGTTGGTGATCGCCCGCAGAACCGTGAAGACCGTCGGCGCGCGCGAGCGCTCCTCCTCGGAGAACGGGCGCTGCGGCGCCTTCACCGTCAGCGCCAACTTACGCCCGGTCCGCGCGCCGAGGACCACCTCGGTCTCGCCGGCGAGGCGGCCGGCGATGAAGCCGAGGAGCACCTCGCCGCGCGCATTGTAGGCCTCGATCGTCATCGCACGGCCGCGGGCGGAAATCCCGAGCGGCGGGTCGATGATCGCGGTGTCCCAGCGCGTATAGCGTCCGGGGTATTCGTAGTTGGAGGAGAAGACGGCGCCGCGGCGGCTGTCGAGCGCCGTGATCGTCGCTTCGATCGCGTCGCCATAGGTGACCTCGTGGCGCCTGCGCGCAATCGTGATGCCGCCCTGCGTCTCGAAGGTCTCGGCGTCGTCGGAACTTGTTCTCACCATCGGCCCGGTCTCCCTTTCAGGCGTCGATTCAAGGCGTTGGAGGCGCCGGTGGCGGAAACAAAAAAGCCGCCGGGGAACTCCAGGGCGGCTTTTCCATTGTCAATACACGTGACTGGTCCAAGGCCGCCTTCAGCGAGCCCACCACCAGATCGCGATGTTAGGTGTCTTGACCATGCGGATTTGCTAGCCCGAAACGGGCTGAAGCGCAAGGCACTTGTCGGACGCAGACGGGAGGATCGGCGCCGATGATGGAAGGAAAGCCGTCGCGGCGGATCACCACCCGTCTCGCCCTGTTCGCAGCCGGCGTCGCCGTGCTTGCCGGCGCAGCCGAACCCGCCCATCCGCCGCTTCCCCGCGAGAAGCCGAAGGCGGCGACGGACGCGCAGAAGCCGGTGCCGCCGCCCGACAAGGGCGAGGCCGCGCCCGTCCCGACGACCCGGCCGCCGGAAAGCGAGGGAGGCGAGAAGGCCGTGCCCCAGGAACGGCCGGCCGACACGACGAAGCCCCACGAAAAGCCGGGCGCCGAAGAGGCCACGCCGCCTTCTCCCGAAAAGACGCCGGAACCGGCTGCCCGGCCGGACGAAAAGGGCGAGAAGGCGAAGCCATCTGCCGATACGGAAAAGGCCAAGACGCCGGAAGGACCGAAGCACGTCGAGGCGCCGGCGATCATCCCGACGCCGGGCGTCCACGAGGACAAGGCCGCGCTGGAGGCGTGCTACCACGACCTCGACGCGCTCGGCGTCGACTACAGCAAGGAGAAGATGATCAATGATCCGGGCGTCTGCGGGATCGAGAAGCCGATCTCGGTCAGGCGGATCCTGCCGGACGTCACGCTGAAGCCGGAGAACCGGATGCGCTGTGCCACCGCGCTTGCGCTTGCCCGCTGGACCAGGGCTGTCGTCGAACCTTCGGCCGAGGCGCTCGGCAAGGACGTACGGCTGACCGGGCTTTCCCATGGCTCGGCCTATGTCTGCAAGCTCCGCAACAGCGCAGATCACGGCAAGGTCTCGGAGCATGCCTTCGGCAGTGCCGTCGACGTCGTCACCTTCGAGTTCGCGCACCACGACCCGATCTCGATCGAGCCGCGTGAGCGCACCGGCAAAATCGAGGAAGGGTTCCAGCGCGCCGTCATCGGCGGCGCCTGCCTCTATTTCACGACTGTCCTCGGACCCCACGCCGACGAAGCGCACGAGGACAACCTGCACCTCGACGTGATGGAGCGCAGCAGCGGGTTCCGGCTCTGCGAGTAAGAGAACCGGCGGCGGATACGGCTTGACCCATCAGTCGCTTGACGGCCGGGCGCCATCCAGGCGGCTCAGGATCGCGTAGGCCGCCTTCACCCGCGCCTCGTTCGGGTAGTATCGGTTTGCGAGCATCACGATGCCGAGCTTCCGGGACGGGATGAAGGCGACATAGGCGCGGAAGCCGTTCGTCGAGCCGGTCTTGTCGAGCAGAGCGTCCTCCTGCGGCTTCAGCGGCGGCTCGATGCGCTGCGCCGGGTTCGGCTTGAGCCCCATCTCGGAAGAATTGCCTTCGAGCAGGTCCTCGAGCGGCGCCGGATGGGGATACTGCTCCCAGATCAGGTCCTGCACCATCGGCCCGACCTTGAAATAGCCGGTGTGCGTCGCCGCGATCGCCCGGCCGAGCGGCCCGCCGATGTCGCGCATCTTGAGGTTGGCCGCGACGAAGCGGCTCATGTCCGCCGCCGTCGTGCGCACGCCATAAGCCTCCGTATCGAGAAGGCCGGGCGCCACCCGGATCGGCTGACCCTTCTTCGTATAGCCCTGCGCATAGTTCTTCTGCTCCGCATCGGGCACGTGAAGGTAGGTGTGGTGCAGGCCCAGCGGCCCGAAGACCTTGTCGCGCATCAGCGTGGCGAAGTCGCCCTTCATGCTCTTCGCCGTGATCAGGCCGAGCATCCCGATGCTGACATTGGAATAGGAGCGGTAGGCGTCCGGCTCGTGTTCGGGCTTCCAGTGACGGAGATAGTCTATCAGTTGCTCGTCGTCGGCGACCGCATCCGGCACCTGCAGCGGCAGGCTGCCCGACATGTGGGTCCCGAGCTCGAGCAGGCTCAGACCGCCGAAGCTGCTGCCCTTCAGCGACGGCAGATATTTGGCCACGGGATCGGAGAGCGAGAGGTCCCCTTCCTCAGCGGCATAAGACGCAAGCGTCGCGGTGAAGGTCTTGCTGACGGAGCCGACCTCGAAGAGCGTCTCGCGCGTCACGGGCTTCCCCGACTCCTTCGAGGCGACGCCATAGTCGAAGATCATCTCCGCATCGGGCGTGATGACTCCGACCGCCATGCCCGGGATGCCGTAGTGCTCCATCACCGGCCGGATCGCGCCGTCGACGATGCTCTTCAGCGACGCCTGCTCCGCTGCCTGGGCGCCATGGACCACGGTCGCCGAGAGAGTGACGGCGGCGAGAAGTGTTGAAGCGCTGCAGCGCATGATCCGGTTTCTCCTGTCCCCAACGAACGCGGCCTGTGGCCGACGCAGCCACCGGAGCTCCGATCCGATGAATAAAGTCTTAACGATCCCGTCGCTGCGGAAGCCGCAGAGATATCGGCCGATGCTGTCCCCAGGAAGAGCCGCCTGCAGCACCTGCCGGCCCGATCAAAACAGCCCCTCGACCAGCCCCGCCTCGTTCAGCCGGATACGCTCGGCCGAGGGCGTGCGCGGCAGGCCGGGCATAGTCATGATGTCTCCGCAGATCGCGACGACGAAGCCGGCGCCGGCGGCGAGGCGAACCTCGCGGAGCGGCAGGACGTGGCCGCTCGGCGCGCCGCGCAATGTCGGGTCAGCGGAGAAGGAATACTGCGTCTTCGCCATGCAGACGGGCAGGTCGCCGTAGCCCTGCCGCTCCCATTCGGCGAGTTGGTCGCGCACCGCCTTCGACGCCGTCACCTCACCGGCGTGGTAGATGCGCATGGCGATCGTCTCGATCTTCTCGAAGAGCGGCATGCGGTCGGGATAGAGCGGATGGAAGCGCGCCGTTCCGCCATCGGCAAGTGCGGCCACCTTCTCGGCGAGCTCGGTGATGCCGGCGGAACCCTCGGCCCAGTGGCGGCAGGTGACGGCTTCGACGCCGAGGGTGGCGGCGAAGCGGCGAATGGCCTTGATCTCGGCCGGCGTGTCGGTCGTGAAGTGGTTGATCGCGATCACCGCCGGGATGCCGAACTTGCGGACGTTCTCGACATGGCGGCCGAGATTCACCGCGCCCTGGCGCACGGCTTCGACATTTTCCGTGCCGAGGTCTTCGCGCGCCACGCCACCGTTCATCTTGAGCGCGCGGATGGTGGCGACGACGACCGCCGCCGCAGGCTCAAGACCGGCCTTCCGACACTTGATGTCGAAGAACTTCTCGGCGCCGAGATCGGCACCGAAGCCCGCTTCGGTGACGACGTAGTCGGCGAGCTTCAGCGCCGTCCGCGTCGCCACCACCGAATTGCAGCCATGGGCGATGTTGGCGAAAGGACCGCCGTGGACGAAGGCCGGGGTGCCTTCGAGCGTCTGCACGAGGTTCGGCAGGATCGCGTCCTTGAGGAGGACGGCCATCGCACCTTCCGCCTTGAGCTCGCGTGCGAAGACCGGGCGCTTGTCGTGCGAATAGCCGACGATGATCGCGCCGAGCCGCTGCTCGAGATCCTCCAGGTCGCGCGCCAGGCAGAGGATCGCCATCACCTCGGAGGCGACGGTGATGTCGAAGCCGCATTCGCGCGGGAAGCCGTTGGCGACGCCGCCGAGCGAGGAGACCATCTGGCGCAATGCCCGGTCGTTCATGTCCATCACGCGGCGCCAGGTGATGCGGCGAACGTCGATCCCGAGCCGGTTGCCCCAATAGACGTGGTTGTCGATCAGCGCGGAGAGCAGGTTGTGCGCCGAGGTGATCGCATGGAAATCGCCGGTGAAGTGGAGGTTGATATCCTCCATCGGGATCACCTGCGCCCGGCCGCCGCCGGCCGCCCCGCCCTTCATGCCGAAGCAGGGCCCGAGCGACGGCTCGCGGATACAGATGATCGCCTTGCGTCCGATCCGCGAGAGGCCGTCGCCGAGGCCGACCGTCGTGGTGGTCTTGCCCTCGCCCGCCGGCGTCGGGCTGATCGCGGTGACGAGGATCAGCCGGCCGCTCGGACGGCCACCGAGCGAGGCGATGAAACGGCGCGACACCTTCGCCATGTCGGGGCCGTAGGGATGGAGGTCGCCGGATGGGATGCCGACGCTCGTGCCGATCTCGGCGATCGGCCGGGGCGTGACGGAGCGCGCGATTTCGATATCGGTTGGGAAGTCCGCCATGGCCCCCGCGACAGATCGCCTCGATGTCCTCTCGTCGAAGAGGTACAGAAGCCGGACGGCCTGCGCAAGTTGCGGGCGTCGCCGCTCAGCCGTTCCTGTCGCTCCAGACGGCGACCTCGTTGCCGGCCGGATCGGCGAAATGGAACCGCCGGCCGCCCGGGAAGGCGAAGATCTCGCGCCGAACCTCGCCGCCCGCCTCGCGCACCGCCTTCAGCGTCGCCTCCAGATCGTCGGCGTAAAGCACCGGCAACGGCGCTGCCGTCCCCTCGCCGGCATCCGCCTGGAAGCCGCCCTCGAGCCCCTCGTCATAGGCCGCATAGGTCGGTCCGTAGTCGGTGAACCGCCAGCCGAAGACGCCGGCATAGAAGTTCTTCACCCGGTCGAGTGTCCCGCCCGTCGCGGGCATTTCGAGATAGTCCAGCTTGCCGCTCTGGCGCATGATAGTCTCCCTAGGCTTGTTCTTGTTATGTTCTACATTGAAGAAACGCGCAGGGCAAGGGCACGACGATCCTGCGGGAGGCGACCTAGCCTTTCAAGCGGCCGTTCCTCTTGCCGACGCTCTCGTTGAAGACGGTCCGCACCGTCCGGCCCGTCGCGGCCAGATGCGCTTCGAGGCTTCCGATGTCGGGAAAGTCGAGGGTGCGGCAAAGCAGGTCGAGGAGGCCGGCGGGGGCATCCTTGGGGTCGAAAGGACCTTCGAGGCAGAGCCGCAGGAGCTGCGTGATCTCCGAATAGAGCGCCAGCGCCTCTGTCAGGGTCGCGAGGGCTTCCGGCGGAAGACGACCGGCGCCGAGGGCCTTCAGCGTCGCGATCGTCGCGGTATCGGCGCGCCCGGCCGTGCCGCCGGCGACCAGCGCGAGATACTGCGCCACGAACTCGATATCGATCAGGCCGCCGGGGACGAGCTTCAGGTCCCACGGGTCGCGCGGCGGCTTCTCCTCCTCGATCGTCGCCCGCATCTCCCGGACATCGGTCGCGACCTTGGCTTCGTCGCGCGGGCGCCTGAGGATTTCTGCGATCTCGGCAGCGGCCGCTGCGCCGAGGCTCTCGTCGCCCGCAACGACCCGGGCGCGGGACAATGCCATCTGCTCCCAGGTCCAGGCCTCCTCGCGCTGGTATTTGCGGAAGGATGCAAGGCTCGTCGCGACCGGGCCCTTGTTTCCGGACGGACGCAGCCGGAGGTCGACCTCGTAGAGCACGCCCTCCGCCGTCGGCGCCGAGAGCGCGGCGATCAGGCGCTGCGTCAGGCGCGTGTAGTAGCGGACCGGGTCGAGCGGCTTCAACCCATCGGATTCGGCGAATCCCGCCTCGTGATCATAGAGGAGGATGATGTCGATGTCGGAGCCGGCGGTCAGTTCGCGGCTGCCGAGCTTGCCCATGCCGATCACGGCGGCGCGGCCGCCCCGGACCTTGCCATGGGCGCGTTCCATCTCGGACGCGACGGCGCCGAGCGCCGCCTCGACGATCAGGTCCGCGAGGTCGCTCAAGGCTTCGCCGGCGCGCGCCCCGGAGATGGCGCCCGTCAGCAGCCGCACGCCGATCAGGAACTTCTGTTCGTCGGCGAGGATGCGCAGGCGATCGAGCACCTCCTCATAGGCGAGTTGGCGATCGAGAAAGGCCGCAAGCCGGTCGGCGAGATAAGCGCGCGTCGGCAGTTCCGCGAGGAGCGTCGGATCGAGCATGCCGTCGAAGACGTGCGGCTTCCGGGCGATGATGTCGGCAAGGCGCGGCGCCGCCGACATGATGGTGACGATCAGCGAGAGGAGCCCCGGATTGTTGCCGAGCAGCGAGAACAGCTGGATTCCCGCGGGCAGGCCCGAGATGAAGGCATCGAACCGCAGGAGCGCCTCGTCGGCGCGGCGGGTCGCGCCGAAGGCCTGAAGCAGGCTCGGCGTCAGCTCCGTCAGCCGCTCGCGCGCTTCCACCGACCGCGTGGAGCGGTAGCGGCCGTAGTGCCAGGTGCGGATCACGTGTGCTATGTCGGAGGGTCGGGAGAAACCGAGCGCCTTAAGCGTCTCGATCGTGCCCGGATCGTCGCCCTCACCCGTGAAGACGAGGTTGCCGGTCGCGGTCGAAAGCCGGGCCTCCTTCTCGAAGAGCTCGGCATAATGGTGCTCGACGCTGCGCAGCGTCCGCACCAGGCGCACGGAAAAGGCCTCGGCATCGGGCTCTCCCATCATCAGCGCGATGCGCCGAAGCTCCTCGTCGCTTTCCGGCAGCGTATGGCTCTGCTCGTCGCGGACCATCTGGATACGGTGCTCGACATCTCGCAGGTACCAGTAGTCGGCCTTGAGCTCGCTGGCGGTGTCGGGGCTGATCCAGTGCGCAGAGGCGAGCCCGTCGAGCGCCGCATCGGTGCGGCGGGCGCGCAGGCTCGACATGCGGCCACCGGCAATCAGCTGCTGCGTCTGGACGAAGAATTCGATTTCGCGGATGCCGCCGCGGCCGAGCTTGACGTTGTGGCCCTTCACGGCGATCTCGCCGTGGCCCTTGTGAGCGTGGATCTGGCGCTTGATCGAGTGGATGTCCGCGATCGCGGCGTAATCGAGATATTTGCGGAAGACGAAGGGCACGAGCTCGCGGCAGAAGGCCTCTCCCGCCTCGATGTCGCCGGCGACGGGGCGCGCCTTGATGAAGGCGGCACGCTCCCAGTTCTGGCCCCTGCCCTCATAATAGTTGAGAGCCGCCTCGACCGGGATCGCAAGCGGCGTCGAGCCCGGATCCGGCCTCAGCCTCAGGTCGGTGCGGAAGACGTAGCCGTCGGCGGTGCGCTCCTGCATGATGCGCACCAGGCGGCGCGCCAGCCTTGCGAAGGTCTCCGTCGCCTCCATCGGCTCGACGATGCGCGCGGCCGGGTCATAGAAGAGGACGATATCAATGTCGGAGGAGTAGTTGAGCTCTTCCGCGCCGAGCTTGCCCATGGCGAGGACGATCAGGCCCGAACCCTTCGAAGGCTTATCAGGATCGGAGATGCGAAGCTTTCCGGCCTCATGAGCGGCAAGGAGCAGGTGATCCACGGCCGCCTGCAGGCTCGCTCCGGCAAGGGCGCTCAGGTGCCGCGCGCTCTCGGCCGCCGAGAAGACGCCCGCGAGGTCGGCTAGCGCGATCAGGAACGACGTCTCGCGCTTGATGCGGCGGAGATTCGCCATGACGGCGGCTTCGGGCGCCGGCGTCCCTTCATCGTTCCTCCAGGCGTCGCGCGCCGCCCAGACGAGCGCCGCGATCTCCTCCTCGAGGGGCATGCTCAGCGCCCGCGCGACCAGCGGCGGGTCGGCGAGCGCCGCATCGCGCAGATAAGGCGAGAGCGACAGGGCGGCGCCTAGGAAGTCGCGCGCCGGGCTTCGCTTCTTGAGGATCGCGGCAAGGCGAGAGCCGACTCCAGCGGCGCGAAGGAGATCCGCAAGGATGCCGTCCGCTTCTTCGGACGACAGGGGCGCAACAGGCGATATTTTTAGCGAAAGCAGCCGCGAATCATCGGTTTGCGCCGCTTCTTTGGCAATCTGATTCATTTCCTCGCCCTGTCCGTCGGGAAGACCATCGACGCCTTGAGGCCGCGGCCGCCGGTTGCGTCGTTGCTGTCCAGTTCCAGCCGGCCACCGTGAAGCGCCATGACGGCGTTGACAAGGGCAAGGCCGAGCCCGGTCCCCGGCTTGGAGCGGCTCTCGTCGAGCCGGACGAAGCGTTTGACAACCTCATCGCGCTTTTCCGGCGGAATGCCCGGGCCGTTGTCGATGACGGAGAGGACGGCGCCGTCCGGTTGGCCGGAAAGCAGAAGCCGGATTTCCGCCGCCTCGCGGTCGCCGGCATATTTGATCGCGTTGTCGATGAGGTTGCTGATCGCCTGGCCGATGAGTTCGCGGTTGCCGTTGACGGTGACGCCGGGGGCAATGTCGCTCACCAGCCGGAGGCTCGCCTCCTCCGTCAGCGGTTCGTACAGCTCGGCGGCGTCGGCGGCGATCGCCGAGAGGTCGACCGGCTTCATCTCGGCGGCGTTCGAACCCGCCTCGACGCGCGAGATCATCAGGAGGGCGTTGAAGGTGCGGATGAGCTGGTCGGACTCGGCGATCGCCTCCTCCAGCGCCGCGCGGTAATGCTCCGTCCTCTCGCCGTCGCCAAGCGCCGCCTCGGCGCGGTTGCGCAACCGCGTCAGCGGCGTCTTCAGATCATGCGCGATGTTGTCGGAGACCTGGCGGAGGCCCTCGTTCAGCTTCTCGATGCGGCTGAGCATGGCGTTCAGCGATTCCGACAGGCGATCGAATTCGTCGCCGGAGCCGGCAATCGGCAGACGCTGGCTGAGGTCGCCCTCCATGATCTTCTGGCTCGCCTCCGACATGCGGTCGATGCGCTTCAGGGCGCCGTGGCCGATGAAGAACCAGATCGCCAGCGCGCCGGCGCCCATGATCGCGAGCGCCACCATCAGCGCCTGGCGGATCAGGCCGCGGAAGCGTTCGGGCTCGCCCAGGTCGCGGCCGACCAGCAGCCGCAGGCCGTTCGGCAGGCGGATGACCTGGGCGAGCGCGGTGTGCGGCACGTCGCTGCCGGTGTCGGTGTAGCGTTCGTAGCGGAAGGGGATTTGCGTCCAACCCTCCTCGTCGAGCACGCCCGGCTGGAGGGAGGCGACGTTGCCGGCGAGGATGTCGCCGGCGGGCGAGGCGATCGTGTAGAGATTGGCGCCCGGCTGGCGCGAGCGCTGCTCGACGACCCGCACCAGCGTCGCCATGCCGCCGCTCTCGTAGGCCTGGCCGAGGATCTGCAATTCGCCTGCGACGGCCTCGCGCGTCTGCGAGCGCAGCAGGCCTTCCGACATCGCCGTCACGTAGAAGACGAGGACGATGGCGCAGACGGCGAAAAGCAGGAGATAGAGCGCGGAAAGGCGGACCGCGGTGGTCCGGAAGAGGACGGAAAGCCGCTCGATCAAGGGCAACCGGGCCTCGACCGGCGGAAGCGCGGCGGCAACCTCATTCTTCCGCCTTCATCATATAGCCGGCGCCGCGGATCGTGTGCAGGAGCGGCGTATCGAAGTCCTTTTCGATCTTGCCGCGCAGCCGGGAGATATGGACGTCGATGACGTTCGTCTGGGGGTCGAAGTGATAGTCCCAGACGTGCTCGAGCAGCATGGTGCGGGTCACGACCTGGCCGGCGTTCTTCATCAGGTATTCGAGAAGCCGGAACTCACGCGGCTGGAGCAGGACGTTCTGCCCGGCCCGCCGCACCTCGTGGCTCAGACGGTCGAGCTCGAGATCGCCGACCCGGTAGAGCGTCTCGTCGCGCCCGCCCTTCCTGCGCCCGAGGACCTCGACGCGCGCGAGCAATTCCGAGAATGCGTAGGGCTTCGGCAGGTAATCGTCGCCGCCCGCCCGCAGGCCCGTCACGCGGTCGTCGACCTGGCCCAATGCCGAGAGGATCAGGACGGGCGTCTCCACCTTCCGGTCGCGCAGGTCGGCGATGACGGAAAGCCCGTCGCGCTTCGGCAGCATGCGGTCGACGACGAGGACGTCGTACTGGCCCTCCGAGGCCATATGAAACCCGTCTTCTCCATTCACGGCATGGTCGGCGACGATGCCGGACTCGCGGAAGGCCTTGGTCAGGTAATCGACGGCCTCGAGATCGTCCTCGATGATCAGTATCTTCATGCAAGCGACCATAAGATGCTTTGCCTCGACTGCACAGCCGGCTTCATTTCCTGACCAAACGCGCAAGACGCGACGATCATCCGAGATCGATCGGCAGTGCGACGAAACGGCCCTGGTGGTTGTTCTCCACCCGGAAAAGCGCCGCCTTGCGTTTTTCCGCGGCGGCAGCCGAGATCGCGTTCAGGACGTCGTCGGCGGTGCGGACGCTGGTCCCGTTGACGGAGATGATCACGTCGCCCGGCCGCAGACCGCGCCGTTCCGCCGACGACAGCGGATCGACATCGGTCACCAGCGCGCCGCGTCCACCCTCCGCGGGGACGACGGTCAGCCCGAAGCGGGCGAGAGGCCCGTGCCCGGTGGGCGCGGCCTTCGCCGGCGCGGCTGCGGATGCCGCGGCGTCTTCGTTGCCGCCCGGCATCTTGCCGAGCTCGACCGACATGGTTTCCGCCTTGCCGTCGCGCCAAAGACCGAGGGCCACTGAACTGCCGGGTTTCATGCGCGCGACGCGCCGCGCGAGGTCGGCGGGGTCGTCTATCGGCTTCCCGTCGAGGCTGGTGATGACGTCGCCGGCGGCGAGGCCGGCACGCTTCGCCGGGGTGCTCGGGTCGAGGTTGGCGACCATCGCGCCGTGGGCGGTCGGCATGCCGACCGACTCGGCGATATCCTTCGTCACCGGCTGGATCTGGACGCCGAGCCAGCCGCGCTCGACGGTGCCATGACGCATGAGGTCGGCGACCACCTCCTGAACCGTGGAGGCGGGCACGGCAAACGCAATTCCGGCACTGCCGTCGGAGGGCGAAAAGACAGTCGTGTCGACGCCGATCACCTTGCCG
>JBQCEN010000176.1:0-9003 GCA_051960215.1 Pararhizobium sp.
TCTTTGCCCGCACTTGAGGTGGCCGGCGTCAGCCGCACCTTCCGCCGCAGAGACGGGAGCGCCATCCGCGCGCTCTCGAATGTCGCCGTGAGCATCGCCGAAGGCGAGTTCGTCTGCATCGTCGGGCCGTCGGGCTGCGGCAAGAGCACCCTTCTCCACCTCTGCGCCGGGCTGGACACGCCGAACGAGGGCATGATCGCAGCCGCCGGAGCGGCGGTTCTCGGACCGGGGCCGGACCGCGGCGTCGTCTTCCAGAAGGACAGCGTCTTCCCCTGGATGACCGTGATCGACAATGTCGAATACGGCCTCAGGTGCCGTGGCGTCCCGAGCAACGAGCGCCGCGCGCTTGCGCTCACCTATCTCGATCGCGTCGGCCTCGCCCACGTCGCAGGCGCCTGGCCGTGGGAGCTCTCGGGCGGAATGCTGAAGCGCGTCGCCATCGCGACGGTCTTCGCCAACGGCTCGAAGATCCTGCTCCTCGACGAGCCGTTCGGCGCGCTCGACTACGTGACGCGCCACAAGATCCACGACGTGCTGCTCGAACTCTGGGACGAGGGCGAGGCGGCCCGCCGGACCGTGCTCTTCGTCACCCATGACGTCGATGAAGCGCTCACCCTGGCGGACCGGATCCTGGTGATGCGGGAGGGCAGGATCGTCGACGACCTGCGGGTCGAGAGCCGGCGGCCGCGCAGCGAGGAGAGCCTGTCCACGCCGCACATGATCGACATCAAGCGCTGCCTCCTCGATCACCTCGGTCTCGGCCGCACCAAGGCGCCCCGCGCCTTCGAGGTGGTTTCATGACGGCGAAATCCTCCAGTTCCCTGCGGGACCGCACCGTCGCCCTCAGCGTCCTCGCGGCGCTCATCTGCGGCTGGCAGGCGCTTTCCATCGCGTTTCCCGAGGAGATCGTCCCGGGCGTGCCGCTCGTGCCGGGCTGGCAGGTCGTCTTCAGCACGACGCTCCTGTCGCTGTCGCTCTACTGGCCGGGCGGCTGGGGCTTCGGTTCCGTCGCCGCCGGCGGCAGCGAGAGCTATCTCTACGCGATGCTCGCCATCGTCTACCACAGCGGCGCCACGCTGCTCAGGCTCGTCACCGGCTTCGCGGGCGGAGCGATCATCGGGATCGTCCTCGGCCTTGCCGTCTCCTGGTCGAAATGGGGCCGGCGGATCGTCAATCCGCCCATCCAGCTGCTCCGGGTGCTTCCGCTCCTCGCGCTGCTGCCGCTGTTCCAGATCTGGTTCGGCCTGTCCTTCGTCGGCGAGGTGAGCTTCGTCGCCTATGGCGTCGGCGTGATCTTCTTCGCCGCCGTCGTCAACGCCGTCGGCAACGTCCCGACGGTCTATACGGACAACGCACGGACCTTCGGAGCGACGCGTCCGTTCCTCTACCGTACGGTGATCATCCCGGCGATCCTGCCGGAGCTGCACTCGGCCGTGCTGCTGGCTCTCGGCGCGGCCTGGGCGGCGGTCCTCGGCGCCGAATTCCTCGGCGCGCAATCCGGCCTCGGCTACATCATCGTCTACTCCGAGTCCTTCGGTTACCTCGACCGCATGTTCCTGATCGCCCTCATCGTCATCATCTACGCCGCGGCGAGCTACTGGGTCGCAGCCCGCCTGTTCTCGCGGATCAACCGCTGGAGCAGAACCGGGCCCTGACAGGAGCGGGCGTTCCGTCGAGGCCTCCTCGGCGGACGGCTGCCCGACACTCACGCCGTATGGCGCAATGCGTTGACGATGACGGCGAAAGCGGGCGAGTTCTGCCGCCGTGTCGGGTAATAGAGGTGATAGCCCGAGAATTCGGGCGTCCAGTCCTCGAGCACCTGCACAAGCCGGCCCGACGCGATCCCGTCGACCACCAGGTTCTCGGGCACGTATGCGATCCCGAAGCCGCTTGCGGCCGCGTCGACCATGGCAAGGGACGTGTTGAAGGTCAGCTGCCCGCCGACACGCACCCGCAGCTCCCGCCCGTCCTTCGCGAACTCCCATGCGTAGAGGCCGCCGGCCTGCGGCTGGCGGTGGTTGATGCAGTTGTGCCCAACCAGGTCCTGTGGCGTCTTCGGGACGTGGCGCGAAGACAGGTAATCCGGCGAGGCGACGGCGACGAGCCGCCAGTCCGGGCCGATCCGGACGGCGATCATGTCCTTGTCGAGGCTCTCGCCGAGCCGCACGCCCGCGTCGAACCGCTCCTCGACGATGTTGCGGAAGCCGTTGTCGACATTCAGCTCGACGTGGATGTCCGGATAGTGCCGCAGAACCGGCTTCAGCTTCGGCCAGACGATCCAGTCGAGCGCGTGATCGGAGAGGCTGATCCGCACCGTGCCGGAGGGCTTGTCGCGAAACGCCATCAGGGCGTCGATGTCGCTTTCGATATCCTCGATGCGCGGCGCCAGCACCCGAAGGAGCCGCTCGCCGGCTTCCGTCGGCGAAACGCTGCGGGTGGTGCGCGTGAGAAGCCGGATGCCGAGCCGCGCCTCGAGCCTCTTGATGGTGTGGCTGAGCGTCGACTGCGACGTGCCGAGCTTCGCGGCGGCCCTCGTGAAGCTGCGTTCCTCGGCCACAGCCAGGAACCATAGCATGTCGTCCAAGTCGCGGCGGTTCATGAGCCTCACCCCCTCCATTCATGTCATCAATCGATAAGTCCATGCCGACTGTAACGGCTAATCCGGGAAGTGCCGTCGATTTATATGACCGTCGACGAAATCCTTGGAGGGCCCGCCCGCGGGCCGGAGCGCATGGAAACGACCTATGACAGCCAGCTGGTGAAGGCACCGAGCGCCTGGGGCGCGGTGACCTGCCTTTCCCTGCTCACCTTCGTGCTGGTGGCTTCGGAATTCATGCCGGTCAGCCTGCTGACGCCCATCGCAAGCGACCTGGCCATCAACGAGGGGCAGGCCGGCCAGGCGATCTCCGTCTCGGGGCTGTTCGCGGTCGTCGCCAGCCTCTTCGGCAACCCGCTGCTCTCGAGGTTCGACCGGCGGACGGTCATCCTCCTCTACACCGCCCTGCTCGTCGTCTCCGGCCTGGCGATCACCCTTGCACCGAACGGCCTGGTCTTCATGCTGGGCCGCGCCCTCATCGGCGTGTCGATCGGCGGCTTCTGGTCGCTGTCGACCGCGATTCTTGCCCGGATCGTCTCGGCGGCCGAGCTGCCTAAGGCGATCGCCATGCTGCAGGGCGGAACGGCGTTCGCTTCGGTCATCGCGGCCCCGCTCGGGAGCTTCCTCGGGGGCCTGATCGGATGGCGCGGCGCCTTCTTCATCGTCGTTCCGATCGGGCTTGCCGCGATGGCCTGGCAACTCGCCGTCCTTCCCAGGATGCCTGCGGAATCGTCTGCTCCGGCCGGCCGCATAGTCGGCTTGCTCGGCCATCGAGTGTTCGCCGTCGGCATGGCCGCCACCACGCTTGCCTTCAGGGGGCAGTTCTCGCTCTTCACCTACCTGCGCCCGTTCCTCGAAGGCGTCACCGGGCTCGACGTGAATGCGCTCTCGATGGACCTGCTCGGGCTGGGGCTCGCCGGCCTCGTCGGCACGTCCGTTATCGGCTTCGTTCTTCGCGCGCATCTCGGCGCCGTGCTGATCGGCCTGCCCGCAGCGCTGGCGATCATCGCGCTCTCGCTGATCGCTCTCGGTCCCTTTGCCATCGCGACCGCGGCGCTGCTGATCCTTTGGGGGCTGTTCACGACGCCGATCCCCGTCGCCTGGAATACCTTGATGACGCGGGTGATCCCGGACGACCTCGAGGCGGGCGGAGGATTGCAGGTCGCGCTGATCCAGTTCGCCATCACCTTCGGAGCCTTCGCGGGCGGGCTTCTGTTCGACGCGGCCGGCTGGTGGAGCCCATTCGCGCTGAGCGCCGTGCTTCTTTTCGGCTCGACGCTATTTGCCATTGCAGCGGCGGCCTCGAGGGGCGGGAGCCGTCACGCATGACACGCCGGCCGATGCCGCGCCGGACCGGCCGGATCCGGCTCGGCTGTTTCGCGCCGCTGCTGGCACGCGGCGAGTTCCCGCTCCGTATCGAGCGCATCGACTGACATGTCCAGGCCCGCCCGACGCAGAGCCGCCGGCGCACCCAAGCATGCCGCGGCGCCGGTTGCGCCGCTTGACACCCTGCAACCCGACAACCCGAAGGGAGAGAAAGATGCTTGCAACCGTCCTGCACAAGCCTGGAGACATCCGCTTTGAAGACGTCGCCGAACCGAAGATCCTGAAGCCGACCGACGCCATCATCAAGCTTTCCGCGACCTGCATCTGCGGCTCGGACCTCTGGCCCTATCGCGGGCTGCAGCCGCTCGATGGCCCGATGCACATGGGCCACGAATACTGCGGTATCGTCGTCGAGGTCGGCAGCGATGTCCGCGCCGTGCGCCCCGGCCAGTTCGTGGTCGGTTCCTTCTGCCTCTCCGACAATACCTGCCCGCACTGTAGGTTCGGCTTCCAGTCGTCCTGCGTGCAGCGCGAGTTCATGACCGGCGCCCAGGCCCCCTATGCCCGCGTTCCCCTTGCCGACGGGACGCTCGTTGCGACCGACGAAGTCCCCTCCGACGATCTCGTACCCCACATGCTGGCCGCCTCCGACGTCCTCGGCACGGGCTGGTACGCGGCCGATGCCGCCGAAGTGCGCGCCGGATCGACCGTGGTCGTGGTCGGCGACGGCGCCGTCGGGCTGATGGGCGTGCTGGCCGCCAGGGAAATGGGTGCGGAGCGCATCATCGCCATGAGCCGCCACGAGAGCCGGCAGAGGCTTGCGACGGCGTTCGGCGCGACCGACATCGTCGCCGAGCGGGGGGAGGAAGGCATCGCGCGCATCCTCGACATGACGAAAGGCGTGGGGGCCGACTCCGTGCTCGAATGCGTCGGCACGATGGAATCGATGAACCAGGCGCTCGCCTGCTCGCGGCCCGGCGGCACGATCGGCTATGTCGGCGTCCCGCACGGCGTCAGCTTCGACGGCCAAGGGCTCTTCTTCGGCCAGAAGCGCATGCTCGGCGGCCCCGCGCCCGTGCGCCGCTTCCTGCCCGAACTGATGGACAGGGTGCTCGAAGGCCGGATCGAGCCGGGAAAGGTCTTCGACCTCAAACTGCCGCTCGAGCAGGTGTCGGAAGGCTACAAGGCGATGGACGAGAGGCGCGCCATCAAGACGCTGCTGCTTGTATGACGCATGGCTGGCCTATACCGCCTATGCGGTGGCGCTGATCGCGGCCCGCTTCCTCTTTGGCCAACCTGCCGGACAAGCTCGGCGGCGCGCGCGTCGCGCTCCTGTTCGTGCGGGTCGAGGCGGCGGGCCTCGTCGTCATCGGGCTCGCGTGCCGCCGTCGCCGGCCGTCGTGCTGGCCGGCTTCGGCTATTCGCTGGTCTATCCGGGCTTCGGCGCGGAAGCGGTCCGCGGCGTCCCGGCGCAAGACCGCGGCCTTGCCATGGGCATCTACACGGCGGTCCTGGACATCGCGCTCGGCCTGGGCAGCCCAGCCCCCGGGATCGCGGCATCGCGGACGAGCCTCGGCGCGGCATTCCTTATCAGCGCCTCGATCGTCCTCGGAGCAGGCGTGGTGGCCCTGCGGATGCTGCAGCTTGCGCGACGCGGCTGATCCGGGCGGGGCGGGGGACGAAGGACACGGGGCAGGATAGTGTTGTGGCGGAGAGGGGGGGATTCGAACCCCCGATACGGTTGCCCGTATGCCGCATTTCGAGTGCGGTGCATTCAACCACTCTGCCACCTCTCCGCATGCGTGGTCGGCGCCTTGGCGCGGAGGCTACATAGCGAGCGGAGGGCGGCCACACAAGGGCCAATCGACGCGGTCGCGGCGTCGGCGCGCGCAGGCCGGAGGCGGCGCCTGGCCTATCCGGCCGCCGCTGCCGGGCCAGGCGGCACCGGCGTCGCGGCCGCCGCCGGCAAGGATTGGCGGGACGCCTTCCGGCGTGACCGACTGACGCATCTTGCGCCCTCGAAACAGGGGGCGTTGAAATCGGCTGACGTATACGTTACGGTCGCAACCCTGTGCTGCATCGGGGGCATCATTCCCGCGCCGCGGCGGGCAAGTCGCGACGCGCGGTCCGGATCGATGCCGGCCTCGGGTGCGGGCCCGGGCGAATTTCCGCTCTGGCCGTATCGGGAGGATGGGAGCAAACTGGATTTCGGCAGCGCGCGGCGCCGGCTTTGGGTGTCGCAGCGCGCGGTTTCTGACGGGGTCCGGCCTCGGATTCCGTCGCCCGCTTCCGGGAGGTCTTCGGAGCGGCAGAAGCGGTTGAGTGTCATCAGAAGCGGAGGAGACGATGGCTTACGACGACGAACAGAACAACACCCGGCGGATCATGGCGACGCGCCGTGCCCTGCTCTACGGGGCGCTCGGCGCCGGCGCGGCCGGTACGGCGGCCGCTCTCGGCGCCACACCGGCGCTTGCGGCCGACGGCGGCGAGGGGGATTTCCCGAAACACGACCAGTGGAAGTTCGTCTTCGTCAACCACGTGACGACGAACCCGTTCTTCGTGCCGACCCAGTACGGCATCGCCGACGCCTGCGCGCTGCTCGGCTGCACCTACCAGTGGACCGGCTCGCAGAAGTCGATCGCCTCGGAAATGGTCAACGCGATGAATACGGCGATCGCCGCCAAGGCCGACGGCATCGCCGTCTGCCTCGTCGACCAGACCGCCTTCAACGAGCCGACGGAGCGGGCGCTCCAGGCCGGCATCCCGGTCTTCGCCTATAACGCCGACACGAAGAACAACAAGCGCCTCGCCTATATCGGCCAGGACCTCTACAACGCCGGCAAGGCGCTCGGCGAGCGGATCGTCAGCCTCGTCGACGAGGGCGACGTCGTCGGCTTCATCGCGACGCCGGGCCAGCTCAACATCCAGCCGCGGCTCGACGGCGCGTCCGATGCGATCAAGGCGTCGGGCAAGAAGATCAACCTGCAGCAGATCGCCACCGGCCCGACGGTGAACGAAGAGGTCTCGCGCGTCGACGCCTATTATGTCGGCCACAAGAACCTGAAGGGCATGTTCGCCGTCGACGCCGGCAGCACCATGGCCGTCGCCAAGACGATGCAAAAATACGGCCTGCACGAGAAGGGCGTGCGCGGCGGCGGCTTCGACCTCCTGCCGAACACGCTCGACGGGATCAATGCCGGCCATCTCGACTTCACCATCGACCAGCAGCCCTATCTGCAGGGCTTCTACACGGTGATGGAGATGTTCCTCTTCAAGCTCTCCGGCGGCCTCACGGGTCCGGCGGAGATCAACACCGGCCTCAAGTTCGTCACCAAGGACAGCGTCCAGCCCTACCTCAAGACGCAGAGCCGCTTCGAGGGCAATGCGAGCGCGCAGAAGGTGATCGAGCGCTCGGGGCCGATCGGCGGCTGAGCGGGTGGACATGAGCGATCAGACGAAGGCCGGGCAGGCGCCCGGCCGGTCAACACGAGACGGCGGAAGCCGGGGGCCCCTGCGGGCCGCCGGCCTCTTCTTCCTGCGCCAGCGTGAGGCGAGCATCCTCATCGCCGGCATCCTGCTCGTCATCTATTTCCAGGTCTCGAGCGCGGCCTTCCTGTCGGGCGCCAACCTCTCCAACCTCGTCGCCTATTCTGCGACGACGGCGATCATCGCGGCCGGCGAGGTGTTCGTGCTCGTCTGCGGCGAGCTCGACCTTTCCGTCGGCATGGTCTATGCGCTGACGCCCTTCGTCATGTTCTTCGCGGCCGCGGCCGGCGCGCCGATCTGGCTCGCGGTCATCGCGGCGCTCGCCGCCGCCGGCGTCGTCGGGCTGATCAACGGCGCGATCACGACGCTCCTGCGGTTGCCGTCCTTCGTCACGACGCTCGGCACGCTCTTCCTCATCAACGGCTTCACGCTCAGCATCTCCGGCGGCTTCCCGGTGCAGCCGCAGGCGGGGCCGGCCTTCACGGCTGCCTTCGGCGGCAATCCGTGGGCGCAGGCGGTCTGGGCGGTCGTGCTCGCCATCGCGCTTCAGTTCGTCCTCCACAAGACGCGCTGGGGCCTGCATACTGTCGCGACCGGGGGAAACCCGATCGGCGCGGCCGAGGTCGGCATTAAGGTGCGCCTCATCAAGACCGGCAACTTCGTCCTCTGCAGCATGCTCGGCGGGCTTGCCGGCATCCTCGACGCATTCCGCATCGGCTCCATCGATCCGCTGGCCGGCGGCACGGAGATCATGTTCTCGGCGATCGCCGGCGCGGTGATCGGCGGCACCTTGCTCACCGGCGGCGTCGGCACGATCATCGGCGCGCTGATCGGCGCGGCCGTGCTCGGCATCCTGAAGGACGGCTTCACGCTTCTCGGCGTCAGCGCCTACACCTTCGACATGATCCTCGGCGGGGCGATCCTGGTGACGATGGCCGTCAACATCCGCCTGACGCTTCTCAAGGAACGGGGGGGCCTCTGATGGCGGCCGACGAAGTGCTCCGGGCGGAGCATGTCTCGAAATCCTTCGGGCAGGTGACGGCGCTGCGCGACATCAACCTGCACCTCAACCGCGGCGAGGTGCTAGCGCTCCTCGGCGACAACGGCGCCGGCAAGTCGACGCTGATGAAGATCTTCACCGGATACCATCAGCCGACGAGCGGCCAGCTGCACCTGAACGGCAAGCCGGTGACGCTGCGCTCGGTGGCGCATGCGCGCAGCCTCGGCGTCGAGGTGGTCTACCAGGACCTGGCGCTAATCAACGAGCTCAACGTCTACCGCAACATGTTCCTGCAGCGCGAGCCGGTGCGCGGCGGCCCGCTCGGCATCCTCGACGACGCGGCAATGCGCAAGGCGGCGATCGAGCACCTCGACCGCATGGGTGTGAACATCCCTTCGGTCGACGTCGAGGTCGCAAAGCTGTCCGGCGGCCAGCGCCAGGCGATCGCGGTCGCCCGGTCCGTCTACCAGAAGGCGAACCTGCTCCTGCTCGACGAGCCGACGGCGGCGATGGGCGCCAAGGAATCGGCGCTGATCCTCGACGTCATCCAGCGGCTCAAGGAGGAGGGCGGCATGGGCATCATCATGGTCGCCCA